>JBAVGI010000001.1:0-2008 GCA_049684755.1 Candidatus Sulfotelmatobacter sp.
CGGTGATGATGCGGGAGGGCGACGGCGAAGACGCGAAGCTGACGGTCATGGTCCTCCGGCACGGCATCAAGAAACTGATGGAAAAATTCGCCAACCTGAAGAAAGCCTGACCGGGGCGGCAAGACTGCTGCGGCGGGTTCGATAGACTGGTAGGGCAATGAAAGGTTTGCGTACCTTCAGCCGTGCGGGCAACGCGGCGTGTGCGATTGCCGCGCTTAGTTGCGCAGCGATTCTGAGCGGTTGCGGCATGCCCGGCGCGCCGCAGCCGCCTTCGCTCGATCTTCCCGAGCGCGTCAGCGATCTCTCTGCCGTGCGCACGGGCAACCAGGTGGCGCTCACCTGGACGATGCCCAAGAGAGACTCCGATAAGGTGCCGCTGAAAGGCACCGTGACGGTGCGTATCTGCAGAAATGAGAGTGCCACGCAAAACTGCTCCGCAGCCGCGAAATTAGATCTCTCGCCCAGCGCTGACGGAGCGTTCACAGACACTCTGCCTCCTGCTCTCGCCGATGGCGCACCGCGTGTGCTCACCTATTTTGTGGAGCTCGATAACCGCAAGGGGCGAACAGCCGGGCAGTCAAACGGTGCACAGATTCTGGCCGGCGAAGCGCCTGCCGCGGTCGATGGGTTGGCCGCCGAGATGCGTCGCGACGGCGTCTTGTTGCGCTGGAATCCTGCTTCGCCCGATACAGCACCCATTGCGATTCGGCTCTTGCGTCATCTCGTTTCGCCGCCAGCGAATCAGCCTGCGGAGTCAAAATCCGCAAAAACCGTCATCGCTTCGCATCCTGAAGCGACGGAGCAAACGTTGCTGGTCGAACCCGGCCCGCATGGCAATAACGATCGAGGGCGCGCTCTCGACAGCAACATTCAGTTTGGAGCGACCTACGAGTACCGCGCGCAACGGGTCGCCCGCGTAAACGTGAACGGAGAAACGCTGGATTTGGCGGGGCCTCTGTCAGCTCCCGTGCTTATCAACGCAGTGAGCGCATTTCCACCTGCCGTGCCGAAAGGCTTAGCTGCAGTGGCGACAGAAGGCGAAGCAGGAGCCGGTCCTGCCATCGACTTAAACTGGCAGCCAAACACCGAGGCCGATTTGGCAGGCTACGTTATTTACCGGCGCGAGGCAGGATCGACGGAAAACAGCTGGCAGCGAGTTTCGCCCGCGCAGCCCATCGCGGCACCTGGATATCACGACGTAACCGTGCAGCCTGGCCACACCTATGACTACGCCGTGAGCGCCGTCGACGAGCAAGGGCATGAGAGCGCGCGCTCAACCGAGGCTGAGGAGACTGTTCCTGCTCCATAGCCGATCAAGCTCGGTGATCACGTCAAATTCGCGATTGCGCAGCCGGTCTCGATTTGCATAAGTCGCGGAGCAGAGTGCGTTTAGGTCCAGTTAGAGGTTTGCAACCGGCCTCCTTCCGGGGCATCTAAGAGGAAGAGGTACACTAGTGCGGTAGACGCCTACCGGATCCCTACGTGTCCCCCAACAGGAGGTTTTCATGCCGCAGAGTTTATTCGAACAACTTCGCCAATATACCGTGGTCGTCGCCGACACCGGTGATCTGCAAGCGATGGAGCAGTTTCATCCGCAGGACGCGACCACGAATCCCTCGCTGATCACGGCAGCGGCGCAGATGCCGCAGTATCAGCCCATTGTGGACGGCGTGCTGACCGATGCGCATAAGGAGCTGGGCGAAGGCGCGAGCGACAAGGACGTGGCAAATCTCGCGTTCAAGCGGCTGGCCGTTGCGTTCGGCAAAAAGATTCTGGGCATCATTCCTGGCCGCGTTTCGACCGAAGTGGACGCGCGTCTCTCCTATGACACCGAGAAGAGCATCGAAATGGGACGCGACATTATTGGCATGTATGCCAAGGAAGGCATCGGCAAAGATCGCGTGCTCATCAAGCTCGCATCGACGTGGGAGGGCATTCGCGCCGCCGAGGTGCTTGAGAAGGAAGGCATCCACTGCAATATGACGCTTCTGTTCGGCATGCACCAGGC
>JBAVGI010000002.1:0-12159 GCA_049684755.1 Candidatus Sulfotelmatobacter sp.
GCCGCCAATGGCGTGGTGGCACGCATGCTGGAAAAAGTTTCGTCATTACGCCGCATCGTGAAACAACCGGAACGCTGGGATCGGATCGTGCAACTGGCCGCGACACACGGCGAGAAACTTCCGCCAGATCCCGATTCCAAAGCCCTCAATGATTTTCTAGTGAAGCGCAAAGCAGCTGACCCCGATCATTTTGCCGATCTCTCGCTGGCCGTGATCAAATTGATCGGCCCCGGAGAATATGTTCTCGAGCGCCCCGGCGATCCCTCGCCCGGGCATTTCGGCCTAGCGGTGCAGGATTACACTCACTCCACTGCTCCCAATCGCCGCTTTCCAGATATCGTCACCCAGCGTCTGGTCAAGGCTCTGCTCGCGGGGCAACCCAATCCTTATTCCGATGATGAACTCACGGCCATTGCCACGAATTGCACTGCGAAAGAGGACGCAGCCCGCAAAGTCGAGCGCGAAATGTCCAAGCGTCTCGCCGCTGTCGCTATGCAGAATCGAATCGGCGCCATCTTCGACGCCATCGTCACCGGCGTAACGCCGCACGGAACCTTCGTCCGTGCGTTGCAGCCACAGGTAGAGGGTTTGTTGGTCCAAGGCCCCCAGGGCCTGGATGTCGGGGACAAACTCCGCGTCAAGCTGGTTCGCACAGACGCTGCGCACGGATTTATCGACTTCGCACGTGCCTGATTCACGAATCATCTCGCGAGTGGTCATCAAGCAAGGCAATATGCGCCTTTTACACCCTCAGCTATGCTTGCTCAAGGACGACCGTGTGAAGAAAAGGCGGGAGATATTTGATCCAATGGCGCAAACTTATTTGCGGCGTGATGATCGCTATTGTCCCCGCGTCCCTGAATGCCCAGGTGACTGACCGCGGCCTCATTTACAGCGATGGAGGGACTTGGCTTAATGAAAGTCCTGCCCCGTCGGTCACGGCTATCTTTCCCGATTCGCTTGTTCGGACGCAGAGCGGACATAGCGCCAGAATCAACATGGAGGGGACGACCGTACTGATCGGTCCTGAAACTCTTTTTCAATTCCAGGGCAACGAGCTGACTTTGGACCATGGCAGCCTTCAACTTGATACGGCCCAGGGGATGAAAGTTCTCATCGGTTGCGTCATGGTGACACCCGTGACTTCCGACCGCACCCAATACAGTGTGACCGACGTCGATGGAAGGGTTAAAGTCATCGCCTTAAAGAATGACGTGAAAATTCACTTACACGGCGCCGTGCGCAAATCGAAACAGTATCCCTCCTCCGACTTAATTGTGCGAGAGGGCGAGCAGGCCACTCGCAGGGATCGCTGTGGAGCGTTCACCCAGCCTACTCAGGGTGAAGGACCGATCCTGGGCCGGCCGTTGGCGTGGGGCGTAGGACTAGTAATAGCAGGAGTCGTCGCGTGTTTGGGATTATGCCACGAAGATGACCCCGTGAGTCCCTCCAAACCATAAGTCTTTGCCACCTTGTTCGACCTTACTTGAGGCTGCGGTCGCGGCCTTCAGCAGCCTGCGGGGCGTTCGCCGCCAGGCGACCGGTGCGAAGAAGATAAAGCATGTAGCCAATCACCACCAGGTTGCCAACAAACACGGCCGAGCGCAGAAGTGTCACGCCTCTCATAAGCTCGCGAATCTCTAGCGGGATCAATAGTGTTCCCGATCCAAACGCGACCCATTCCGCCCAGGTGCGTCCTTTCCACAGTCCATAGGCTTCCACAAACCGCAATGCAGAATAGACGAACGCCAGCCGCACCGCGGCCCACAAGCGCGCGTCGGTAATATCGTCGGCAAAATCAAGAAAAAGTTGCGCGGAATGGCGGTCCGTGCTGATGTGGAACAAAGCCAAGAGGCTTTCAGCGATTACCCATGCATCCTTGTGCACCAGCAGAATCGCGCTCACGCCGATCAGCAAAACGAAGATGCCCTTGATGAATTCGATGGAAGCGACCGCCCTCAGGAGGCGCCGCTGCGCGGGGCGAAGACCGGATTTCGTTGCTTGCGAAGACATGCCGCGGCGCTGGGAGTTGCTTCAGATTACCATGGCTGCGCCGCTCGCTCTTTATCTTACGTCGGTAACTGGAGCGGATTTCCCGCTGATGGCAGGATCGTAGAGTACCGGGGGAACATCATGGGAAAGTTCGCAACGCTGCTGATATTTTCGCTCGCCGCTTGCGCCTTAGGCGCGGCGCAGGTTCCTCAGACCTCTATGCCACAAACCGCGCGGCAGGCGCTGATGGAAATGTTCTCAACGAATGGCTCGGGGACCTTCGTAAAACATCTGCCCGCGGCCACTTTAACCGCTCTGGAGAATGCGGGCGCGCTGAAGGCCTTGCAGCAGTACTCAATGCTGGCCAGCCAATTCCACAAGACTGGAAATCAGCTCGAGGCCTTTGAAACCGGACCTGTCTTGCTGGCCAACGACGATCTTAAGACCGGCCAGAGAGTTGAGGTCATCGTGGACAGTGACTCTCTGCAGGGCGATGACGACAATATCGAACTCTCGTTTCGAACCTACAAGGACAAGCAACTGCAGCGCACACCATTCATGCCTCGAATTACGTTTTGCATGAAAATGGAATCTGGCGTCTGGAAACTAAACGAGATTCTTTTCAGTGTGCGCGTCCCGCTTGCCGATCCCGACTTCCTTAAAAGCATCACGGAGGGGATGAAATCGCGAACCGCCGCAATGACGCAAACGCAACTCCAAGGCTCGCCTTCGACGATTACCTTTGGCGGCGATTCGGCGGTGGTCGCGTCGATGCGAAGCATTCTGACGGCCGAAAACACCTACAAGAGCACTTACCCCTCCGTCGGCTACACCTGCACACTTTCCGATCTGGACGGTTTCGGAGGGGGCGAGCCGAATGAACATCAGGCGATGTTGATCGCCAGCGGCCTGGCTAGCGGAAAGAAACAAGGGTATATATTCACGCTTTCCGGATGCGGAGGAACTCCAGCTCGCTCGTTCCACCTTGCGGCGGTTCCGGCTGGGAACAGTTTCGGGCGTCGCGCTTTCTGCGCCGAACAATCGGAAGAGATCCGCTATTCGACTGATGGAAGCGCCGTCACCTGCCAGGTGAGTGGGATTCCGCTGCCGTAACGGAGAGCAGCACGGGCCACAGGGAAGTATGTGAACTAACTTTTTTCGCGCGGCGGGTTGCTGAGTGGATTTAGCTTACCGGTTTCCCGCTCGCACCGCGGCGCGCAACTCATTCACAATTTCCTGCGATGCCTTGATCGCCGCCGCATGCTGGTCTACGTTGAATGAAATCGCGCCCACCCGCGCATGCCCGCCTCCGCCGTAGCGTTCGCAAATCTTTGCCAGGTTCACCACTGGTTCCTGCGGCGCCCACGGGTTCGATCCCACCGACACTTTCACGCGAAAGCTGCTCTTACTGAGGCCCACGCTATAAATGGACTCGGGATGCAGATAGTAGGGGACGAATTTGTTGTAACCCTCAAGCTCCTGGTCGGTGATGTCGAAGAAAATTGTGCCGTCGGTGCATTCCGTACGCTGTTTCAATATGTCGATGGAAATTTCGTGGCGCTTGAGCAGCGGGGGCAGGAGCGGCGCGATGAACGGTTCTTCCAGAATAGCAGCCAGCGGTTTGGTGGCTAGCAGCGGAATCAGGGTGGGGACAAATTTCTGGTCTGGCGCGGATTCGATGACCATGGTCAGCTTCATCGCAGGTGCCTGCATCTCCACCGCCGTCTTAGCATCGGGATAAAGCGCGCCATCGATGACGTCAGTCCAATGAACCAGGTCGGCCAGCGGCGTGGGATCGAATCCGAAACGCTGTTCCCCGATCATCGCAATAAAACTGGTGCAGGATTTGAAAGCAGGATCGTAAAATTTGCGGTTGCTCTGGTCGCGCTCGAAATGCGCAGCGTCCGCGGGCGAGAGAAATGCACTCTCGTGATGATCGAACCACCATGTGATTTTTGGCGAACTGGAGTATTTGAAATCAACGATCGCATTTTCGTCGCCGTCGAAATCCGATTCGTTGAAGAGCGAGCCCGCGCGATGCAGCAGGCCAGAAAACTCAAAGTCCACATCACTGCGGACACGCTCGCGATAGAAGCGGGAGAAAAGCGCCGCAGACGACGCTCCGTCGAAACACTTGTCGTGGTAAAAGACTTTGACTTTCAATCCAATCCCCAGTTGGCACGAATTTTCGCCGCTCGCATCACCCGGAACCCGGCGCGATACAGTGCGAAGTAAAAGCTAATAGGAATGACAGCTTAGAGGAGGAAAGTCAAGGGCCGCAGGGTTGTACCGCTTCAGACACCGATGCACGGCCACAGCAGGAATTGCCCGGCTTCCACGCGCACCGTTGCCGTCGTTACCGCCTATCCAGCCTGCTTTTCCGCCAGATCGCCGATCAAGGGCAGCTTGTACATCTGACCCTGGTTAGCCTTCATCAGCAGAACGATCCAAATCGCGAGGGCCCCTATACCGACAAGCAAGTGCAGTGGAATCGTAATCAATCCCATGAAGGGAACAAATGTCAGGATCGAAAGGCCGACCTGCAAAATAATTAACGCGACGCAGAAAAAGATACTCTGAAAGGAGTGGAATCGTATGAACCGGCTCCGGTTGTAGGGCTCCATGACGAGAAAAATGATGGCCGGAATGATGGTCACGTACGCCAGCATCCCCGCCACATTATCGGTAAGTCCCGAAGCCGCGGTAGCTGGAAGAACTGCGGCCCGCCCGCTGCATGCCGCGCACACCGTAGCACCGTCAGCAACCTGAGCACCACACATATTGCAGAATGCCATTGGAGTCCCCTCCCTCTGATTTGCGGCCGCCTTTACCACCCCAAGCGACGTTGCGGCAAAATACCAGAAAGCGTGTGGAGAAGCAATCAATTACTTGGCCTCGTTCATCCTTGTTTTGTGTCGGCGTGCCGTTCCGCAAAGTCACCCACAATCGGAAGTTTGAATATCTCCCCCTGCAGCGCCTTTACGATCAGGACCACCCAAATCGCGAATAAACCGAGACTCGTCACCATGGAGAGCAGCAGAACCACCAAATAACCCAGCAGCGGAACAAAAAACAAAAGGAAGGCTGCCGCCCGGACTACTGCGCCAATCACCAATGCGGCCAGCCAGAATCCGATGCACTGAAATGAATGAAAGCGAAGGAAGCGATCTCGGTTGTAGGGTTCGACAAGAAGAAAAATGATCGCGGGAATAACCGTGAAGTAAGCCAGCGCGCCGGCGGTGGTGCGCGGCAACGCGCCCACGTTACCTTGAACGCGCTCGACTGGCCGCATACCTTGGCCGCAGCCGGGACAGAACGCGGCAGTATCCGGCATTGAGGCCCCGCACTCGGGGCACGAAATCGTCATGCCTTAGAGTAACCCGTTGCCGTGTACGGCGCCAAAACGCGCGGAGCATCAGACCCGAGCCAGACCCGGGCCCATTTCCATCTTAGCCTGAAGTAGCTCCCGGCTATCAGGGAACCTCTGAAGCCCACAGAGAACAATGTCTTCGGCGGCCTTCCACTCCCTCATCTCGGCACGGATACTGGCGGCGCGCAGCACGGTTGCGGGATTGCGGATTTTGCCAGCCAGTCGCTCCGCAGCTTCAGCCGCCTGCGTCATCATGTTCGTCAGGATGTACGCCTTAATCACGCGGTCATGCATTTCAAATTCGTCCGGGTTCGACTGCAATGCCTTCATCAGCCTGGCGAGACCATTTTTCTTCAACCCCAGGCGCACCTCAGTCAAACCCAGCTTGCTGCCAATGAGCGCGTCATCCGAGAGGATGCCGAGCGCCCTTATGTAGGCTGATCGGGCTTCCTTGAACCGTCCCAGGTTATAGAACGCATCCCCGCGGATGTGTTCTTTCGCTCCGGCGGCCCGTCCCGTCATGGGAACGCCAGAAAGCAGCTCAAGGGCCCGATCGTCAGCGTGAATATCGATGTAGAGATTAGCCAATGACAAGGCGGGAACACTGGGGTAAGCGGGTTTGAGTGCCAGGGCTCTCTTGAAGCACTCGATTCCGGCCGAGTAGTTCCTGAACTGCTCGTATTCCTGCAGTCCGAGCTCGACCCATGCGTCGGGATCGGTGGGAGCGTCTTTCACTTTAAGCCGTCCTAATTTGCGATAAAACTCGTTTTTCGCCCGCAATTCAGCTGGGGAACAGAGATGACCGAAGTGATGGATAACAAGATCGGTGGATGCGAGATTCAGTCCCAGGGCATGAATGCGCGGTTCGACATGTTCGTGCACCCTGCCAACGTAATAAATTCCGGGCTTGCGCCGGAACAGGCGGCAGATGGCGAAGTCCGCATAAGCCCGAGCCCGTTCCGCTCCTCGGACCGGAGAATCGCTGGACTTTATAGAAGGCGCATGTCCGCCCAATCCAAATTTGACGGGAATATGGTTTCGGTGGGTAACGAGATATCCGCTGACGCTGGCATTGCGGAGAAGCGGCGGGATTTTGGCTCTCGCCTTGGGATCGAGCTCTTCATCGTCGTCCATGATCAGCACCCAGTCGGTGGTGAGAGCGCTCACCGCGGCATTGCGCGCCTGGGCGAAATCGTCCTGCCAGGGAAAATCGAATACCTCGGCCCCTAAGTCGCGCGCCAGTTGGGACGATCCATCACTCGAACCAGTGTCGGCTATGACGATTCGGTCCTGACTCCGGCAACGCTGGCAATACAGTTTTTCAGCGTCCGCGCACCGTCTTTCACTATCATCGCCAAGCCAAGGGACGGCATCGAGTCTGTCCACTCTCAGGAATCGCGACAAAGTTACAGACGAGTCCCACCAGTAGAATCGGCGATCGGACTATTTTCTTTAAGCAAGCTCCGCCATTATTGCCCAATCGTCGCGTTCAGGTTGGGCAGTAAAGACTTGGAACTCCCATTTCCGGCGAAGACCGTAACCGTACTGCCGCGAAGTCCTATATAATTCTTCGACTAACGCATGGACTTCGATCAGCTCATTACCTTTTTGGAAGTTGCCCGGCAGCGCAGTTTCTCTCGCGCCGGAGAGAAAGTTTTTCGCTCGCAATCGGCAGTCAGCGCGCAGATCCGCCAACTTGAGCAGGAGTATGGTGATCGGCTCCTCGACCGTTCGGGTAAGACTGTGAAGCTGACCCCAGCCGGCCAGATTTTCTACGAGTACGCTCTACGCCTCAAGAGCCTGCGCGACGAATCCCTCGTTGCTGTGGCCGACCACGGCCAAACGCCGCGCGGAACGCTCCTGGTGGGCGCCAACGAAGCAACGTGTCTCTATGTTTTGCCCGAGGTTTTCGGTGAGTACTGCCGCCACTACCCCGATGTGCAAATCAGCATCTATCGCAATTTCACCTATAAGATTGTCGAGAAATTGGAAAATGGTTCTCTCGACGTGGGCGTGCTCAGTCTGCCCATCCAGTCACCCAGCCTGAAAGTGCAACCCATTTTCCGCGACCGCCTGATGCTGATGGTCAGCCCGCGAAACCCGCTGGCCAAGATGAAATCGGCCAACATTGCCGAGGTCGTAAAGTATCCTTTGCTGCTTCCCAAAACCGGACACACCCGCCGGCTGCTGGATAAGCTTTTCCGCGAGTACAATTCCGAACTCAAAGTGCGAATGGAATTACCCAGCATCGGCATGATCAAGAGCTTTGTAGCCGCCGATCTGGGCATCTCATTGATCAGCGCATCTTTCGCGCGCGATGAAGTCGCGGCGGGGCGGGTAAAGCTGGTCGAATTAGAGGGCGCCGAACTCTGGCGAGAACTGGGTCTTGCTTACCGGCGCGACCGCACCCTCTCGGTCGCCGCCAAAGCCTTTATCACCGTATCGCGCCAACTGGCTACTCATCCCAAGAAGACGGAAGCGACGGCCTAACGCATCACGCTGCCTTAGTACTTCGTCCTCTCACACTTTGAACCACGGTCGCAGGCAGCTGGAGCACTCGAATGGTCGAGTTACTCTTAGTCTTGACACGAACCGCGATGCCGTCATCTTCCGGAAATGGGTCGGACGTCACTTCAAATTCTTCCCCATAAAGTCGAATGCGGCCTGGAGCCGCGTAGCCGAGATGCTTAATATGAGCGCACATTTCTGACACGGAGGGAGATTCAGGGTTGCGAATCATCATGATATTCCCATTATAGGCTTCCGTTTGCTGTAGTGCACTTGCGAGGGATAAACTCGGGCGTCTCCAATTCGGCGAAAGGACTTTAACTCGTGCGGCAAAACGAAAAAGCCGGCTACAACCGCTTCCTCCTGCTGGTAGCGGGATTAGGCGGCCTGCTTTACGGAGTAGACGTAGGCATCATTGCCAGCGCGTATCCGTATCTGGAAGCCACGTCGAAATTGAACGCCAGCCAGCTCTCGAACATCGTGGCGGCCGTGCTTCTGGGCAGCGTCATCTCCACTCTATTTGCCGGACTGCTGGCGGACTTTATGGGCCGCAAACTCCTGATGGCGCTCAGCGGACTTCTGTTTGTCGCCAGCATTCCCGTGATTGCTCTCTCGCACGGTTATGAGCCGCTGATTCTTGGCCGACTGTTGCAAGGCATCAGCGCTGGCTTGATCGGCGTAGTTGTACCCCTCTACTTGGCGGAATGTCTGACTGCATCGAATCGCGGAAAGGGCACGGGAATTTTCCAGTGGCTACTGACGCTCGGCATCGTCACCGCGGCGCTGGTTGGGATGTATTTCAGCATTCGCGTCGAAGAAGTCGCAAAACTCGGGGACCCGGCTCGCCTCTTTGCCTTTAAAGACACCGCATGGCGCAGCATCTTCTGGGTTTCGCTACCCCCCGGCATCTTGTTCGTGATCGGCAGCTTTATCGTGGCCGAATCTCCGCGCTGGCTGTTTCGCCGCGGAAAGCGGGATGCCGCCTATGCCGCCTTACTTCGTTCGCGCACCCCCGAACAGGCGGATGTCGAGCTCGCGGAGATGGAACAGGCCGCAGCCTCTGAGAAAGCCCAGTCCTCGGCCGGAAGCAAAGTTAAAGAATCTCTTCTGCGCCGGAAATACGTGATCCCATTTGTGCTGGCCTGCGTCATACTCGCCTGCAATCAGGCCACTGGGGTGAACTCGATTATTGGCTATAACACCAATATCCTCTTGCAAAGTGGCCTCTCCGATGTGCAGGCGCATTGGGGCTACGTGCTTTTCACAATTATCAATTTCCTCACGACCATCGGCGGCGTCATGCTAGTCGATCGCAAGGGACGAAAGTTTTTGCTTTCGCTTGGAACGGCAGGGATTATTCTTTCGCTGGTCTGCACCGGACTGCTCTTTCGGCAAACCGAACGTCTGCGTGTGGATTCAAGAGGCCCAGTGCAAGCGATGGTAAAAGCGGACCAGACGGTCACGCTCACCTATGACCAGAACCTTGCCGAGAAACTCCTAAGCACATCTTCAAATACCGCGCCGCAGATCGCGAACCGTGCCACCTCTCTGGTCGTCATCTATTCTTACGGCGACTTCCATGCCTCTACCAAAGCAGCGCGTTCCGACGACACCGCCGCGACTCCAATCGAAATCACGCGAGAGAGTTGTGTGCCCGCCAACAAAGTGGTGGCCTTCTTTTCCAATCCCTTCGGCGATCTCGATGCCGCTCGCTTGGCTCCTCTCAAAATCAACGATGCATTGATCACTCCACTCCCCAGCCAAGGCAGCGGATGGAACGTCGCCCTCACACTTTTCGTGTTCATGGCCTTCTATGCCATTGGTCCCGGAGTTTGCGTGTGGCTGGCGCTGTCGGAACTGATGCCCACTCGCATCCGCTCCAACGGCATGAGTATTGCCCTGCTGATCAACCAGGCAGTTTCTACCGGAATTGCCGCGGTATTCCTCCCGACCGTAGGCAAGTATGGCTATGCCGTCATGTTCTGGGGCTTCGCGGCTTGTACCGTGATTTACTTCATCACAGCGGCGTTCTTTCTTCCCGAAACCAAGGGCAAAACATTAGAAGAAATTGAGGCGCACTTCGAAGGGCAGACCAAGTCTGGCCTTGCAACTGCATGAATTGGAAGGAGATACCAAATCTCCGCACTCTAGTGGGGGCGTATAGCACTTGGGTGCCATTTACCAAGTCTCGGCCTTCTCCTATGCTTCCGATTGAGCAGCACTTGGGGGAGGGCTGATCAACATACGTCCCACGACTCAAACGAGTCTGGGGCGTTTTGTTTTGCGCCCGAGATTGACAACTGCCCCAACTCTCCTTGACCATCGGTTTTAGAAAGCCTCGACGAACAGCATCTAAAATCTTATGAAACCGCGGGTCTCGAGTTTTTCCCTCTTTGTCTGCATTCTTCTTCTTTCCACGCTCACTGTTCCCTTCGCTGCCGCTGATGCCCTGCGAGGAACGCTGGTGCATGAAGAGACCATCCGCGTCGCGCCCAGCAAAGACGCCGCCCGTGTGGGCGAAGCCAATCGTGGGAACGAACTCATTGTCATCGACAACAGCCGTGATTGGGTACACGTGGAAGCGATTCTGCGCGAGCCGAGCAACGAAGAAGGTGCTACCGAAGACGAGGCCGAGGGTAAAGCGATCACCGGCTGGCTCCCGAGCCGGTCCGTGGTTCTCAGCACGACGCAGGATGGCGATAAAGTTATTTTCGGCGAAGCCGCCGACTCCGAAGACCAGGCCAGCAGCCGCCGAGGCCGGCGCGATGCCGCGCAAGACGCCATGCACCTTTACTATCGCGTTTATGATCTGATGCCCGCTTCGCCTCTGGCTCCTGAAGGGCTCTTTCGAGCCGCTGATATTCGCTGGCAGATCGAGCGCGCCGACGTTATGACGCGCCCTTCCGCGCATGCACGCGAATCGTACATGCGCGGCCAGATGAACGAAGAATGGATGAAGCTGATAATCAAGAAGTATCCGAGCACGAAGTGGGCCGACCTCGCCGCCTTCCGCCTGCTCGAAAACAAACTCTGCGGCGACTGGGAAGGTTTATCGAAGTGTCCCGACAAAGAAGCCGACCTCTACGAGAACTACGCCAAAGAACACCCGCAGTCTCCTGCGGCCGGTGAGGCTCTGTACGACGCAGCCTGGCGCCGTTCGGCGCTCATCGAAATCTACAAGACCGAACCGAATCAGAAAAAATCCGCCGAATCCAAAGACCGCGCGCTCTCGCTGGCACAGAAAGTCATCATCCAGTACGGACAAAGCGATTGGGCCTACCGCGCCCAACGCCTGATCTTTTACATCCAGCAAGGCGTTCCGACGTTCGGTAACGTCAGCTATTAATCCCTCGGCGATCTCCGCGAGCGTTTCTTCGCGACCTCTGCGATTGAGGCCCTTGAACTCGATGTGGCAACCACCTCGTGATGTTTTTCTGCGATACTGTTCCCCGTACTTTCGGAGGTAGATTGAACGACTACTTACTGTCACTTGTGCTGGGAATTGTGGAAGGGCTCACCGAATTTCTGCCCGTAAGCTCCACCGCACACCTGCGAATTTCAGAAGCGCTGCTGCACATCAGCCTCTCCGACGGCTACTGGAAGATGTACACAATCGTCATTCAGTTGGGAGCAATCCTGTGTTTGCCGGTCTATTTTCGCGAACGCATCGCCAAGTTCATCTCCACCTTCCCGCGCGGTGAAAGAGGAGACCGAAATGCCCTGACTCATCCTCTAGGTCTTACGATGGTGGCTTTCGTCGTCACCGCGATTCCCGCTTTTCTACTGACGAAAGTAATCGGCAAACATCTGGAGAGTCTCACCATCATGGGCGCTTCTCTGCTGGTGGGCGGAATCGTCATGTGGATCGTTGACGCCATGAATTCGAAATCAGAGGCTGCCGGTCCATCAGCCGGCGGAGGCCGCATCCACACCTGGAAGATGGAAAGCATGTCGCTGGCTCAAGCCGTCTGGATCGGCGCATGCCAGATTCTATCCGCAGTTTTTCCCGGGACATCGCGTTCGATGTCGACGATCGCGGCTGGGCAAATCGCAGGAATGTCGCGGGCCTCGGCTCTGGAGTTCTCGTTCTTTCTCTCGATCCCGACGATGGTAACAGCGACCTGCTATGACCTGCTTAAATCCTTGCGCGGCAAGGGAGCCAATCCCATTGGAGTCTCGCAGATCGATGCGCATGGATGGATCGTGCTCGCCATCGGCTTCGTGGTCTCCTACATCGTCGCGTACGCTTCGGTGGCGTGGTTTATGGCATACGTGAGAAGGCGCGGCTT
>JBAVGI010000003.1:0-2548 GCA_049684755.1 Candidatus Sulfotelmatobacter sp.
CCGGAACCAATGGAATTCATGGCGACGCGTTCGGGCAATTCCGCGATTATCGCGCTGGTTGGGCTGCCCTACCCGGAGGCGCTAATCCCTATTCTCAGCGCAGCCAATACGGTGCCGATCTGGGTGGACCGATCATCAAGAACAAATTGTTTTTCTTCGCAGACGGCGAGCGCACGGTTCAGAACACGCAAACACCGGTTCCCATCTCTGCTCCGTTTCAGGCCTACTCCGGAAATTTCAGCGATCCCTTCCGCGAGGATAATCTTCTCGCCCGGTTGGACTACCAGCTCACCAAGAGCGCACGACTCTTCGCCCGCTACTCCTATTTCAAGAATTTGTTGGGCGCTACCTTTGGACTTGGCTATGCGGTCTATGACAACAAAGACATCACTCGCAACACTGTGGTTGGATTAGATTTCAATACCGGAGCCTTCACTCACTCGATCCGCTTCTCGTTTCTGAAGTTCCAGAACCAGATACTGGATGCGCCAAACCCCTCTCTGCCCTTAAGCAACATCGGAGCGATCATCTTTATGGGGTCCACCGGCCTGATCGCCGGCTCGAATTATTTGGCTCCGCAGAGCACTCCGCAAAGCGATCACGAGTTCAAGTATGATGGCAGCCGAATTCTGGGTTCGCACATCATTCGTTACGGAGTTACATTTAACCATCTTCAGGGAGGCGGCTTCGCGTCGTTTTTCAAGGATGGACCGCTAATCACTTCCGAGGTCACTCAAGCGGACATTTTAGCGGCTGCGTCTGGGCCTTTCCCAGGCGGGTCGGGTAATCCGTACAACTATCCAGCCGACGGCAACTATGTTTTAGGCAACGGCTTGGGGTACTCGACCACGCACTCAGCGCTTGGATTCCCTGCCGGTGGCGTGGGCCCCGACAATCGAATGCTGTTGTACCTCGGCGATTCCTGGAAGATCAAGTCAAACTTCACTCTAACTTACGGCTTGCGGTATGAACGCGATACAGGCCGCACCGACAGCCAATATCCAGCGATCCCAGGGCTCAGCGCTTTAATCCCCGGCCTAGGCGACCCGGTCACCCAGCCCAACAAGAACTTTGGCCCAGACTTGGGTTTTGCCTGGGATCCGATGAAGAATGGCAAGACCTCGATCCGAGGCGGAATCGGCTTGTTCTGGGAAAATGCCATCTGGAACAACGTGCTGTTTGATGGACCGTTCCGGGAGGCTACAGGCGCATTCCTGCAGACAGCCACGCCTTGCTCGGCTGCGGGCGTAGCCGCTCCTATACAGACCTCGACTGGCACCATCACGCCGAGTTCTGGCACGCCGACCTCGGTTTGCGGGACTGCAGGGAGTTTCCCATTGATCGGAAATGCTCTGCCGGCATTGCTGGCCCTCCAGGCGCAATATCAGGCAGCATCGCCTCTAGACCTGCAGCAGCCCAATCCTGCCTATGCTGGACAGTACCTTAGCGGCTGCGCGGACGGTTCCAACTGCTTCTTCGCGCCCGGCACCAGCATGTTCAATCCTAATTACCGATCGCCACGTTCAGTCGTGATGAATATCGGCATCCAGCGCGAGCTTCATCCAGGGATGGTATTAAGCGTGGACTTCATCCGCAATGTCCAGACCCATTTCCTGCTGGGAGTGGACCAGAATCACGCGGGCGACATCAGCACGTTTAACTTGGGGGGTGCCAACGCCTCGATTGCGACGACACTGGCGAACTGCGGGGTTCCGACGCTTGCGCTGGCGGAAGTGAACTGCCCTAAAGATCCCGCAACCGGAACGACAGATCCCGTAAATGGGACTCCTACTTGGGTCCCACGCCCAGCCACGATTGCCGACTTCGCCGGAAACGGCTTGGGCTCCTCCACTGACATGGGCGGCAACAGTTGTCTTGCTGCGCTCGGTCACCTTTGCGCTTTTGGCGGCCGCAATCCGCTCGCGCCACCGATGATCTTCCTTTCGCCGGTCGGTCGTTCCGTTTACAACGGCTTGCAGATGAAATGGGTTGACAACGTCAAGGCGCCATTCCGGGGCTCCAAGGATATGAACTTCCAAGTCTCGTACGCCTTATCCAACTTCGACAATTCGGGAGGAGGCGTAGGGGCCGGTGCCACGGTGACTGCAGCGGCTGCTGATCAGGACTTCATCGATCCGGCGTTGGATAATGCCAATGTGAATCGCTACTTCGGGCCCTCCACCCTCGACCGCACCCACCAGTTATCTTTTGGAGGTTTCATTGACCTGCGGGGCGGCCTGCAGCTCGGGATAATGTCCCACTTCTACAGCCCGCTTGCCATCACTCCGACGGTCCCAAATACCGGACTTGGGCCGGGAGAGATTTTCCGAACGGACTTCACGGGCGATGGCACGACGCAGGATCCACTTCCGGGAACCAAAGTCGGAAGCTTTGATCGCGGCATCAACGCCAAGACCATTAACGGAGATATTTCTAACCTAAATGCTGCCGTCGCTGCAGGAACGCTAACGCCAGCAGGCAACGTGCTCGTTCAGAAGGGCTTGATGACGCAGAACGACTTGATCGCGCTGGGTGGCATATACAACGG
>JBAVGI010000004.1:0-21627 GCA_049684755.1 Candidatus Sulfotelmatobacter sp.
CCCAAATGGGCGAACACCCACCGCCCACGGTGCACAACGACATGCGCGTCGTCGTCACCGGTCCGGAAAAGCTCAGTTCATAATGTTTGCCATCTTCGGAAAATTTTCCGAAGGACATTCCTTCTTCGTGGGTGAGCGGTTGCATTCCGGTGCCGTCGAGCTTGACTGAAGAAATTTGCCGCTGCCGGGGATCGTCCTTATTCGAAGAGAAGAAAACCGTTCCCGAGCTTTCATCCATTCCTTCCACTCCGAGCATTTCAAAGTCGCCCTCCGTGAGTTTCCGCTCCAGCTTGGCCTCCGCGGCCAGCGGATTTTGCTTATCGAAACTGTAGAGATACAACTGCGTGTGTCCGTCGCGCCAACTCGACCATAAAAAATGATCGCCGGACTTGAGAATACGGAAGTCGTCATTCACATTGATCCATGCATCAGGAGTGGTCTCGGTCAGCATTTTCGTTGACTTCCCCGAGCGGGCGTCGACAAAGTACAAATCCATTTTGTCCTGGTTGCGATTCAAGACTTCCGTCCAGATGATTCCATCGCGCACCCAGCCGAAGCGGGGGATGTATTCCGCATCGTCGGTCAAGGAAATCCACCGAACCTTACCTTTGTCCGCGTCCACTACTCCGAGTTTGACTACGGGATTCGCATCGCCGACATCGGGATATTTCTCGTTATCGATTGTCGGATGCGTCGGGATCAGATTGGAGATCGGGTAGGTTGGAACCCGGGTTTCGTCCATATGCAGGAAGACGATATCTTTGCTGTTCGGCGACCAGAAATAATTGCTGCGCACGGCTAATTCTTCCGCGTACACCCAGTCGATATCGCCGTTGAACAAGTCGTCGGCCGTATCTCTGGTGAGTTGCTTCTCGTCCTTTCCGCCCAACGGCCTGACATAAAGGTTGTGCTTTCGCACATAGGAAACACGGCTGCCATCGGGAGAAAATTTGGGATCGACGCTGGGATCGGGCGCAGAAGTAAACTGCACCGCCGTAGTCGTATCCAAATCAAACATCCAGAGCTGTCCCTGCGAATCGAAAATCAGATGCTTGGAATCCGGCGCCCACAGGTAATCGGCGACGTGATAGCGCGTGAGCCTCTCTTTTTCCCGCTCATCTTTCACCTTGTTATAGTCCGGCGCGAGCGAGGCCAGTTTGGCGGCGCTGACCAGGACTTTCTTCTCGCCCGTAGCCGCGTCCACATACCAGAGTTCGCCGTGTTCTCCCTGGTCATCCCGCTGCACAAACGAGAGCTTGGTCCCGTCCGGACTCCACTCCAGAGTCTCCGGACCGCGCCCGCTGAGGCCGCCCGGAGCGAAGATGGCCTCGATGGTAAGCGGTTTGGCTGGAGAGGACGTCTGTGCTCGAAGCACAGTCGCCAAGCCGGATAAAAGGGTGAGAACGACAGCCACGGTAGCGAGAGAGAGAAACTTTTTCACTAGGAGACCCCGGAGCGAGAAATGAAGTAATGCGGAACGGAAGAGTTTACACCCGAACCGGCCTCTCCATGAGGGGTTTGCCGTAATAGTCCACCAAGAGCCGCGTTTCCGCGTGTTAGAATCAAACCTGAGTTCCCTCAGGATGCTCCCAGAAATAGAAAACCTGCTGCACCTGCAAGAAGCGGATAAAGCAATTCGCCGCTTGCAGGACGAAATCGCTGAACTCCCGAAACGCGTCGCTGCCATCGAGCACAAGCTGGCTGATACCAAACTGCAGTTGGAAAAGGCTCATGCAGCTGTGAAGGCGGATGAAGCCTCCCGCCGAAAATACGACACCGCGATTACCGACCTTCGCGGCAAAATTTCCAAATACCGCGATCAGTCGCTCGCCGTTAAGACGAATGAGCAGTACAAGGCGCTGTTGCAGGAAATCCAGTTCGCGGAAAGAGAGATTGCCGAGAATGAAGACAAGATTCTCGAGTTGATGGTGAATGCTGATGCTCGCGATAAAGAAGTAAAGGCTGCTCAGGCTGAGCTGAAAGCGGAAACCGCCGAGATCGAGAAAGAAAAAGAGCAGGCCCGCCAGCGCACTGCGGAAGACGAAAAGCAACTCACGGAATGGCGCGGCAAACGCGATCAGATGCGCGCCGGGGTGAATGAAGATCTGTTGCGGCATTACGAGCGGGTTTCAAAGTTCCGCGGTAGCGGCATCTCCGAAGTGCGCGACCATAAATGCATGGCGTGCCAGGTCATGCTGCGTCCGCAGATATACAATGACGTTCGCACCGGGCAACAAACCGTGGTTTGCGATTCCTGCCAGCGGATTCTGTACTTCAATCCCGCGAACGAAATGCAGGCGCTCGAGCCCGAACACAAACGCTCGCGCCGCCATCATCCCAAAATCGACGCTCCTCAGGCGTGGTACTATCGCGCCGAGTTCGGCGATGCCGGCGAAGTTTTCCTGTGTTTAGCCAATGCCGGCGGCCAAGCCAGCCGTCGCGTTTTTGACATGGGCACGGGCCGCCTGATCGGCGACATTCTCATTCGCGAAGGCGATTACCGGCATGCGTTTCCGGAGGACATCACCGGAGCCATCCGACTCAACGGAAGCTGGTCAGAAAGTGAGATAGAAACATGGGGCACCGAAATGCCCATGACCGCTCTAGATTCTCTGCACACCGATCTTGATGCTGCCCGCTATGAAATGAGTTCCCGCACGCCCGCAAGATCCGACAGCCCGATCCCAACAGGACAAGCCGCCAGCTAAAAAACTTGAGCGAAGTCGAAAGGTCGCCCGTCGAGAGATGCTCGACTCTGATCGCTTACAAAGGAGGCGACCGATTCCTGGGGGCTTGAGTGTAATGGGTAATGGCGCTCATCGACAGAGTTTAGCGATTCTCGACGAGTTCCATTCTCCCTTTCTTCCCGCTCTGCTGACTTGCAACTACCAACAAGAACCCGCACACTATCAACCATGCCCGTCGCACTTTCTCTCTCTGGCAAAGTTGCTTTAATTACCGGCGGCTCGCGCGGCATTGGCGCGGCTACGGTTCGACTCTTTGTAGCGGCCGGCGCCAAAGTTGTATTCAGCTATCAGAAGGCGCGGGCGCAGGCGGAGGCTTTAGCCACAGAATGTGGCGCGGCGAATTGCCATGCCATCAGCAGCAACTTGAGTGATCCGGAGTCTGCTCGCACGTTGGTTGCCGAGGCGACGAAGCACTTCGGCCGGATCGATATTCTCGTGGCCAATCACGGAGTCTGGCCCGTGGAAGATGTCGCCATCGAAAAAATGACGGATCAGCAATGGCGCTCCACTCTTTCCATCAATCTTGATGCCGTATTCGGTCTGGTCAAACACACGGTGGCGCAGATGAAGGCGCAGCCGCGAAATGGGTCGGCAGCGGGGCACATTGTGCTCATCAGTTCGACCAGCGGGCAGCGCGGCGAGGCTTTTCATTGCGATTACTCCGCCAGCAAAGGCGCTCTGATCAGCATGACAAAAAGTCTCTCCACGGAGCTGGCTTCGGCGCGGATTTATGTGAATTCGGTTGCCCCTGGCTGGGTGGATACGGATATGTCCAAGCCTGCGCTCGATGACCCGGGCAGCGGCGAAGAGATTCGGCGGACGATTCCGATGGGGCGCGCCGGCAAGGCAAAAGAAATTGCCGGCCCGATATTGTTTTTGTGTACCGAGTACGCCAGCTTCATCACGGGCGAGATTTTTAACGTGAACGGAGGAGCGGTGCTAGTGGGCTAGTACTGGTGGGTTAGCTACGCCGCGTTCCTCAAACGACGCCTGCGGTTTTTTCTGCATCCAACCGATGGTGAAAGTCCGCGAGGTACCCGTTGTCAGCGATTCTGCCGCATGGGGCTACAATTCCGGTACCGGACTTCTCCCGTACCGCACCTCGCTACGGAACGTCTGCATGAAACTCGCCTGAATGAAATACCGGCTTCCCATCCTGACATTGGCGTTTGCGCTGGCTACGTCTGGCTGGGCCGCTATTCGCTCTCTGGCACAGGATGCCGCGCAGGCACCCGCCAGGCCTGACTCGGGCAAGTCCTCATCCATTCCTCCGGACCAGCAGAACGCGCACCAGGCGCGCGAACTACTGAATCAGGCTATTCAGGCGTTGGGTGGGCAGGCGTATCTAGGCGTTCACGATTTGCAGGAGCAGGGCCGGGTTTACAGTTTTTACCATGGACGCCCCTCCAGCAATGGCGTTTTCTTCTGGCGATTCGTGGAGTTCCCGGACAAGGAGCGGATCGAACTGACTCCGGAGCGCGATATCGCTTATATCTACACCGGGAACAAAGGTTACGAAATCACCTACAAGGGTCCGAAACCGGTGGAGCAGAAAGATCTTGACGATTACCAGCGCCGCAAACGGTTCTCCCTGGAAACCGTGTTGCGCACCTGGATTAACGATCCCAAGGTCGCGCTCTTTTTCGACGGCGCCGCGCTTGCCGGCAACCTCGCGGCACAAAAGGTGACGCT
The DNA here is from genome assembly GCA_049684755.1 of Candidatus Sulfotelmatobacter sp. Classification (GTDB taxonomy): domain Bacteria; phylum Acidobacteriota; class Terriglobia; order Terriglobales; family Acidobacteriaceae; genus Sulfotelmatobacter. The sequence continues at coordinate 4,440 of JBAVGI010000004.1, forward strand.
GATTAATTCCAAGGACGAAGCGGTGAGCCTTTACTTCGACATCGATACGCATCTGCCAATCGAGAAGAGCTATTCCTGGCGCGATCCCGTGGACCGGGAAAAAAACGTGGAAGAAGAAACCTACAACGGGTACCGCCTCGTCCAGGGAATTATGACGCCCTTCGGATTCACCCGTTATTTCAACGGCGACATGCAGACGGAGCGTTTCATCACATCCGCCAGCTACAGTGAGACTCCGGACGAGGCAATGTTCGACCCCAACTCCCGCTACAATCCCCTAAAAGCCGCCGGAAAACATAAAAAATAGCTCAGGCAGGCGCGCATCGGAGTTTTCCACAAGCTGCTGAGAAGCTTGGATTTACAACTGGGGCCAGACGTGATCATTCGGGTTCTCCCGCTCCTTTAGCCACGCAGTGTGGCTTCTTTACCACAGTCAACCTTCCGACTGCGGCTGTAATCTATTCATTCATCGATACATAATTTAGGATCCTTGATTCAGGAGCAGACAATCCGCTCGTGTGTGCAATGCAGCGGGGTCGGGCTGCATAGCGGTGCGCCGGTCTCTCTGCAAATTCTTCCTGCTCCTCCCGGAACGGGAATTGTCTTTCGCCGCACCGATTTGGATGGCTTCGAAATCGAAGCCACCAGCCGCAATGTAGCCCGCGTCAGCTACGCGACCAGCCTGATGAAGAAGGGCGTTCTCATCTCCACCACGGAGCATCTACTCTCCGCCTTCACCGGACTCGGCCTGGACAATGCCATCGTAGAACTGGACAATCTGGAGCTGCCCATCCTCGACGGCAGCGCGCTTCCGTTCGTGGAATTGATCCAGAAAGCCGGCATTCGCAAGCAGCGCCGCCCGCGGCGCTATATGAAAATTCTCCGCGAGTTCGAAATGCGGGAAGGAAACAAGTTTATTTCGGTCTATCCGGCCGACAGCTATTCCATCTCTTACTCGATTAATTTTCCGCACCCTCTTATCGGCCAGGAAACCTTTCAGGTGGAACTTTCGAACGGCAGCTATCTGCGAAATATTGCCGCGGCCCGCACCTTCGGTTCGCGCTCCGATGAGAAAGCCATGCGCAACATGGGACTGATCCGGGGCGCGTCGCGCGACAACTGCATTGTGTTAACTCGCGACGGAATCGAAAACGGACCGCTTCGCTTCAGCGACGAGTTTGTCCGGCACAAGGTGCTGGATCTAGTAGGCGATCTGGCTCTTCTAGGCAAGCCGATCCTGGGGAAAGTGGTTGCCGACCGCGCCGGACACGCTATGCACACCGCCCTGGTTTCCCGCATACTCCGCGACCGCAGCCTGTGGGAGGAAGTCACGCTGCCGGAGGAATCAGCCGCCGAGACGGGACATTATGGAGCACAGGCCACCGCTGGATCCGCACTGTGAGATCTGGCTGCTGAATCCGGGCCTTATCGAATCCTCTGATTTAATCCGCAGGTTCGCAGGGCACTTCGGCTGATTCTGAAAGCGGCTCTGGTTGTTCTTCCAACAGCCGTTGCAGTTCCGCTCGTGTCTGGTCAAGCACGGCTGCAGCGAACTGACGGGCGGAGCGCTGGCATTCCGTCGACAAGTCCTTGACTCGCATGTTCAGCAAAGGAATATCCTGCTCAAACCAGCGCAGAGTCTTCTGGATGCGCGCAACGCGATAGTTAGAAGGCAGCATGATCGTGGCTCTCCGATCTGGCTAGATTGCCACGTCAATTGCCGCAAGCCAATTACCAGGTGGATACCTGCGGATCATGTGGGAGGCAAGAGGTCCGGCGAGAGCGTCTATTGGATGGGACGAGAAGCGGTTGCCAGTGGATTGTCCTGCGTTGCGGGAACCTGTTCTGCGTGATCGGCAAGCCAACGCTCCAGCAGTTCCCGTGAGCTTGCGGGCACGTTGAGAAATCGCAACCCTACGCACCCGTTCAGGTTGGCCCAGGCAACTTCCGTTTCCACATCGAGACTGGCGCTGGTTCCGGGCAGTGTGAACTGCAAGCGTGGCATGGCGTTCTTCGGTAGTGCGCGGTGCAGCAAGAGCGCGATTCCGCCCTCGCTCAGGTTGGTGCTTTCCGCTTTGAATTCCGCATCACCCAGTAATAGACGGGCCGCCATTTTTACCGGATGGCGGAAATAGCGCCGCCGCTCGCGCAGCATAAAGCTCAAGGCGGCATTGAAACAGCGAGATGCGTTCAGAGCGGAGAGCGGCTTGTGGAGAACGAAATTTACTCCCATGCCGAAAGCTTCCTGCGTAGTGGTTCTCTTGCCGTTGACGATAGCAAATGTTACAGAGTTCTTATTGCTGGGAGTTGCTCTCAATCCCTCCAGGACCCCAACGCCGCCGGGCATGTCATCGCAGTCCACGATTACGGCATCGAATTTTTCCGAGATCAGAATCTCGCTGGCTTTTTTGGCTTCCTGACAGATTTCGATCTCGATCGACAATTTTTCGAGCGTCGGGCGTAACACCCGGAACACGTCGGTATCTCGACTGAGCAGCAGAGACTCCAGCATGCTCTAATTCTAGGATGACGTAGAAATCTGCGATAGTAACCAAGGTATCGGATGATAAACCTATGGCAACATTGGCCTATCTTTCACTTGGCTCGAATATCGGAAATCGCGAGGCCCACTTGCGGGAGGCAGTGCGCCAACTGCAGGGCGTAGGCCGAGCTACGGGGGTTTCGTCGTTTTACGAAACCGAGCCGGTTGAGTTTACGGAACAAGCGTGGTTTCTGAATTGCGCGGTTGGGCTCGAAACCGCACTAACGCCGCAAGAGTTGATGAGTGCGATTCTTGGCATAGAAAAAGTTATGGGGCGCCAGCGCATTCAGAAAAAAGGGCCGCGCCTTATCGATATTGATATTCTCTTGTTCGGGAATGTCGTTTTGAATTCTGCGGAAGTCACGATTCCACATCCGGCCATGACTGAGCGCCGATTCGTGCTTGAACCTCTGGCGGAGATTGCGCCTGAAGTCCGGCATCCGGTGCTGAATGAGACGATTCGCGAACTGCGGGATGCGCTGCTGGAGGGACAGATCGTACGCAAACTGAAGAGCCAAGCCACGGATTTTACGGATTGACACGGATCAGGAACAACAATTTGCGAGATTTTGCGCCCAAAGTTTTATCCGTAGAATCAGTGTAGTCGGTGGCTCGATTTTCGCCCTAAGGCACGATGAGCCGGCTGCCTGCTTCTTGCGGAGCGAGTACCGCTGATTGTTTCTCCGGAAACTGGTCGTACAAAAAATCAATGAACGCGCGCGACTTGGGCCGTCCCGAGGTGCGTCCCTGACTCAGCCGCAGCAAAAATACCAAAGCTTTCAGCACATCGGAATCCCGCAGATTGGAATAACCTAACTGCTGCTGCTCTGCCGCACGAAATTGTTTCACCATCTCCTCGACTTGCTTTGCGACAGCTTGCTGCGCCGTGCTGGGCAGGGGCTGTTCGTAGTGCAATCCGGAATTCACTAACCTCTCATAGCTGGTACACATAGCGGAGAGTGCCGCGATCACATCCTGATCATTGAGAGCGCGGTCAGTGCGCGCGGCCTTCGCCAAGGCATAACTCAGTCCCATGAGCAGATGCTCGTGCTGGTAAGTGAACTGATCGGAAATCTCCACCTGAAGAAATAACGAGGCCGCATCAAATTCTTCCGCCGACCGCGGCTTCTCATGTTGGCGTGCTTGTTGCAGATAGGGACAATCGCTGGGGCAATCGAGCGTCACCTCGCGCTGCTCGCCGCAACATTGCGGGCAAATGCGTCGGTGGACCGCAGGACAGAAGCGCTTTTCCTTGCGAATCTCGCAAATCGCGCAACTCAAATCGTGATTCTCCTTTTCATCATTATTGCATTCAGCGGCGAGCAACTTAGGTTTCCCATCGAGAAAAAACTACCGCCGGAGCAAGTGAAATCTGCATAGGTCGCAGTGCAGTTAGCGGCCTATTTGGGCCATTCCGGGAGGGGAGGATAGAAATAAACGTGTAAAAATGGCCCTTCTGGCGTGTTATATCTTTGGAACCCGCGTAGAATAAGGGTGTTTTCCACAGGGCGCTGATATACCATCAAGCCCGCTGGAATTAAAATTCAACTTTTCCCGAGGAGGAAACATGGCTTCAGGTTTGACCAAAACTCAACTCGTCCGTTATCTGGCCGAGAAGACTGAACTACCCAACAAGACGGCTGCGGCATTTTTGGAGCAGCTCGCCGATGTTGCTGTGAAAGAAACCAAGAAGAACGGCGTGTTCGTTGTGCCCGGCCTGGGCCGGCTGGTGAAAGCGCACCGCAAGGCGCGCGTCGGACGGAATCCGCAGACTGGCGAACCCATTCAGATCAAGGCGAAGACGGTGGTAAAGTTCCGCGTCGCCAAGGCTGCCAAGGATGCAATCGCTCCCAAAAAGTAGTATTGGATTTTGAAGATTGATGGCGAAGGCCGGCTTAGGCCGGCCTTTGATTTTGTATCAGCTTTTCTTAAGAACCATGTTGAACTGGATCGTAGTCGGAATCGGCGATATCTCGACGCGGCGCGTTATTCCCGGTATTCAATCCGAGCCGAGAAGCAGCTTGTATGGCCTGGTTACGCGTGATCAGGAAAAAGCTGTTCCCTACGAGGCGCGCGTTTGGGCTACGCTCGACCAAGCTCTTGCCGACCCCGCGGTGAATGCAGTTTACATCGCCACTCCAGTTTTTCTTCATGCGCCCCAGACGATTCAATCACTCCGTGCGGGAAAGCATGTGCTCTGCGAGAAGCCAATGGCGATGAATGAAAACGAATCGCGCTCGATGGTAAAAGTCGCGGAAGAAACCGGGCGCACTCTCGGCGTTGCCTACTACCGCCGCACATATCCCAAAGTGCAGCGCGCAAAACAACTGATTGAAGCCGGCGCAATCGGGAAGCCGGTGATTGCCGAACTCACCAACCACGGCTGGCTGGACGAAAAGCTGAGTGAGCGTAACTGGCTCATCGATCCCGCAAAGGCCGGCGGTGGCCCGCTCTACGATATTGCCTGTCACCGAATCGACGTCCTGAATTTCCTATTCGGCCAGCCCTTACGCGCGACGGGTTATTTGTCGAATGCGGTGCATCATTATGCGGTGGAGGATAATGCGACCGTCATGATCGATTATGCCGGCGGCGTGCGCGGGATCGTTGACGTTCGCTGGCATTCGAAAGTGAAACGCGACGAGTGCCGGATTCGCGGCACGGATGGCGAAATGGAGTTGGCTCCGCTGAATGGGCCTGAACTCATCTATCCCGGTGGCCGCGAGAATCTGCCACCTGACGCCAATCTGCACTATCCAATGATCGAGAACTTTGTGGACGCCGTGCTCGGAAAAGCTTCCCTGCTGGCTAGCGGCGCATCTTCGTATTGGACGGATTGGGTGATCGAGCAGGTGCGGCGGAATAATCTCTCTCCGCACGCGGTTTAATTTTTCCCGCGAAACTGCGCTACTCTCGTCGTTATGGAACGTCCGGCCAGTGTGACGGTCATCGCCGCTCTGTTTTCTCTCGTGGACAGCCTACTTGATCATAATCGGCGTGGTTGAGTTCCTGGCACCCGGATCGCTCGCGATGACGCGAGCCGCGGGTATCACCTATGGAAGAGAATTAAATGGACCGCAAACCGCCATTTCCGTGGGTGCAGGATGGGCGCTGGTGGGCTGGGGACTCTACCGGCTACAGAATTGGGCTCGCTGGTGTGCGATTGTGCTTATGGCGCTCGGAATTGCAGGATCGGTACCGGCGGTGTCTGCCGCCGCGAGAGATATTAATTGGCGCTTTTTCTGGTATGGCGCGCAGATTATGGTGCGAATCGTAATTGCGTGGTTCCTGGCTGCGTCGCCGGAGCTGATTCAGGCGTTTGTGCGGGAATGAAGGGCATGTGGCGAGACCGGCGAAAGAAGTTGCATAGGTCCTTCGGCGCCAAAAAACGGCGCCTCAGGATGACAATGCGTATTTTGCTGCCGATCGCCCTCAGCGCTTCACTCTTTGTTGCTGATCGCCCTCAGCGCCTCGTTTTTTCCGGTTGTTTTTCTCCTACGCGCTTGCTCACTTCGAACTTCATCTTGCCGGCTTTCTTGTCGGCATCGACCACGATGTGATCGCCGTGCAGAATTTCACCGTCAAGAATCTTCAGCGCCAGTGGATCCTGTATCAACTTCTGGATCGCCCTCTTCAGCGGACGCGCGCCGAAGTTGGCATCGTAGCCCTGCGTAAACAATAGCTCCTTCGCGCCGTCGGTGAGTTCGATCGAGATTTTGCGATCGGCCAGCAATCGGCGCACATCTTCGAGGCGTAGCTCGATGATCTTCACCAACTGGTCTTTGCCCAGCGGACCAAAAATAATAATGTCGTCCACGCGGTTCAGGAACTCCGGCCGGAAGTGGCCGTGCAGCACATTCATCACCTGCTCGCCAGCCTTCTCGAAGTCTTCCGGCGTGCGCAGACTCTCAGCCTGCAAATAGCTGGAGCCCAGATTCGACGTCATGATGATGATCGTATTCTTGAAATCGACCACGCGGCCCTTGCCATCGGTAAGGCGGCCATCGTCCATGATCTGCAAGAGAACGTTGAAGACGTCGGGATGCGCTTTCTCGATTTCATCGAAGAGCACGACAGCATAAGGACGGCGACGCACTTGCTCGGTGAGCTGCCCGCCTTCTTCATATCCGACATAACCCGGCGGCGCGCCGATTAAGCGTGCAACCGAGTGCTTCTCCATGTACTCGGACATGTCGATGCGCAACAGCGCGCGTTCGTCGTCAAATAAGAATTCGGCGAGAGCACGGGCTAATTCAGTTTTGCCGACGCCGGTCGGCCCGAGAAAAATGAATGAGCCGATCGGGCGCTTGGGATCGCTGAGTCCCGCGCGGGAACGGCGAATGGCATTGGAAACGCGCTCCAAGGCTTCATCTTGTCCCACAACGCGCTGGCGCAGCCTGTCTTCCATCGTCACCAGCTTCTTCACTTCACCTTCCAGCATCTTCGAGACTGGAATGCCGGTCCACTTGGAGACGATGCGGGCGATATCTTCTTCGTCCACTTCCTCTTTCAACATGCGCGGGGCACCCGAGCCCTTGCCTTCGATCTTGGCAGTCAGCTGGTTCAATTCCTCTTCGGCTTGCCGCAGCAGTCCGTAGCGGATTTCCGCGACGCGTTGCAGGTTCCCTTTGCGTTCTTCGGTCTGCTCTTCCAGTTTGAGCTTTTCGATTTTTTCCTTCAATTCGCGGGACCGCGCGATCAGCTCTTTTTCTTTTTTCCAATTCGCCTTGAGGGCGTTGGATTTCTCGCGTATCTCAGCCAGCTCTTTCTCGATCACCGTCAAGCGCTCGCGGGAGTTTGAGTCATCTTCTTTTTTCAGCGCCTGCTTTTCGATCTCCAGCTGCGTGGCGCGGCGTTCCAGCTGATCGATGTCAGTGGGTAGTGAATCGATCTGGATACGAATCGACGCGGCAGCTTCATCGACCAGGTCGATGGCTTTATCGGGCAGAAAACGGTCCGAGATGTAGCGATGCGAAAGTGTCGCTGCGGCCACGATAGCGGAATCTTTGATTCGTACACCGTGATGTACTTCATAGCGCTCTTTCAGGCCGCGCAGAATGGCGATCGTGTCTTCGACGTTTGGCTCGCCGACGAAGACAATCTGGAAGCGGCGTTCGAGCGCTGCATCTTTCTCGATGTACTTGCGGTATTCGTTCAGCGTGGTGGCGCCGATCGCACGTAGCTCTCCGCGCGCGAGCGCCGGCTTCAGCATATTCGAGGCATCGATCGCGCCTTCGCTGGCTCCAGCTCCCACCAGAGTATGCAGCTCGTCGATAAAGAGAACGATCTCGCCGGAGGAATCTTCGATTTCTTTCAACACAGCTTTGAGCCGATCTTCGAACTCGCCGCGATATTTTGCTCCAGCCAGCATGGCTCCGAGATCAAGCGCAACCACGCGCTTGTTCTTGAGCACTTCGGGCACGTCGCCGGAAATAATTCGCTGGGCCAGGCCTTCGACAATGGCAGTTTTACCTACGCCCGGTTCGCCGATGAGCACGGGATTATTCTTCGTGCGCCGGGAAAGGACCTGGATCACGCGCCGAATTTCCTCGTCGCGGCCGATCACGGGATCGAGTTTGCCGCGGCGCGCCTGCTCGGTCAGATCGCGAGCGTAGCGTTCCAGAGCCTGATATTTCGCTTCTGGATTCTGGTCGGTTACCTTCTGCGAGCCGCGGACGGAGGTCAGCGCTTTCAGAATCGCGTCATACGTGGCGCCGTGGCGGGCGAGGATGCGCTGGGCCGGGTCCTGTTTCAAATGCGTGATGGCCAGCAGCAGGTGCTCGGTGGAAACGTACTCGTCCTTAAAATTGGAGGCTTCTTTGAAAGCCTGTTCCAGTAGCTTGTTCGTGGCATTCGAGAGCGTGGCCTGCGCCGCTTCGCCGGAAACTTTTGGCAGCTTTTCGATATCGAGGTAAACGTCGCTGAGAACGGCCTGCGGACCGATGCCGATTTTCTCCAGAACCGGCGGCACGATGCCTTCTTTATCTTCCAGCAGCGCCGCCAGCAGATGAACCGGTAGCAGCTCCGGATTGCCGTGCTCGGAGGCGAGATTGTTCGCTCGCTGGACCGCTTCCTGCGCTTTTACTGTGAACTTATCCCAACGGATAGCCATAATGAAACTCCAATTAATAATTTGGTGAGTGTGTGATCGGACAATTTGAAAATCGAGAAACTGGCTGCGAGTTCACATTGCCGGATCGCACAACTCAATCAGTTGCAAAAACTAAATGGGAGGCAGCCTGTTCGCCGCCTCCCAAGGATTGTAGAAGATCGAGCTTCGCTCGGGAACGGACGAAGGCGTCCGCCCCTCCACGCGCTGCGCTGCTTACGCGGCTTTGCTGGGGGCCTTGCCTTCCAGAGTCTTGTCAGCGGCCTTGCTGGCACCGATGTTGACCTTGATTTGCTTCGGCTTGGCTTCGGCCTTTTTGGGCAGAGTGATCTTCAACACGCCTTTGTCGTAGTCTGCCAAAACTTTCTCGGCATCCACGGTCGGAGGCAGAGTAAAGGTGCGGGTAAAGCTGCCATACTGGCGCTCCACGCGGCGATAGTTCTCTTCCTTCTCTTCCTTCTCGATCTTGCGCTCACCATGCACGGTGAGGGTGTTGTTCTCCAAGCGAATGTCGATATCCTTCTCGTCGATTCCGGGCACTTCGATCTTCAGGGTCACGTTGTGCTCGTCTTCGTAGACGTCAACTGCTGGGGCAAAGCTGGATGCGGTCAGGGATTCGTCCCGGCCACTTTCGTTATAGGACTCGCGGAACAGGCGGTTCATGCGGTCCTGCAGGGTGGAAAACTCACGGAAAGGCTCCCAACGGGTAAGTACGGTCATAGAGATATTCTCCTTCTGTGCTGGATTTCAAGAATTCGGCATTGCCGTTCAAATGGTTGGATGCTAACTCAGCACAAAGGAAGCATAAAATATGAGTGTGTTCATGTCAAGTATAATACATGCCATGTTTTCATTAGGTTATGCGCAATATTAAGCACTTCAGATAGGCGGTTTCTGGGATGTTGAGCAGAATTGGATGATCTTTGGCCTGCCCTCGAACCTCTACGATGCGCGCGATGCGCTGCGCATCCAGCGCCGCGTTCGATAGCATCGCGATGAAATCCGGCAAACTCACGTGATAGGAGCAAGAGCACGTGATCAAAACCCCGCCCGACCGTAGCATCTTCAATGCGCGAAGGTTTAGCTCTTTATAGCCCCGCATGGCGGCATCCAGGTCGCGCTTCGACTTGGCGAAGGCTGGAGGGTCGAGCACGATGCTGTCGTAGCGCTTGCCGGCGGTTGCATAGTCTTTAAGCAGGTCGAAGGCGTTGGCTTCGGTCCAATCGATATTGCGATGGTTACGAGCAGCATTCAGGTCGGCGACTTCGAGGGCAGGCCGGGAGCTATCGACCCCGGTGACATGAGAGCACCGCGAGGCCAGATGAAGGGCAAACCCGCCTTGGTAACAAAAGACATCGAGCGCCTCGCCGTGGGCAAATTCGGCCGCGGCGGCGTAGTTGTCGCGCTGGTCGAGGAATGCGCCTGTCTTCTGGCCTTCCAGAGCCTCGAACTTAAACTGGACACCGTTCATGGTAAAGACAGTGGAAGTCTTCTCTCCCTGGCGCAAGCCTGAAGAAAGAGGCGGCAATTCTTCGAGTTCGCGGACGCGAGGATCCACGCGCTCGACGATCGAGTCCGGACGCAGGTGCTCCGTCAGTTCTGAAATCAAAGTGGCGCGCACGGCTTCGGCGTCCATTGCCTGGGTAAGAATCTGCAAGGAGAGAATGTCGTTGTAGCGGTCGACGATCAGGCCGGGGAGAAAATCCGCTTCGCTGAAGATAACGCGATATGCATCAGTGTCATGAAGGATTGGCTGGCGGTATGCGATAGCATCGGCGACGCGCTGGCGGAGCAGCGCAGGGAAGTCTGTAACCGGATCGCGAGAGATGAGACGAATGGCGATCTGCGACGAGCTGGAATAGAGCGCGCTGCCGAGAAACTGCCCGCGATGATCGGTGACTGCGACGAGCGACCCGGGTGTTGCTCCGTTCGCGGAAACGACATCGGAGCGATAGACCCAGACGTGGCCAGATTTCAGTCGAGTGGCGCCGCGAGGAGAGATTCTAACTATGGGGATCTCGGACTGGTCACGCGTCGGAGGCATGGGGACATGGTAAATGCCTGGCGGGAAAGCGGGTGGTGGTGTTACGCAAATGCGACAACAGCCGTACGGCAAATTAGCTCGAGAGCGTTTAGACTAACGACCCAAAAACGCCTCGTTCTGACAAGCCCTCAGAACCCGTCCTTCGACGACGACGTTCGCTCCGACTTCAACTCCCGCAACAGCAAGCGCACCAGCATCCCGTCGAAGCCGGTGCCGCTCATCTTTGCCAGTTCGTCGAGCGCCTGCTCGGGGGTGCGCGCTGCTGCAATCGATTGTTCGGTCAGCATGTTGGCGTAGGCGTCGGCGAGCGCGATGATGCGCGCCCAGAGCGGAATCTGCTCACCCTTCGCGCCATCGGGATAGCCCGTGCCATCGAAGCGCTGGTGATGATGCTCGATCGCCTGCCGCATCATGCCGCTGTGCGGCAAAAATCCGGCGATCTCGGCGCCCACACGCGCGTGCATTCGAACCAGAAAGAATTCATCGTCGGTGAGCGGGCCGGGCTTATTCAGGATGCGCTCCGGCACAAAGATTTTTCCCACGTCGTGAATGCGGGCGGCGTAAACCAAGTCGCTGGTTTCCTCCGGAGGCAACTGCAGCGACCGGGCAATGATTTCGGTATATCGCGCCACCAGATCGCCGTGGCCGGAAGTGCGCAGCTCACGCGATTCCGCGGCTCGGCTCAACACTTCAATCGATTCCTTCAGCAGCGGCACATTGCAATCTTCTTCGCCGCCGCAAAACTTCACCAGCATGGAACCAAGCTCTTCCAGATGCTCCGGCCCGTTATGCTCGCGCTGCAGAAATCCTTCGATGTAAGTGGATATCTGTTGACGCTGCGCAGCAAATTCCTCGCCGCCGGTAAATTCCTGCGCCGCCGATACCCGGTTACCTCCCGAGCGTTTCGAGACATACATGCCAGCGTCCGCGACGCGGATAATGTCTTCGATAGAAAACCCGTGCATGGGAAAACTGGCTACGCCAAAGCTGCCCGTAATGTGATGTTCGCTGAGCATCGGGTCGGTGGTGATCCACTGGCGCAAGCGCTCGGCCAGGACCTCCGCCTGCTCCGGCCCGGTTTCCGGCATCAGAATGATGAACTCGTCCCCGCCGTAGCGCGCCACCACATTCGACTGGCGCGACTTTTGTTCCAGCAACCGCCCCACGCGGGCCAGCACCAGATCGCCCTCGAAGTGGCCCATGGTGTCATTCACTTCCTTGAATTTATCGAGATCGATCAGCACCACGGAGAACGCTCTACCCGACCGCGAAGCGCGCTTCCACTCCGCAGATAAAGCCTCCCAGAAGAAGCGCCGGGTTTTAATTCCTGTCAGGCCATCGGTGATCGATTGCTGTTGCAGCTTCTGAAAAACAAAAGCGTTATGCAGAGCCGTGGCCAGCAGGTCAGCTAGCGTGTTGAGAATGAGAACATCCTGCGGAAAAAAGGCGCTCTCCTTGCGGCTTTCAATATTCAATGCGCCCAACAAGGTTTCGCCGTAGGTAATCGGAATGCACAGCACCGAGCGCGACTCCGGCAGAATCGCACCCATTTGGCCTTCCACGCCGTTCTGCACCAGCGCCCGCTCGCCGGTGCGCGCCACGCGTCCAAGAATGCCGATGCCCAGCGGAATCCGCCTGCCCATGGCATGTGCGGTCGCGCCGGCTTCGGCTTTAATTTCGATCTCCTTCGTTCCGTAATCGAGCAGGCCGATACCAATGTGATCGAAGCTGAAATTCTTCTGGATCTCTCCAACAATCTGGCCCAGCATATGCACGGGGTCATCGCTCGAAATCGCGGTGCGGGAAATATTGTTCAGAAATGCCAGTTGCCGCGAGCGCCGTTGTTCTTCCGCGAACAAGCGCGCATTTTCCACGGCAACCGATACTTGTCCCGCTGCCGTCACCATCACGTCGAGATCGCGCTGCTCGAAGACGTATTCCCGTACCTTGCTCATCGCGACCATCACACCGGCCGGCTTGCCGCTCAGCAGAATGGGTGCGGCGCAGAGACACTTGGCGGGTTGCTCGGGACGGAAAGTAATGCCTAATCGGGCCCGCGTTTTCTCCAAGTCGGAGCGAATCAGCAAGGGCTGCCCGGTTCGGATCACATATTCGGTGAAGGCATTATCCAGTTTGCGTTTTCGCTTAGGCAGGACGAGATCATCCTCTACTTCCAGCTCGAAACAGATTTCATCCCCTGACTGGAAGGCGATGTAGAAATTGCTGTTGTTGAAAATCTGTCCCAGCTCGGCGTGGATGGTGCGCAGCACTTCATCCTGATCCAGCCGCGAACTGATCGCCTGCCCAATCTCGGTCAACAGTTCATATTCCTGGGTCCTGCGGTGAGCGTCGTGCGCAATGAGATAGTTCTCCAGAGTCAGCCCCAGTTGCAAGGCCAGGCCCACCATAAGGCGCGGACCCGAGGTACCAAACGCCTCGCGCTGGGCGTGAGGAAAAAGAATTACGCCGAATGCGTGTTCCCGAGTCTGCAGGCTGACCGCGGTCAGATTACGGATCTGCGCTTTTTCCAGTGCATCCTTGAAACCGGCGAAGGTGCCGACCGAGCCCACCGGCAGCGGCTCTGACATGTGGCTGACGTCGCGGACCGTGAAGAGCCCTCCCTGGCGGTGCGCCCGGTCGCAGATATATTCTCCGGCGCCGCTGCTGGTTAGGACTTCCAGAAATTCGGGAGAAAATCCGCGCTGCACCGAAGGCAGCAAACCGCGCCAGCGCTCCGTGATATAGATGACCGCACGCCTGGCGGATAGAGCTCCGGCCAGCCGTTCCAGCGCCGACTGCATGCTGGGCAGCAAATCGTCGGCGGAGAGAAGCCGCCGCGGATCGGCGCCCAGCGTCGATAGAGCCAGGGTATTTTCCTGCACTGCATTGCGCTCATTCTCGAACAGCACCATCACCATGGCGATGCCCAGCAACATCTGCGGAATTGGTCCCAAGACATGGCCCACGCTGCCAAACATCTCCATGCCTGGGCTGCCAGACTGCACAGCGGCCATCAGCACCGCCCAAAGCGCCAGCGAAATGGCTAGGATTCTGAAAGCCGCCGATCCCCGGCGGTGAGCGTGCAAATAAAAAACCGCTGAACAATACAGCAGCACAGCACTCAAGAAAATAACGGTCAAGCTGAGAGGACGCTGGTTTGGCGGCAGCGGACCGGATAATAAAAGCGTCCGCAAATCGATGGCGGCGAAAATGGTTCCGGTAAGAGCTAAGGCCCCGTCGTACCAGCGAAAGCGGAAAGCTGTACGCGTGAGCCGCGTGGAGACGAAGATGCTCACGCCCATGGCCACCGAAAATAAGGAACTCGCAAAAAAAGCGGCGAGTGCGGGAGGCCGATAATAACGAACGGCGTCAAGCGCGTAATGGATGGAATAGCAGGCCCAAGCGATCTGCCAGGCGCGAAAGTAAACCTGCTGGCTCTGCTGATAGAGGTAGTAAAACAGCAGGCACAGCAATAAGGCGACAACGCCCGGAATAATAACGATGCTGGTAGAAATACTGTTCATGGGGTTCGGGCTAAGATTTCCGTTGAATAGCCTTGGTGTTACGGAGAAGACGTTTGGTTAATGTTTTCACATCGACGGTACGAACACAACAAGATTTAAGTACAGTGCCTATCCTCGGACACTCGGGTGATCTATTTACCTTGAAGCCATCTATCTCGTTGGCTTGACGATACTTTTCTCCCGCCGATACCATCAAAGTCTAGCCACTTATGCCCGAAATTGTCGGTCCTCCATTCACCAAGCCGCGCGTCCGCTTCGCCCCGTCCCCCACCGGATTTCTGCATGTAGGCAGCGCCCGCACCTTCATTTTCAACTGGCTCTACGCCCGCCACAACGCCGGCACCTTGATTCTCCGCCTCGATGATACTGATGTCGAGCGCAATACCCAGGCCTCGGTCGATTCTATTTTCGAGGGACTAAAGTGGTTGAACTTAACCTGGGACGAAGAATACAAGCAGTCCGAGCGTCTGGATCTCCACCGGAAGATGGCCTGGACGATTTTCGAAAAGGGCCTGGCATACCGTGACTTCACCCCCGCGCACACTGGCGACGCGGAAAAATCCGGCGCGCAAGGAACATGGCTTTTCAATCCCGGCTCGCGCGAACTTTCCCGCGCTGAAAGCGATCGCCGTGCCGCCGCCGGAGAGCCATTCGCGCTGCGTTTTCGTGTTCCTCGCGAGAGCGGACAGTTGGTGCAATTTACCGACGCGGTTTACGGCGAACAAGTCAAAGCGGCCGCCGATGTTGAAGATTTTGCGCTGCTCCGCTCGGATGGAATGCCTACGTATCATCTCGCCTCGTGTGCCGACGATGCGGATTTGCGCATATCCCATATCATTCGCGGCCAGGACCATCTTTCGAACACTTACAAACATGTCCTGATCTTCGAGGCTGCGGGTTACGTGCCGCCGCAGTTCGCGCACCTGCCGCTGCTGGTCGCGCCCGATGGAACCAAGCTTTCCAAGCGCCGTCACGGTTCGGTGGTTAGCGTAACCACTTATCGCGATGCCGGATTTCTTTCCGAAGCCTTCATCAACTTTCTATGCCTGCTCGGCTGGTCGCCTAAGAATGACCGAGAGAATATGTCCTTGCAAGAACTTACAGGTATCTTCTCGCTCGAGGGTATCAACCGATCAAATGCAGTAGTTAACTTCAAAGAGCCGGCGGCAACCCTGGAGGAAAAGTTCGATCCAAAAGCTGTATGGTTGAATGCCGAACACATTCGCGCCTTATCAGTGGAGAATTTAAGCGCACATCTTCTGCCCATCGTGCGGGATGCCGGCTTCAACGTCACGCCGGAAAAGATGCTGCGCATCACGCCGCTCATTCGTGAGCGCATCAGGCTGCTGCGCGATGTGCTCACCGCCGCAGACTTTTTCTTCGTCGATCAACTGCCGCCTTACGATCCGGCGGAACTCATTCCCCAGAAAGGTGACATGGCCATGGCTGTAAAGGTCCTCACCCGTGCGCAGGACCTCCTGGCCAAGGTCGAGTTCAAACACGATCCCCTGGATCAGGCTCTGCGCGCCGCCGCTCAGGAACTGGGTGTTAAAGCCGGACAAATGTTTCAGCCCATCCGCGTAGCGGTTTGCGGACGCAAAAACGCGCCGCCGCTCTTCGAAACTCTGGAAGTTCTTGGCAAGGAAACCACGCTTCAGCGAATCGCCCAAGCTCTACAAAAGCTCACCTAAGTTTTAGTGGAGCCCCGGACGCCCTCGTCCGGGGGGGCAGTGCCACAATCGTATGCGCCCAGATCCATGCCTCTGCCCGGGCGGACGAAGGCGTCCGCCCCTCCATGGTTTGTTCTAACTTGGGAATCAGTTCCGTATTAATTGCACCTCGCCAGCACTACCATCCCTCCCCCGTGCCAAGATCTTTCAATGCAGTTCTATCGTCGCAACCTGCCGCACATGCAGCGCGACTACGCACCGCACTTCATCACTTTTTGCACAAAGCTTCGTCGAACCCTGCCGGATTGGGCGCGCGACATTGTGCTGGGATGCTGCATTCACGATCACGGCAGAAGATATCGCCTGGAAGTGGCCGTCGTAATGCCCGATCATGTTCATCTGGTACTGACGCCATTGACCGACGAAAACCGGCATACAATCACGTCTCTCGTCGAGATCATGAAGGCAATCAAAGGCGCATCAGCGCACGCGATGAATCGTCACGCCGGTCACCACGGCGCGGTCTGGCAAGAAGAGTCATTCGACCGCATCGTTCGCTCCTCGGAAAGTCTGGACGCAAAGATCGCCTACATCCTGCAGAATCCGGTTCGGCAAGCATTAGTCCAGGATTGGCGCGAATATCGATGGATTTGGAAATCGCCCGACCGGAATCCCTACACCCCACCGGCACCCATAGTTGATTCCTAAACAGAATGGAGCCCCGGACGCCCTCGTCCGGGGAGGCAGCGTTACAAATCTATACGCCAAAGTCCATGCCACTCCCTGGGCGGACGAAG
Source organism: Candidatus Sulfotelmatobacter sp. (assembly GCA_049684755.1). Taxonomy (GTDB): domain Bacteria; phylum Acidobacteriota; class Terriglobia; order Terriglobales; family Acidobacteriaceae; genus Sulfotelmatobacter. The sequence goes on from JBAVGI010000004.1 coordinate 21,126, forward strand.
GCGTCCGCCGCTCCATGAGCAAACTGATCTTCATGCGCGGCTTGCGATAAGATTAAACATAATGAATCCCCCTCATCCGCCAACCGAAGCTGGAGAAAAAGCTGTGGCTGCCTCGCCGTCGCCTGCACCCTCAAACTTTATCCGCGACATTATTCTCGAAGACCTCAAGACCAACAAACACAACGGCCGTGTGCAGACGCGTTTTCCTCCCGAGCCCAATGGCCATCTGCACATCGGCCACGCGAAAGCCATCTGCATTGACTTCGGCCTGGCCGACGAATTCGGCGGACGTACCAACCTCCGCTTCGACGATACCAACCCGGAGAAAGAAGAAACGGAATACGTCGAGTCCATCAAAGCGGATGTGAAGTGGCTCGGCTTTCAGTGGGATGGTCTCTTCTATGCCTCCGATTATTTCGACCAGCTCTACGAATGGGCGATCAAACTGATCAAAGATGGCAAAGCCTACGTCGACGACCTCACCGCCGATGAAATCCGCAAA
>JBAVGI010000005.1:0-7395 GCA_049684755.1 Candidatus Sulfotelmatobacter sp.
ATTCCGATATCCTCGATACGCTTCCCGGGCTCCAATCCCATATATTGCAAGGCTAACTCGGTCGCGCGGCGGTCGGATTCGTTTAAGGCGCTGGTCTCGGGCACACGACCGGTCACCGGAGCCACCATCCCCGGATTCGTTCCCCAGGTGACGAACGGAGAGAGTTGCGCCGCATCGATGTCCACAACCTTGTCGAAGGTCGCGTCCGGGTCGCTGGCGAGGCTCCGCCAGTATTCGACCGCTTGCCGCCATTCGCCATCTTTCGGAGAGAACTTCTTTCCGCGAACATAAGCAAACGTGGTTTCGTCGGGCGCCACCATTCCTGCGCGGGCTCCGGCTTCGATGCTCATGTTGCACAGTGTCATGCGGCCTTCCATCGAAAGCGCGCGCACCGCTTCGCCAGCGTATTCGATTACATAACCGGTGGCGCCGGCGGTGCCGATCTGGCCGATGATTCCGAGAGCCAGATCTTTCGCCGCCACGCCTTCCGGCAAACGACCGCGCACGTCGATCTTCATCGTCTTCGGCTTCTGCTGCGCCAGGCACTGCGTGGCGAGAACGTGTTCGACTTCGGAAGTTCCAATGCCGAAGGCCAGCGCTCCGAATGCGCCATGGGTGCTGGTGTGGCTATCGCCGCAGACAATTGTCATTCCCGGCTGGGTCAGTCCCAGTTCCGGCCCGATCACATGGACGATTCCCTGCTCCGGGGAATCCATGTCGAAAAGCCGCACGCCGAACTCCTTGCAGTTTGCCTGCAGCGCCGCAATTTGTTTTGCGGCAATCAGATCTGTGATCGGAGTACCGCGCGGTTCGGTGGGAATGTTGTGATCAACTGTGGCGACGGTCCGCGACGGCTGTCGCACTCTTCTTCCGGCGACTCGCAAACCGTCAAAAGCTTGCGGCGATGTGACTTCATGAACTAGGTGCAGATCGATGTAGATGATGGGAGAGCGATCGTCTGGTTGCGCCACCAAGTGGGCGTCCCAGATTTTTTCGAAAAGTGTTTTTCTTGTCGACATTGCCGTGGATCGAATTCACCGCTTTCACACATAGGTGAATCCCGAAAGTCTAGTTTTTCACAGCGGGCGCGCGGGAGCAAGCCTCCGCCGGCTTGCACGGTGCATCTATTCAAAATAGAGCTTGTCGTCTCGGTTCTCAGGTATCATAAAAGTTAAACGATGATTAATGGCAAACGCATTGCGGTCGTAATGCCTGCTTACAACGCGGAGAAAACCCTCGCCGTCACGGTGGGGGAACTTCCGGATCTGGTAGATATTCGTATTCTTGTGGACGACCGCAGCTCCGACCGCACGGTGGATCTGGCGCGGCGGCTTGGCCTGCAGGTTTTCCAGCACGACCGCAATTACGGCTACGGCCGGAACCAGCAGACCTGCTACCGCGAGGCTCTGGCCGAAGGCGCTGATGTGGTCATCATGCTTCATCCTGACTACCAGTACACTCCGTACTTGATTACGGCGATGGCCAGCATGGTAGCTTATGGGGTTTACGATGTGGTGCTGGGATCGCGCATCATAGGCGGCACGGCGCTGCACGGCGGGATGCCGATCTACAAATATATTTCCAACCGGCTGCTCACGGCTTTCGAGAATTTATTCTTGCGAGTGAAGCTTTCGGAGTATCACACGGGATATCGCGCATTCAGCCGTCAAGTGCTCACCGAACTGCCGTTGCTCGAAAACTCCGACGATTTTGTCTTTGACAATCAGATGCTGGCGCAATGCGTGCACTTTGGTTTTCGCATCGGAGAGGTGTCCTGTCCTACGAAGTATTTCGAAGAGGCGTCGTCTATCAACTTCCGCCGCAGCGTGAAGTACGGTTTTGGCGTGCTGGCCACCACTTTGCAATTTGCGTTGCAGAAGGCTGGCTTGATTCATTTGCCGCGCTTCAGCGAGCAGGGGCGCAAGCTAGAGGCTGGTTATCCCACGTATTACGCTCGTAGAACCGCGCGTCCCGCCTAGAGGAAGCTGTTGCTGATCCGTTTACTGCGCAAATTTAGATCTATTTTTTCCGCGACAAAAACCCCAGGACTTTGCTGGCGAACGCGTCAGAGAATCCGAAACGCGCTTTAGCGCGCGAATAGACATCGACCGCCTTCTTATCCAGCCAGATCGTCGCCGACTTTCGCCAGCCATCCTGGGGCCGCGCAAAATAATCGGTGGAATGTCCCGTAAGTTTTTTATCGCTCTCCAGGGTGTAGTAGTAGAGGGCCAGACTCTTGCGCGAAACGCCCTTCGGGCAAGTTAGCGGATCTGGAAATCCGTGCAAAGAGCGCTGGTCGGTGGTGAAGATGAGGGCGTGATTCAGTAGCGGGGGATACTTCGCCGCGCAGCGCGTCATCTTCGGTTCCCACAGCTCGAGGGCTCCGCCCCACTCTTCGCGCCATCCGGGATTGAGATAGAGAATCAGGTTCACGCGACGACGCCAGTTGGGATGGAAGTGGTGCAGGGAAAAGTCTGTATGCACGTTCAAATAACCGCCCGGTCCCGACTGGTGCAGGCCGCCGCCCTCGAGCATCGGATCCGACATCAGATTCGAGATTCCGGTTAATTCCGAGATCCAGGCGACAAACTCCGGCGAGTTCAGTTCGTCGCTGACCGCGGCGAGGGCGGGGGGAAAGAGGTGGCGCTTCGCCATTCCCAGCTTGTTTTCGTTGGCGTGTTTGTATTGCGTCCAGGCATCGCTGGCGGCCTGAGGAAATTGCGCAGCCATCGCCAGAGCGGTCGAAGGCGCAAGAAAATCTTTCAGCAGAATGTGCGGGCAAGGTTCGTTCTCACGGTATCGCTTAGCCAAAGCGCGCAATTGCGGGGTCCACTTTTCGTAAGGAAACAGCCGATCTGTGTCCTGAAAAAGCTCCTGAACTGCTTGGGCGGTTGACATTCGAGAGATTTTCTCCTGACTACGATTGTTAGCCTATAAATAGGCCGTAACACACATTGTCCAAACGTCGATTTTCTAGATAACTGGCGTCGTATTCTTTCATCTTTACTACGGAACCTGGCAAACTCCAACTGTATCGTTCCGATAAGGGCAATGGAGGCCGGTACCTTGCCGCGGTTGCACCACTACCCAGTCCACGCCATATTTAGCCTTCAGCCGCGCGAAATCCGCAGGACCAAACTTTCTCCACGGAGTTTGATCTTCCACCTGCGCCCACCATTCTTCAGCCAACGGTGGGAACATGCTGACCACGCCGTTGTCTTTCACTCCGTCGGCCAGACGGCTTCTCTCGGCCAGGCAGCGAAATCCCACTTCGTCTTCGCCGGCGATGTCCATGTAGTAGGGATCGAGAGCGAAAACCGCGTCCACCGGGGTGTTCCGCCGAATCCAAACAAAGGCTTGCGCCCATGGATTTTTGGATGCGCGACCTGGCACTTCCAGATGCGCGCTGGCGGGAAAAAGTGCCCGCTGCGCCAGGAACATCCCAACACTCAAGGGAATGAATAACAGCAGCCAGCGCCAAACGCGGTCTTGCAGCACGTACTCCCCCAGAAAGCCGCCCATCATGACGAACATTACGATGTACTCGAAATGCAGGCTGCGAAGAGGCTGCAGGCGGGCCAACGCTTCAAAACGCGCGGGAAGGTCGAACACGACCGCCTCGATCAGGTAGATCAAGCCGTAGACAATAAACGCGCGGCTCACGCGCTCGACCATGCGCCATTGACGGTGGCGTGCGATCCGGCCGAACCACCAGAACAAAATGAGCGGCGCAACGATTCCGAGCAACTCATACCACTGCCAGTTCTGAATGTAATGATAGGCGTGGCGTTTTGCCGCTTCGTGATAGGCGGGCGAAGGCCGGGGCGCCAGCGGGATTTGCAACCAGAACAACGCGGCGAGCGCCGCTGGATGCGTGCGCTTCCAATAACCTTCCAATTTGTTCAGCACTACAAACAATAAGCAGAACGAAAAGGGATACACCCACATCAAAGGATGCATACAAGCAGCAAAAACCAACCACAGACACGCGCGGACGTATTTCTTCTCCAAGGTTCGCGCCAGCATGAAACTTCCGGCGAAAGCCGCCAGATTTCTCGGGTTTAGATACTGGTCCATGATGTAGAGTGCGGTGCCTGAGACTGGGATCGACAGCAACGCCGCCACCAGACAGACTCCGCACCAACGAGCTCTGACGCTCGGGAAAAACAGACCAGACAACTCCCAACAAGCGAGAAGCAGCAGAAAAATGGACGCTATCTGCCACAGGAGCAGACCGACTTCCATCGGCAAGTGAGTGATTCGTAAGGAAAGAGCGACAACATTGGGGAAGAACGTGAGGCTGGCGTGCGAAAGGAAAAATTCACGTCCGACGGGAAATAGTTCCGGGCGCAGGATTTTCTCCACACCCGGCAAGTAAATTTCCGCGTCCTCGGCGAAGGGATGGTAACCCTGTACCAGGAATGCCCCTACTGTCAGCAAGAAAAGCCAGAGGAAATTCAGCGTCTTGTGTTTGTCAGGAAGAATTTCGTTCACTTAATCGCTGCGGCAGCAACTTGCGTCCGGATGCCAGCTAGCTTTAACTTCCGTTCCGCAACCCAGGAAGCGACCGCGTAGGCGGCCAGCACAACGTATTGTGGATCGATGGGCCGACGATAATAATCTTCCGGGTGCGTCAAATAATAAATTATCGGAAAGAATAGAAATACCAACATGTAAGGCATGGCAATGTGCGGGCTGAGAAGCCATGCCCGCCGAAGGCCGATCAGAGTCAAGATAGCAAGGCCCGTGCAGAAAACAATGTTGAACGGATCCGCAGGCTCTTCCTGCAGGTATCGACGGCTCAGGCTCCAGAAACCCGTCCACAAATAAACAACCCGGCGCAGGGTCTGACGAGCGTACAACAGACGATGCGAGTCGAGAAATGCCAGTCCTTCGTGAAACTTCTTTTGCGTGTAAGCGATCTCGCCGAGTTGCTCATACTCCCGCCACTCGTTCTCGTTGTCTGACGGATGATAGCCCGGGGGGCCCCAGTGCCAGGAATCCTGATTATTGCCGAAGTACACTTCGAGACCAAGGCAGCTACGGAACGGAATGAATTTGTGAAATGTTTCGTAGTTTCGAACAAACCACGGCGCGACGACGAGCGTCACCGCTAACACAGCGCCTATGCCCGGAGCTAGCCAGCGGCGGCCACTCTTGTAGAGACGGTACCAGGCCCAGGCTCCGAGAAATGGCGCCACAGACATAACCACCGGATCGGTTAAGCCTCCGAAACCACTGAGTGCACCGAAACCGACCCAATGCCATACGGACGAGGAAGTCTCAATATGTAACGCAGCGAGGAAAACGAGAGTCATCAGAAGCGTGGTCAGCGTTGTCGCCCAGATAAAGTCTGCGGAGAAAAAAATCGCGTACGGAAAAAATGCCCAGGCCCATGCTGCCCATTGCGCAGTCGCCTCGCCAAAATGTTTTTGAGCGATGAAATAAATAGGGATGCAGGTTAGTGCCGAGAAAAGGCAGTCGAGTGCGAGAATCGTGATCGCCGACGCTTTGCTGTAGATGCCGAATAGCTTAAAAATCCCTGCGAGCAGGTACGGGAAAACCGGCGCCAGCCAGGCGGTTGGGCCGGTCTCGCCGAAGAGCGGATTGCTGAAACCTTCTCCCTGTGCGATCGATCGGGCGATCCTGCCCGCTTCGCCGCCAAAACGCCAGTGATCTCGATAGGGGTCTGTACGTTCGGGATATAAAAAGCACATCACCACGAGCCGCAAAGCCAAAGCGACCACTACCATCCAAAACAATGAACTCTTCACGGTTCCGGAGGCCTTCGGTTTGCGCGTATCGCGCTCGGAAACTGTCGTCAGTGGGAGTGCCATTCTCTCCAATGGATGCTTCGGGCTGACTATACTTTGCCACAACAGAACATCCACGGTCTGTGTACTTACAATTCTTTACTGGCGGGCCGCTCGTTCCCGGATAGGCGCTTGCACCTTTCTTATCCGCTACGTAGCATAAATTTACATGGCTGCTGCTCTCATGCCCGACCGGCTCAGGCCCAAAATGGCCTTCGGCGAGATCATCGCATTTGCCTACGATACTTTTTGCAGCAACAAAGTGCGCTTCATCCTGACCGCGCTGGGCATGGTGATTGGCACGGCGTCGCTCATCCTGGTCGTCACGATTGGCATGACCGGCCGGCAATTTGTTCTCAATCAGATTCAGGCAATTGGCACGAATGAGATCTGGGCGGAATATCTGGGCGGCGCGCCGCACATCAGCAACTCCAATCCCGACCCGCTGACAATCGATGACCTGAACGCCGTTCGGGAAGTTGTGCCCGGCATCGTTGCCTCATCCCCGGTGACGCAACTTTCCGATCGCGTTCCCGTCGGTAACGGTAAAGAGAAGGACGTAACGATTCTCGGCGTGAGCCCCGAATATCTGCGGGTACGCAATCTGGTTGTTCCCTCCGGAAGATTCTTCGATCAGGAGGATTCTCAGGCTCACAATAAGGTCGGGGTCATCACCGAGAAAATGGCGATTGAGGTCTACGGCTCGTCGCAAGCCGCAGTGGGCAAAATCATCAAGCTCAATGGGCTGCCCTTCACGATTATTGGAACTTTCAAGGAGCGCGTGGAGACTTTCGGGCAGTCGGAAATCGTCGATAACACGATGCTGATTCCCTATTCCGTGAGCCGCTATTTCATGGAGATTCCCAGCGTCAAGCTCTTGTATTTCTCCATGGAAGATCCGTCGATGGTGATTCCGGCAACGGCTCAGATCAAACGCGTATTGCAGTCGCGGCACCGCTCGGAGTCGGTTTACGACGTCTCAAATCTCACGGCGCTTCTGGCAATGGCTGATCGCATCGCCACTGGCCTGACCTGGGTGCTGCTCCTGATTTCCATGGTGACTCTGCTGGTGAGTGGGATTGGAATCATGAACATCATGCTGGCGACGGTGACTTCTCGCATCCGGGAGATCGGGATTCGAAAGGCCGTTGGCGCGACCAACCGGGAAATCCGTTTTCAGTTTCTTGCGGAGGCAATCCTGATCTCGTTCATCGGAGGCTTCGCCGGGATTGTGATCGGCTTGGCCATCCCTTACTCGGTGCGCTTCCTTACCGAGTACCGGATTCCTATTTCCGGCCTGTCGGCGATCATTGCGATCGTCGTTTCTTCAATTGTTGGAGTAATCTTTGGCACCGTCCCCGCGGCCCGCGCCGCGCAACTGGATCCGGTGGAGAGTTTGCGCTACGAGTAATGGGCCCGGGTGACCCAAAACTCTTGAATGGGAAGAAGCAGGAAGGCCCAGGCTTTGATCTGGCTAGTGCTAGCAATACGATGGGTGCCCCGTCCTTCGCGCGCTTTGCGAAGGGCGGGTAACACGAACGCCGGCAGCGGGCGGGTGGCAGGCTTTTGATCTTGCGGGCAT
>JBAVGI010000006.1:0-10320 GCA_049684755.1 Candidatus Sulfotelmatobacter sp.
TATGTGGGATATGGGTCCTGTAGAATTTCCTCGCTGAAAACCAACTTTTTGACCGGAGCGGTAGCCTTGGACAATCTTCACCTGCTGGCAAGATGATCAGATTTCACCCGTCGAGAAATACGCCGAAAACATTAAAAGTCTAGCACAGCAAGTCTCCACCAATTCCGGAGGCGAGCGCCACAAAACACTGTGCATTCAATACGAGATGGAGATTTCAAGGAAAAGCAATTGGAATGTAACGCAATCCAGACATTGCATCCGTTGCGCGGATCAAGAACCGACCGGCAGGCGCTGCCAAACCAATTCAATGGTTTGGTTCTTTCCGTTCACCCGCGTCGGCGGTGTAATCAACGTGATTTGATCACCTCGAAATTTAACGCTCCGGACTAGGTCCCGATCTACGTAGTTCTGAATCGATGAGATTTCGACGTGATGGGTCACTTTGTCACCGCCGAACGTATAACGTCCAGCATAGGCAAGAAATGTCTTAAAGGCCTCGGCCTGTTCTTCGACCGTCCCGCCGCCGACGGAGAGAGACTTTCTGCCATCGTAGCTGATCATGGCGGTGACTCTGCCGTCTGCCGTATAAGTGAGAAAACCTAAAGGCTTCGCGCCATAGGGAGTTTCGTTCCGTTCTCCGCCGGATGTTGTGCTCGAAGCGGACACCAGCTTCCAGGCGCCAACGAGTTTGTCCTTTGCGTCCCCAATTAGACCGGCAGAAACGGCGCCCGTGCCCATCCTTCGTTCTCCTCTCAACGCTACGTGCGAGCGTACCCCTGCCTTAGAAAATAACACGTGAGCTCACCTGTCTTCTCGATCAAAGGCTCTGAGACATTCGTTTGACGTAAACTTGATCCCCAGCCTACACTCTCCGTTCTGCCTCGAGAGGTCTGATTCGTGCAGGAAACTACGAAAACGGAATTGCCCGGCAAAGTTGCGCTGGTGACTGGCGGGACTTCGGGTATTGGCCGCGAAACCGCCGTACTTTTCGCGAAGGCGGGTGCCAAGGTTGTAGTTGCGGGACGGCGCGAACCGGAAGGCGAAGAGACGAGCGAACTGATCCAGGCCGCGGGCGGCGACAGCCTGTTTGTGAAGACCGATGTTTCGAAAGCCTCTGAAGTTGAGAGGCTTATAAAAAAAGCGGTGGAGAAATTTGGCCGCTTGGACATCGCCTTCAACAATGCTGGGATTGAAGGCACCTGGGTGCCGATCGTTAGACAATCCGAAGAAGACTGGGACCAGATTATCGCCATCAACCTGAAGGGGGTTTGGCTCTGCCTGAAGTACGAGATTCAGCAGATGCTCAAGCACGGGGCTGGCGGCGCGATCGTAAACATGGGGTCGGTGACAGGACTAATCGGTTCTGTGGGAGCAGCCGCGTACAGTGCGAGCAAACATGGAGTAATCGGCTTGACGAAGAGCGCAGCGCTAGAAAATGCCAAGAGTGGGATTCGAATCAACGCTGTGTGCCCCGGATTTACCGAAACGCCGATGGCCGATCGGATCTTTCGCGTTCCGCAGATTCACAAACACGTTCTCAGTTGCCATCCCGTCGGCCGTTTGGGAAGGCCGGTCGAAATCGCCGAGGCCGTAGTTTGGATGTGCTCTGACCGCGCATCTTTCATGACCGGCCAGTCCCTCGTTCTCGACGGCGGCTATCTGGCCGGCCGCTAGCGGAGCTGTTCCTACGAGTCATGCTCGGTTCTACGTGCGGACAAGGATGCTTGAAAAAATGAATGGCGCAGAAAGTCTAATCCGCACTCTGCTCGCCGGAGGGGTTGACACGTGCTTCACCAATCCGGGCACATCTGAAATGCATATTGTCGCGGCCCTCGACAAGATTGCGGACATGCATTGCGTGCTCGGTCTTTTTGAAGGAGTTGTCACGGGCGCGGCTGATGGCTACGCCCGGATGGCTGAAAAGCCAGCATGCACGCTACTTCATCTTGGCCCCGGCCTGGCGAATGGTACCGCGAATCTGCATAATGCCAGCCGGGCTCAGGTACCGATCGTCAATCTGATCGGCCAACATGCAACTTACCATCTGCGCCACAACACACCACTAGCCTCCGACATCGAAGCAATTGCCCGGCCTTATTCCAAATGGTTGCGAACCTCTCTCTCCTCGCGTGAACTGGGCCGCGACGCAATCGAAGCGATTGTTGCTGCGCGCGCTGCACCGGGCCAGATTGCCACGCTGATCGTCCCCGCCGATGTGGCTTGGACCGACGGCGGAACAGTTGCTGCTCTTCCCTCTTTACCTAGACCTTCATTACCTGCGGCATCTACGATCGACCGCGTCGCAGCCATGCTCCGCTCCGGAACGCCGACCGCGATTTTGATGTCCGGGAATGCCCTCTACGGCAAAGGTCTCGCAGTGGCTGGTCGCGTTGCAACGGCTACCCACGCGAAACTGCTTGCGCCGTATCCTCTCCCGCGACTTGAGAGAGGCTCCGGTGTCCCGCCAGTGGAACGGATTCAATATGTTCGGGAAATGGCGGTGGAGCAGCTAAAGGATTTTCGTCAGATCATTCTGGTTGGTGCTCAAGCTCCGATCGGGTATTTTGCTCAGCCTGGTAAGGATGGTGTTTTCACCTCACCGGATTGCGAGATCTGCACGTTGGCGGGTCCGGGGGAGGATTATGTCGGCGCACTGGAAGCGGTCGAGTCAACCCTGTCGCCGCATCAATCGCAGCCGCTCCCTGAGAAGGCTGAGGGGCCTTCACTTCCGAGCGGGAGCATTACCCTGCAAGGCCTTGCAGCGGTCGTCGGCGCCCTCCTGCCCGAAAATACGATCGTAGTGGATGAATCCATGACCTCGGGACGAGGAATGATGGCCGCCACCAAAGCCGCTCCTCCACACGACTGGCTGGGCAACACGGGCGGCTCGATTGGGATCGCTTTGCCTCTGTCCGTCGGTGCGGCAGTGGCGTGCCCGAACCGCCGCGTACTGTGCCTGACGGCAGATGGCAGCGCGATGTATACGTTACAAGCGTTGTGGACCATGGCCCGCGAAGGCCTCAAGATCACGACAGTGGTCTTCGCCAATCGCGACTACGCAGTCCTCAAGCGTGAATTTTCTTATCTGGGTGTGGGGAATCCCGGCCCACGCGCCTTAGACATGTTCGAGATCGGGCGTCCTGATCTCGACTGGGTGCGCTTGGGACAGGGCATGGGTGTGCCAGGAACACGCGTACATTCGTTGGAGGGTTTTGCGAAAGCGCTTCGCGACGGTTTTGAGAGCGAAGGTCCTACCCTCATCGAGGTTCCGCTATAGGGTGCACGTTCCCGCATTCTTTAGTGGAACCGAAGACCGTTCGAGCATTTTCGCAAGCTCCGCCTTGACAACTTTCCCGGTCGGTGTGAGCGGCATGTTCGGAACGAGCAGAATCTGGGAGGGACGCTTGTATTGCGCAAGATGCTGCGCGGCATACTCTGCAATATCGGTAACCGTCACCGCCGTGTTCGGCAAAAGCTGAAGGAAGGCGATGACCTCCTCGTCTCCTTCCACCGAGCGTCCAATCACTCCGGACTGAACGACTGCCGGGTGTGCATTCAATACTGCTTCAACTTCCGCCGGATAAACGTTGAAGCCCCGGCGGACGATCAAGTCCTTGGTCCGGCCAACGATAAACAGATTTCCATCTTCCAGGCGGGCGAGGTCGCGAGTGTTGAACCATCCTTCGCAATCAATGGCGGCGGCTGTTTCGTCGGCCGCGCGATAATAGCCTTTCATCACGTTCGGTCCGCGCACCCATAGTTCACCGGCTTCTCCCTCGGGTACAGCTTTGCGATTTGGACCAACCAACTTGATTTCAACGCCGGGAAACGGTGGTCCGATCGATGTGTCGCTACGCGGAGACTCCACCCGGGTCTGTGCAATCGTTGGAGAACATTCCGTCACCCCATAGCCATTATGAAGCGGCATGCCGAAAAGGCTCTCTGTCCCCGACTTAGTCGAAGCGTGGAGTTGAGCTCCGGAAGATGCAATAATCCGGAGCGCGGGAAACTTCAAGGAATGGACGTTTCTGAACTTTGCATACTGAAGAAATTGGTTGAACGTCGCAGGAGCGCCGAGGATTACTGTCAGCTGCTCCCTCTCCAGAGTGAGGCGAGCGTTCATGGGATCGAAACGAGCCGATAAATAAAGTGACGCGCCGCTCAGCAATGAACCCAGCAGCACTACGGAGAGTCCCACAGCATGAGACATTGGCAGAATGCCGTAAAAACGATCATTAGCGGTAAGGGTTCGTATGCTGGCCGACCCAGCCGCGAGAAATAGGAGATTGCGATGGCTCAGCATGACACCCTTTGGGACACCGGTGGTACCGGAGGTGTAGATCAACGCGGCCACACGGTCCGCGATGTTCGCCTCCATCGGTTCCGGTTCTACGCTCTCGTTGAGGCGACCGATGCCAATCGTTCCCAAACCTTCAATCGCCTCGACCGCGGCGCTGTGGCGGCTTGCATGCTCCATTGCGTGAGTGGACACGCTGGTGGTGAAGAAAACACGGCGGGCACCACAGTGGTCCCGGATCTCGTCGATCTCGCGCGCAGATAGATTTGCATTTACCAGGACTGGCCATGCATCTATCCCTGCCGCAGCTAGCAGGAGCGCTACGAACTCCCGGCAATTCTCGCCTACAATCATGACGCGATCGCCCGGGCGCACGCCCCATTCTCGAAGCCGAGTCTGCGTCTCAGAGATGGCGGAAGCCAATTGCCGGTATGTCCAACTGCCGGAGGCTTCGACCAGAGCCGCTTTCTCGGGCGATCTCTCAGCCCAAGGTGTCACCACGTCGCTGATGCGCGGAGGCAGCGTCCGCAAAATTTCAGAGGCCTGTTCTTCAACAGTTGGGGTTGGAGCAGTCATTTCCTGGACAAAATGTGGCATCAAATCGTGGTCATAGTACGGCAGAACCTTTTGGCCCGGCTTCGCCATAAGAATCTGTGATGGGCGCGAACTGCGATACCTCAGCCGTTTTCGCTAACACATACTGCAACCAGTTTCGATATATGCACGTCGCCGAAGACTGCCATGTCTTTTGTAAGCTCTTGGCAAGCGTTTCGGGGAACAACGCCAGATGCTCTTCACGCCGATCTGCAACAACCATCCGTTGAAAATCTGTGAGGATCCGGGCCGCGGCCTGGTCGAAGTATCCGTGCGGCATCGTGGGATAGTTTTCCCGCTCTCCCCGCAGAAATCTTTTTATGTCTCGACGGTATTCCTTGAATAACGTCTCGGCCTGATACTCTGGGTGACCCTGGAAATGGACGAACAGACTGTTCTTCTTTTGCTTCACAAAAACGTCCACCCCGGCTTGATCTGACTTCGTGAGTACTTTATAGCCGCAGTCGGTCAGCGCGTTTTCCTTCAATTCATTCCATCGAGAATGCGGAAACCGTAAAAGTGATGTGGCATGTCTTGTGAGTTCGTGGTCAGAGACCATTGCAGACGCGAAGACACCGAACTGTTTGTCAGGAAGAAGATGGCGCTGAATACCATCGCTGTGAAGAACACCGGCGTGCGCCGCCAAACAAGAAAGGATCGTGGAAACAGTATTGCGTTCGGCCCAGTCCAGGACCTCGGTCAAGGCAGACCAATATGGTTCCTGCCGCAAGTCAGGCTGACGGGGTTCAGTACCCGTGACAATGACTCCGTCGAAACGGTTCGCCCAGAGGTCGTCCAGGCCGAAGTAGAAATCGTTCAAGTGGCGCTGTCCACGATCAGTGCGAGGAACCCCAGTCAGGGAGTAAAGCTTGAGAAATACCAGAGCATCCCCCGACGCGTCATCCAAAAGCTCAAAGAACTGGAGCTCAGTATCTTCAATCGCGGCATCGGGCATGTTATTGATGAGCGCAAGACTCACGCACTCCGCGCGCTTGACGTAGAGATCGATCGGAACTTCGATGCTCGAGCGTTTCTTCTCCGCCCAACGACTCGGAACTCGCCCGCCCTCGATGATTAACGGCATCTCATCTCCGTATTCTTGTTCTCCGAAGCTTCACTTTGCCTTTTCCAGCGCCTGAGCCAGATCCTCGAGAATATCGTCGATGTGCTCAATGCCCACGCTGAGGCGAATCATCTCCGGTGTAACTCCCACCTTCGCCTGCTCTTCGGGCGTTAGTTGTCGGTGGGTGGTCGACGCAGGATGACACGATAACGATTTTGCGTCGCCCATGTTCACCATCCGCTTGAACAACTGGAAGGCGTTGAAACACTTCCGTCCGCCTTCGTAGCCGCCTTTCACACCAAAAGTCAGGAGCGAGGAGAAGTTCGAGCCCAGATATCGGTGGGCCATCGGATAAAGAGGACTGTCGGGAAAGCCAGCGTAATTGACCCACTCTACCGCCGGATGATCACGCAGGAATTCCGCCACGTCACGCGCATTCTGCACATGTCGTTCAACCCGGAGGGCAAGGGTCTGAATCCCCTGCAAGAACAAGAAGCCGTTGAATGGAGACAGCGTTGCGCCCGTGTTTCGCTGGCAGACAGTGCGGCATCGCGCGACGTACGCTGCATCTCCGAAATGGTCAACGTAGACCACGCCGTGATAAGCGATCTCGGGCGAGTTCAACATATAAAACTTCTTGGCGTGTTGTCGCCAGGGAAACTTCCCGCTATCCACGATCATTCCACCGATGCTGGTGCCTCCGCCTCCGATGAATTTCGTCATTGAATGCACGACCACGTCAGCGCCATACTCGATGGGCCGCAACAGAATCGGAGTAGCGACGGTGTTATCGACAATGAGCGGTACGCCGTGCTTGTGTGCTACTCGCGCCAGGCCTTCAATGTCTGCCACGTTCCCTGCAGGGTTGCCAACGCTTTCGCAATAGACCGCGCGTGTATTCTCATCGATCAACTTTTCAATATCTTCGGGGCGATCAGTCGCCCCGAAGCGAGAACTGATTCCACGCTTGGGGAAAATGTGAGCCAGCAGTGTGTAAGTGGCGCCATACAGCTGCGGAGTTGAAACGATATTGTTTCCCGCTTCGGCAATATTGATCAGCGAATACTCAATCGCAGCCATCCCTGAGCTGACGCTGAGTCCATCGACTCCGCCCTCGAGTGCGGCCATGCGCTTTTCGAGAACTGTATTGGTAGGGTTTCCGATCCGCGTGTAGATGTTCCCCTGAACTTCCAGGTTGAACAAGGCCGCTCCGTGCTCAGCACTGTCAAACTCAAACGCGACGGTTTGGTAGATCGGCACTGCCACGGCTTTCGTGGCCGGATCGCCGTCATAGCCTGCGTGGATTGCGATGGTCTCTCTCTTCATCCGTATCCGTTAGCACATCTCAGCGAACGAAAACAGTCATGTAGCAAGGGAGGACCGTTTCCAGATCGCTCGATGCGTTCACTCCGCTGTGGAAACCACGCTTCGGACCGCTACCAGGGAGGCTTTGTGGGAGAGGGATTTCGTCAGAGCCCGCGTCACCGTGCGAGCGGCAAAGTCAGCGCCGAAAGCAAACCGCATAACAGGACCGAAACTGTTGGCCGCCGCAATACCAACGAAATAAAGTCCCGGCACAGATGACTCACAGGTCGAGGAGAGAACGGGAGTACCCGCGAGAGTGGTCAACTTAGAGCGAATCTCTGAACTCACAAAGTGCAGGCGATCAAGATTAACTCGATAGCCAGTAGCCGCGATGACGTGATCCGCCTGAATCGCTCGCTCCGTGCCGTCCTGTGCTCGAACCTGGAGTTGAACTTTCCCGGCTTGCACCTGAGCTCGCTGCACAGTGTGACCCAGTAGCTGAGGCACGTGATTCATTACTGTGTCTTTCACAAACCATCCGCCCGACGGACCCAGGGTTCGTTTGACAATTTCCAACCGCAGACCGTCTGGCAAGCGATGAAAGGCCGCAGGCGCATTGGCATAGAAACTGGATCGCCACCCCGGACCAAGCCCCGTTTGTGGGCGCTGAATGCGCTCCCACAATGAGCGTTTGTTTCCCGTGAGCCTGCCGTGAAATTTCAAAGCTTCTTGTCGTGCCACCAGTCGAACGTCCGCTCCAGCCTCATGCAGCAAGGCGGCCCAGTCCAGCGCCGAGGAACCTCCACCAATCACAACAACTTCGCGGCCGCGGAATTGTTCAACGTCGTGATGCCGGGAACTGTGAGATAAACATTCCGTCGGGAGTTGTGCGAGGTTTTCGGGAACATACTCGAAGTGAGTAATTCCCACGGCGAGTACTACGTTCCGAACGTTTATGCTTTCGCCGGTATCGAGCTGCAGCAAGTATCCCTGTCCAGAGCGCTCCACACTGACTACTAGCTTGTCCTCCAGTTCGGGCACCATCCGCTCCTTAAACGCGATACCGTATCGCGTAAAGGTGTCGAGCTGAACTGGAATTCCTGTGTCGGCGTACTCGATGCCCTGTTCGGCACAGAATGTTTCCAGCGTGAATTGATCGTCGGGATCAGAAATGTTCGAGGCAAAACCATCCGACTTGAGCAACATGCCCTTCGGCATGTGCGCACGCCAACTATCCATCGGACGGCCGAAGATGCGGAATGGAATTCCGCGACTTCGAAAATGTGCAGCAATAGACAGCCCGTACGGACCCGCGCCAATGATTGCAGTATTTAGCATAGCTCTGGAAAGCCCGCCTTTGATGAGGTAAGAGATAGCACAACGCGGGGGAAAGTACTACGGGGAGGGATCGAACGAGCCAATAATATCACATTCTTCCGGCAGCGAAACAAGAAACCGATCGCGAAACTAGAAGAAAATGTCGAGACAACATTAATCAATGTACAAGTGTCTCAGCCACAAGCACATGGAGTCTTCAAAGTCGATAAAGTATTTGAGAGTGACAATTTTTGTCACTCATCGCAGGGTCCGGTCGGTAGGTTACGGCACTCGCGCACGTCTACTTGACTTGAATTCCGTTGAAGAACAAGCTCGTATCGCCTTGTCTTATTTACCGCGAAGCTTCCTTTCCACAAAAGCAACAACGTTTTTCACAGAACCCAGGTTGTCTGTGGTCACTTCTTCATCACCCACGGTGATAGTGAAACGCTCCTGAAGAAACACGATTAGCTCGATCACTCCCGTAGAGTCGATAACGTTGCCCAGAAGCGGCACATCGTCAGTAAGTGCCTCGCCGCGGCCAAACAGAAAGCTCTCTGTCAGAAACGTCCGAACCTCTTGGTCGATATCAGTTGTCTGCATTTACAGATAGCCCCTTAGTTGTTCGAACGGAATCACTACAACCATGACGCGTTCAACCAGCGCACACTCGGCCGCTGGAACTGAATCAAAGATACATTTCCGCGATGCACTAAGACCAGTAACGAAAGTCCGCTGGCAAGGTGTCCGCAAGTGTGGTTATCGCATTCCGATTTCAGGAATGACTCTGCAGAACATCGGCGATGCGTTCCCCGGCATGCCCGTCCCAAAGCGGCGGGATAGTTCCCTTCTTGGCTTTTCCCGCAAGAATCTTCGATAACTCGAGACTCAGCTTGCCTCGTTCCTGCCCGACAATCACGTTTGTCCCCAAGGTGACTGTCACTGGACGTTCCGTATTGTTCCGCAGGGTCAAACACGGCACTCCCATGTAGGTTGTTTCTTCCTGGATCCCTCCCGAGTCCGTGATAACGACTGCAGCTCCGTGCTGCAGAGCCAGGAATTCCACGTAAGGTAGAGGGCCAGACAGATGAAGATTTCCGGCACTGAAACCAAACTCCTCAATGCGTTGACGAGTCCGCGGATGTACGGGAAAGACTACGGCCAGGTCTTCATTTATTTCCAGCAGAGATTGGAGAATGCTTTTCAGAGTCTTGCTGTCGTCAACGTTGGAAGGCCGATGAAGAGTAACCAAGGCGTAGCGTTGAGGAAAGCCATTTCTCGGGCACCGCATCGCAGCGGGCAGGAGCCGCACCAACGAATCGATCATCACGTTGCCGACACAAAATATCTTCTCCGCCGGAACACCTTCCTGCGCAAGGTTTGTATCACCGTCTTCAGACGGAGTGAACAAGAGATCGGCGAGCCGATCTGTGACAACCCGGTTGATCTCCTCCGGCATACTCCAGTCAAACGAACGAAGCCCCGCTTCAACATGCCCCACCCGGATGCCTAACTTCGCACTCACGAACGCGGCCGCCACCGTGGAATTGACGTCGCCGTAAACCAACACGACGTCCGGCTTTCGCTCCAGGACAACCGGTTCGAACCGGCTCATGATCTCAGCAGTTTGCTGCGCGTGCGACCCGGAACCGACACCCAGATTGGCATCGGGTGACGGAATCTCGAGTTGCGAGAAAAAGATGTCGGACATATTTGCGTCATAATGCTGTCCCGTGTGCACCAG
>JBAVGI010000007.1:0-22372 GCA_049684755.1 Candidatus Sulfotelmatobacter sp.
ACAAGGCCATCCGTTTTGCCCATAACGAAGCGGACCGGCTCAACTACACCATGCAGAAGGCGATGACCTGGGTGCGCGACGGAAAGTTTGCCGAAGCCGACAAACTTTTCCTGGAAGTTGCCGAAACCGCTCACGCCAAGGAGCAGGACCTGCAAGAGGCGGAGGCCTATCGGCATTTAGCCGAGTATCAGACCGATGACAACGCGTCATTGAAATATCTCCAGGACGCGGAAGACGCCCTGGGACACCGCAGCGCAGTTGCCAAATCCGATAAGGATGAGGAAATGTCCCGCATCCTGCGCAACCGTACAGTGCGCGCCGCCCATGCAGGAAATTCGGCGCTGGCCGAAAAATCTCTGCAACAACTGGAGGCGATGGCCTCGGGTAGCCGCAATCGCGTGATTCAAAGCTCCTACAACGGCGCTGCCGGAACGCTGCTGATGGATCAGAAAAAATTCGAGGAAGCCATCGCCCATCTGGAAGAAGATCAGGACAATCCCTTCACCATGGAACTGCTGGTCCAGGCCTACTACCAGACCAATCAGACCGACAAACTGGCAGACGCCGAGTCGAAATTACGAGGCACCAATGTTCCGACTATGGAGCAAGCGCTTGTGGTTCCTGCGGCGCGCCTGCGGCGGCCGGAAATCTAGGCATAAATTAATCACCTCGGCAAATTTGTTCTATACTGACGAACGCCAGCGGAAAGCAAAAAGCTTTCTGCTGGCGTTGAGTTTTACTTGCTAGGGAAAAATTAGTGATTGCAAATTAGTGTTTTCTAAGAGCGGTTTCTGAGAATGAGTTCTGAGAATACTTCCAAGGTCGATCGCCGCTCCCGCAAGCGAATCGCTGCGCGCCTGCCAGTACGCGTTAAAAGTGCAGCAGAGAGCGGCGAACTGGCTGCCCAGACGCGCGACGTTAGCACCACTGGCGTCTTCCTCTATAGCGCGTCACGCATGGTAGAGGGCTCGGATGTGGAATTGGTCCTCATCCTCCCCCCGGAACTCACGTCCGGGGAGAAATGCTGGGTTTGCTGCCACGCCCGCGTGTTGCGCGTGGAGCAAGGTCCAGGCAAGGACTTCGGCGTCGCCGCAGAAATCCAGCGCATGGACATCCTGCCGGAGATTCCGATCTCGAGCTAACGTCTTCTCCTCTGGAACCTGACGCTCGCTCATTGGAAAAATTTATTGATAAAATCCTTTGCTTGGCCCCGCCCTTGGTGCCATAATGGCGGCCCAAGAATTGCTCTGGCCAAACTCAGGACTCAGGTGGCCCAGTTATGTGGATTGATAAACTGGCGGACGGTGTGGTGCAAGTGCAGACTCCCATCGGGCCGCGATATGTAATGCCTTCTTTTCTCCAACGCGCTTATTTTATTTGGATGTTTCGGCACTTTCCTATCCTCCCTCACGCGGTCCTCAGCTCCTGGCAGCAGCGTCTGGTCGACCGCTTATGCTCTGAGCAGAGATTTGTTTCGATGGCCTATGCTGACGGATTGGATGATGCTCCCGTAATCGGCACCGTAGAAAGGCGCTCCGCGATGGGCTCCGAGCCTTTGCCACAGCGTCGCCCGGCGGCCAGCGAAGCGTCACGAGGCCTGGCGGCGGAAGTTCGCCAGCGGTCCTAGACCGCACTCGCGTGCCACATCGGCGCACCGCCTGAGGACTCATTCGCTTCTGCAACTCTGATTTCGTTTTCCCCGATCTTCACAACCCGTTGCGAAACGCATGCATCTTCGTCGCCTGCCGTTCATGCAGACCACAGTGCAAATTTCCGCCGCGGTTTTGTGTAAAGGTTGTTCAAAGGCAGTTCGGCGCAACGCTCATCCTGACCGCCAGAAATGCTACAATCACAAATTGTCCCACCACAAGTTTGCCCACAGTGGGCGCGTAGCTCAATTGGCAGAGCAACTGACTCTTAATCAGTAGGTTGTAGGTTCGATTCCTACCGCGCTCACCATCTTTATCCGAGTTTTGTGGCGCGGCTCGCCTCAAATCTTGTGTTACTTTAAGACTCTACAGCATCTGTTTCTGAGGGAGATCGCTTGCGTCACGCCGGAATCGCTTTACTCCTCTTTCTTTCTTTCCTTTTTTTCAACGCACTCGCGCCCGCGCAAGATCAGCCAGCGGTGAATTCCTCGGTTGCACCCCCGCCGCACATTAAGCAAATTCATCTCAAGCACATTCTGGTGGTGGGTCAAACCAAGGGATGGGAACACGAGTCGGTTTCGGACGGCATGGCTGCCATCTACAACATGGGCCATGAGAGCGGCTTGTGGGACGCGACGCTGCGTACCGACACTGAACTCATTACCAAGAAAGACTTAGGAAGAAACGCGAAAAACCTCGAGTACTTCGATGCCCTGGTCTTTGTCAGCACGACAGGCGAACTTGACCTGGACGACAGCCAGAAGAAAGATATGATGTCGTTCATCAAGGACGATGGAAAGGGTTTTGTGGGCGTTCACGCCGCCCTCGACACCAATTACAAGTGGCCGGAGTATGGTGAGATGATCGGCGGATGGTTCGATGAGCATCCATGGTTCACTTTCAACGCCCCGATCGTCAATGAAGATCCGGACGTTCCCGCGGTCCGTCATTTTCCGAAAGCGTTCGTTAAGTACGACGAGATTTATCAGCCCAAGCAGTGGTCGCGCGATAAGGTCAATGTCCTGCTCAGCCTTGACCCCACAAAACTTAACTACGCCAACAACCGGCGGATCCATAGAACGGATCAAGATTTTGCGGTAGCGTGGGACAAGATGTACGGCAAGGGTCGCGTTTTTTATTCGACTCTTGGACACACCGAGGAGTCGTGGGAAGACCCCGATATCCGCAAGATGTATTTTGAAGCGATCAAGTGGGTGCTGGGAATGACGGAGGGCAGCACGGCTTCTCATCCGCGGCCGCAAACGGCGAGCGATCAGCACTAAAGTATCGAAATGCAATGGAGGGTGGAAGGAAATTTCAAGGGATGAATTTTCTCATTTTGTTATTGCGTTGGCGTGTACTGTCGGCTTTGTTGTTCGTATTCTCCCCCGTCTTTGCAGAACAGACCGCAACCAATCATGCGCCGGCTCAAAGCGTAATGCAGCAAGACGGCGCGGTCGTGAGTTATCCGCCGGCTCTGGTCCAAAAGGGAAAAGCGCTTTTCCAGCAAGATTGTTCCTTTTGTCATGGCCGCGACGCAGGCGGAGGCGAGACCGGGCCGGACCTGACGCGCTCCAAGCTTGTGACTGAGGATGTGGACGGAGAAAAGATCGGCGCCGTCGTGCGCAATGGACGTCCTGACAAGGGCATGCCGCGGTTTGATTTTTCCGATGAGGAGATTGCCGGCCTCATGGCGTTTATCCACACGCAAAAAAATAATGCTGTTGCCAAGAAAGGCGCACGCAAGGGAGTGGACGTTTCCGATCTGCAAACCGGAAACGCCGAGGCTGGCAAGCGCTACTTCAACGGTACGGGGGAATGTGCGGCTTGCCACTCGCCGACTGGGGATCTTGCCGGCATCGCGACGCATTACCAGGGTCTCGAACTCGAACAGCAAATGCTGTTTCCGAAACACGCGAAATCTAAAGTCACGGTAACGCTGGCGTCCGGCCAAACCGTCACTGGCACACTGGACTATCTCGATGAGTTCACGGTCGGATTGATTGATCCTACCGGTTCGTACCGATCGTGGTCGACGGGCAATGTTCAATACAAAGTCGACGCGCCGGTGAATGCACATGTCGATCTGCTGAGTAGATACACCGATGCCGATATCCACGATCTCATGGCTTATTTGCAGACTTTGCGCTAGGCGTGGGCTGTATTTCGTCACTTGATCCTGAGAGGTAGGCCGCAATAGTTATGAATTTTCTGAAGGCTGCATTTCTTGTTGCCACGGGCGCAATGCTCACGATTGCAGTATCCGGCCCGATGCTGGCGCAAGGAGTGAATTCCGAAATGCTTCTGCATCCCCCAGCCGATAGTTGGCCTGGCTATCATGGCGACTATTCCGGCAGACGTCACAGCAACCTCACGCAGATTACGCCGCAGAATGTAAAGAATCTCGCTCTGGCTTGGGCGTTCCAAACCGACCAGCTCGCTCAGATCAAGTCCACGCCTTTGCTGGTCGATGGCATTTTGTATTTCACGGTTCCGGAAAACGTTTGGGCGGTCGACGCGCGGTCCGGTCATCAGATTTGGCATTACACCTACCCGCGCAGCCCGGGGGATCACATTGGCCATCGCGGCGTGGCGATGTATAAGAAATATCTTTTCTTTTTGTCTCCGGATGCGCACCTTGTATCGCTGAACAGCAACGATGGAACCGTGCGCTGGAACGTGGAGGTCGCAGACGTTGCCAAGGGTTATTGGACCACCATGGCGCCGCTCGTGGTTGGAGGTCGCGTGCTGGTAGGTGTTTCCGGAGATTTTGATAACCTCACGGGCTACATCCGATCCATCGATCCGGAAACTGGTGCAACGCAGTGGCAGTGGAACTCGACTCCTCCGGCGGGAACTCCGAACCAGCCGACTGGAGGTATGACGTGGATGACTGGAACCTACGATCCCGATCTCAACCTCGTCTACTGGGGAACCGGGAACCCGACGCCTGTGCTGAACGGCTCGACGCGGCCGGGCGATGACCTCTACACGTGCTCCATCGTCGCCTTAAATCCAGATACGGGCAAGCTGGCGTGGTCCTTTCAGGCTTCGCCTCACGACACGCGCGATTGGGATGCGGTCGAGACTCCGGTGCTGGTCGACGGAGATTTCCACGGTGAACCCAAGAAGATGCTGATGCAGTCTTCACGCAACGGTTACTTCTTTGTTCTGGAGAGGACGAATGGAAAAAATCTTTTGACGGCGCCATTCGGGCCGGTGAACTGGTCGCTCGGAGTCGATCAGCAGGGACGTCCGATTCCCGATCCCGCCAAGGAACCGGCGCCCGATGGCCGCCTGATCGCGCCAGACGAGGGCGGTATGACTAACTATCGCGCGCCCAGTTTCGATACCAGGAACGGATTGTTTATTGTCGACGCCCATCCCAGCTACGGCATTTATTTTGCCAAGCCGGCTGATGGATTATATGGCTGGGCGGGCGCGGATTACGGCGTGTGGGGCAAAGGTGTCATCGAGGCCATCGATTATCAAACCGGCAAGATCCGATGGAGCCACGAACTTGGCCCAGGCGGATCGGGCGCGGGAGTGCTGACGACGGACTCGGGTCTCACGTTCACCGGCGACGCGCTGGGCAACTTTCTGGCGCTGGATTCGAGCGATGGGAAAACGCTTTGGCACGCGGGCTCAGGCGCGCGCATGGTAAGTTCTCCGATTACTTACGAACTGGACGGTCGTCAGTACGTGGTGACCAGCAGCGGGAGCGTACTGTTTGTATGGACGCTTCCAAAATCGTAAGGCGGAAGTTTTAGTTCAAGGGTATGAAGCAACTGGCCGGGACTGCTGACCGGAGACTCATCCAGCTCCGGTCAGCAACCGTCCGACTCGCTATGTACTGCTCTGCAACTATTGCTTGTCGTCTTCTCTTGCTTCTGCGACATGAGCCTGGTGGCCGGCTTCAGAAACAGCCTTAACGAAGGCGATTCCGCTCGCGGGAGTCGAAGCCCTGCCCGATAGAATGTTGCGGAACATCATGTGATGACCGTAAATGGCGCGGGTCGAGTCGTTGTCCTGCTCGATGACTGCACCTTCCAGTGTGATGCCGGCGAAGATGCCTTTCGAACGCGAATAGGTCAGCACTTCAGTGTTCATTAATATATCGGTTCCGGCGGAGGTATGACGGCCGACTGGGCCAGCCGCGACCGATCCTTCTCCCGTGAGTTCAAACTTGGTGGATAGTAAATGCTGCAGACCACGGTCGTTCATGACCAGCATGACCAGGTCCACGCCTTCGACGCCGATCTGCAAACCCCAGCTGCCGCCACCAACGGATACAAATGCGGGGGCGCTCCAGCCTTCGTGAGTGCGGCAGGAAGCCACGCCACGTCCGTGCTTGCCGCCGAAGATAAAGCCGCCCTTGAGCAAGTTGGGCACGACGACGATGCATTTCGCACCGCTCAACACTTCTTCTGGAATACCTTTGTCAGGAGTCGACATGATGGATTGCAGAACATCGACGGATTTCTGCATGCGCTCGATCGTGTCTTCGCGATCTGATCCGGCAAATGCGTAGGTTCCAACCATGCCCAGCAAGCTCATCAACAAGAGTGAAATTGTCTTTTTCATGAATGTTCCTTTCGAAGCTACGAACTTACCAGCTAAGGAGAGACAAGTTCAGGTAGGCTGACTTAGCTCAGGGGACCTGAAAGAGATAGAAGAACGGCTCATCTCTGCCAACATGATCGCTCACGCGCGGAGACCATGGCTGATCTATATAGCTCACTCCCCTCGTTATAAAACCCTAATTCGCGGTCTTTGGGTATTTTCCGCAAGTTCTGCAGAATTGTGAGCAATCCTGCACAGCGTCGCGCCCCGCAGCCTGTCATGGTTGAATTGCAGAAATGGGAAACGCTCTTTGATTACTCGGATGGTTCCAACTTATGACAGCACCAGGCATCCCGATGGCAAAAGCAGCGGAGGTTGGTGGATGACGATAGTTCGTATCCGCGATCGTTTTCGCAAAAGGCTGGCTGGCCTCATCGACTTTTTCTCGGTGTCGACGGTCACCCACAGGATCACGACTCAACGCGTCGGATCACAGAGGATGTGTCCCTTCTGTAAGTTGATTACACCGCGGTCCGGGCGGTTTTGTTTAGAGTGCGGAAAGTCTTTCGCAAACACTTTGAGCTAAATTACAGGACTCAAAGATTTAGATTTTAGGATCAAGGAGAACACACATGCTTTGGACGATTTTTGTCGTACTGCTGATTCTTTGGCTTCTCGGCTTCAGCCTTCACATCGCCGGCGGTCTCATCCACTTGCTGCTGGTGGTAGCGCTCGTCGTACTGGTGATTAACCTGTTGAGCGGTCGTCGCGCGGTATAAGGGCACGAGAGAAGGTCATAGCAAGATATTGATCTTCCCGGCATCCGGGTCTACTTGTGCTGGAAAAGGGCACGAAGACCACGACCGGTAAGTTGCCCCACTCTTCGGAGAGCCGCTCGGGCAAAGTTGTCCGGGCGGGAAACTTTAGCCGCAGCCAGAGTTCGGGCGAGATGTGTCTTGACGCATGGATGTCCCGTGCTCAGTGTGCATTGCTGTTTCGGTTTCGCGCGGCAGGTGGGGCAACGGACAGACAATATGTGCCGCAACGTGAGTTTTTCAGTCTCCACATCGACCATTATTCAATATCGTTCGCCGCAAGAGATGGTCAATTGTGCTCTTTCGATAGTTCTCTGCACTCAGGCGGCCAAATCGGGAAATTGATATCGGGAAACTGAGAAGAATCTGCATGCCATGACCATCAGCGCATGCAACCTGGTGGGCTCACGTCCCGCGATCACCAGCAGACCCTAATCATGCAGAACTACATTCAGCAGAGAACTGTGGACCTGCAAAGCGCCTTCTGAACCGCCAGCGTAGTGAATAAAGCCCAGCTTTCTGAACCGGTTCATGAAGAAGCTGACCCGAGAGCGCGTGGTGCCGACCATTTCGGCCAAGGTTTCCTGGCTGATTTTTGGGACCACGGTTTCAGGAATACCCTCTTTGCCAAAACGAGCGAGCAACAGAAGTACACGGGCCAATCGTTTTTCGCTGGAATTAAACAGTTGGTCGACCAGATCTTCTTCATAACGGATATTGCGCGCCAGCAAATAAGCCACAAACATTTCAGAAAATGAGGGCTCGCGGTGGAGCGCGTCCATCATGGTTTTTTTGTCCACGCGCAAGATCTCGCAATCCGTCATCGCCGCAGCGGATCCCATACGCAATAGCTGGCCCGCCAGTGATCCCTCGCCAAAAAAATTACCCGCGTTTACGATCGCAATGGTCGCTTCCTTGCCGGACTGGGACACGACCGTAAGCCTGACCTTGCCTTTTTGAACGTAGAAGATTGCATCCGCCCCATCGCCTTGGGCGAATATTATTTGCTTCTTTTCGACGGACAGGATCTTCCGGCCCTCGCCGATGGTAGCGAGAAAGATATCGGAGTCGAACGCGGGTTGCTTCTTAGTCGCCGAAGGAGGACTCATCGTGGGTAATTATAGTCCTGCGCAAGAACGACAATATTCGTAAAACGCCGCAGATTCCATAGTTCTAAAGAGTGAGCTGTTTTGCACAGACTTCGAAGAGCGAAGGGCTGACCATGTAGGGTTTCGCTACGGCGAGGGACATTCGCCGGCCCTTAATCATCCGAAGCTGCCAGGCGCCGGTCTCGATGCGGCGCCGTGCGTGGTTGTCCGGTGCTCAGTTCGCACTTTTCGCCAGGTTTCGCGCCGCAGGTAGGGCAACGGACGGAGAGGGCTTGCTCCTTCTTGACCTTCATAGACGCATGGTGAACCGTCGTACCGGAAGAGACTGGTCAATTTTGCACACTTGTACGTCCCTTTCCCAAAAATTCAGATGGGCCGCTCCCGTAGTGAGCTATGTTGCTCAGACACGAAATCCTGCACCTGTCATGCTCAATCCTGCTGAGTGCGTCGAAGGGAACCGCGGACGCTGATTCGCAGCTCTCATTCTTAGGTCGCTGCACGAGTCCGATCGAGACTTGGCGAAGCGACCACATCCAGCCAAACAGCATTCTTCATCCGTGTGTCGGCCGCGAACCTGCGAAGGACACGATTCGACCCTAAAAGGTTTTCGAACCTCGAGACCAGCGCAACGCCTCCGGCGGATGAGAGGTGTTGGGCGCAAAAAGAAGAAAGGTCAAAGATCATGCCGTTAATTCAACTCCTGGAAGTTCTAATCGTGGTGGGTGTTCTTCTGTGGCTGGTGAATCGCTTCATCCCCATGCAGTCATCCATCAAGTCAATATTGAACGGCGTTGTGGTTATTGCCGTCGTTTTGTGGCTGCTCAATGTCTTTGGAATGTTTCATTCGCTGTCACATATTCGCGTTGGAACTTAAAAGCAACTGGCCAAGGTCTGGGTTACACGGATTTGGTATCAAGCAACAGGGCAGATGGCTGCCACAAGGAGATAGTGTGAAGACAAAATTGTTGTTCGTCGCCGCAGTCGCGCTGAGTTTGCCCGTAGTAGCTCAGACGAATTCTCAAACCACGATTGAAGTCGACCGCGTGACTTCGACGCCCACGTTCCGCGTAACCGTGATAAGCCGCAGCGTGCAAGCCATTAATTATGAGCATCGCAGCGGAAGTTCGAAGCTGGATTTTGCCGGCACCACTTTGATGCCCATGGCGAACGGCGAAGCCAAGGTGAACAGCAAGCGTGGATCGATTGAGATTGAAGCGGAATTCGGCAACCTGCAGAGACCCACGAGCTTCGGTAACGAGTATCTGACCTACGTCCTGTGGGCAATTTCGCCGGAAGGCCGGGCGGTGAACCTGGGCGAAGTATTGGTTGGCGGCAACGAGCGCAGCAAACTGCATGTGACCACAGATCTTCAGGCCTTCGCTTTGATCGTCACCGCTGAACCTTATTATGCGGTGCGCCAGCCGAGCAACGTGGTTGTGCTCGAGAATGTGATTCGCGAAGACACTAAGGGTACCAGCGAAGCGGTGAACGCGAAGTATGAACTCATGGAACGCGGCGGCTATATCCCTACCGGCTATAAATTTGACCCGGTGGTCTTAAATGCGAAACTGCCCCTGGAATTTTTCGAGGCGCGCAATGCCCTGCGCATCGCTCAATCCGAAGGAGCGGAGCAGTACGCATCTGACAGTTATCAGCGTGCCGTCAAGTTGATGGACACCGCCGATAGTTACGCCATCAACAAACACATCGACCACAAGCCTCTGATCGCTGTCTCCCGCGAGGCGGTGCAGACTGCGGAAGATGCGCGTGCCATCGCAGTAAAGAAGATGGACGAGGTCCGGTTGGAGAACGAACGCCAGGATTCCGCGGATGCGCAGGCTCAGTCGCAAGCGCAGGCGGATGATGCTCGCCGACAGAAGGATCAAGCTCAGGCAGCCACGGCTCAAGCGGATCTTAATGCAGCGAGAGCCCGCAACGATGCTGCCGACGCACAAGCGGCAAACGCCAAGGCTCAGTCGGATATGGCCGCCAACCAGGCTGCATCCGCAACTGCACTTTCCGCGGCGCAGGCCGATGCTGACCAATCCCGCCTGGCGGCACAGCAGGCTCAGTTGAATGCGCAACAAGCTGAGACAGACAAAGCGGCCATGCGTGCGAAATTGTCCGAGCAGCTGAATTCCATCCTTCAGACTCGCGACAGCGCGCGCGGCCTCATCGTCAGCATGTCCGATGTTCTGTTTGACACCGGGAAATTCACGTTGAAGCCGGGCGCACGCGAGAAGCTGGCGAAAGTTGCCGGCATTTTGCTGGCTTATCCCGGGCTCAACATTGAAGTCGGCGGATACACCGATAACGTCGGCGGCGATGCCATGAATCAAACCTTGTCTGAGAACCGCGCCGGCTCAGTGCGCGATTACCTGGTGCAGGAAGGCGTTGCGATGAATTCAGTCAGCGCTAAAGGCTTCGGCAATACTTTGCCGGTAGCTTCCAACGATAACTCGGCCGGACGGCAACAGAACCGGAGGGTGGAACTTGTTGTTTCGGGCGACGCCATAGGCAGTCCGGTGAATGCCACTACCGGCAGTTTGCAGTAAGCAGAGGAACTACAGATCGATATTGGAGATGACACCTATGAAAGTAATCGGAATTGTCAGCACAGCAGTCCTGTCTTTGATCCTCGCGGCTCCAGTTTATGCACAGGAGCAGCACGATCAAGAGCAAGAAAAAGCAAAGCCTGAACAGAACGACAAAAAGGCGCAACCAGAGAAGTCTGCAAAGCCGGAAGAGAAGCGCGCGCAGCCGGAGAAGAGCGCTAAGCCGGAAGAGAAAAATGCGCGGCAAGAGAACAACGCGAAGCCCGAGGAGAAAGTTGCTCCGCGGGAGAACAACAGCAAGCCGGAAGAAAGGAATGCGCAGCAGCAACATGCACAGCCGGCGCAGCGTGCAGGTGGTAACCATGGAGGCCGGATTCCAGACGATCGTTATAAGGCGAACTTTGGGCGCGAACACAGCTTTCGGGTCAGTGAAGGCGATTACCGCAACCATCGCTTCCAATACGGCGGCTATTCCTTCGGATTTGTTGGCGCGTGGCCAAGCAATTGGCTCTACACGCAAAACGTTTATGTCATTGATATTGACGGGGTGTACTACCTGTGCAACCCGATGTATCCCAGCGTTAACATTGCGCTCGACGTCACTCTCTAGCGCGGCAGAGCAAACAGCTTACGACATTCTCGGCGCGGGTCTGCTCGGACTCGCGCCGATTCGATCACAGGAAATGGGGAGCAAATATGATGGGAACCGTATTGATCGTAATCCTGGTGCTAGCCCTGGTCGGTGCGTTGCCACGCTGGTCGCACAGCCGGGAGTGGGGCTATGCGCCGACCGGCGGCTTAGGGCTGGTTATTTTTATCGTTCTCATTCTGTTGATTCTCGGGCGGATCTAAGCCATGAACCATCGAAAAGAATTTGCGGGCGCGTGTAATAGCGTCGGTCACAATCTTTCAAGACAAACATCGGAGAACGAAAAAGGAGAACGAATATGACGAATGAACAGATCAAGTGTGCACATCTTCCCTGCAAGTGCGTCGCGCAATCGGGCGACAAGTACTGCGGCCAAGCTTGTAAAGATGCGGGATCCAAGGATGTGGAGATTGCCTGCCAGTGCGACCACGCTAGTTGTCCGCTTACGGTGTGAAGAACGCTCACCAAGAAGCAAGGCCTCCTGATCTGGCCAAGGGGAATCTCGCTATGAAGATGCGTCGGACGATGCTGCTGGCAATCGCGGTCTCGGTCGCGTCTCCAGTTTCTGTAAGAGCCCAAGCGCTGGCCGATGCGCGCGACTCCTCCGGCATTGTCGCCACCACGACCTGGACTCAACCAGACTTGATTTACATACGTCCCACGCAGAAAACAAAGCTCCGCAACTACGTTTTCGACGCCTTCGGCCCCTATCCGCTGGCGGGCGCGGCTTTTGCAGCCGGCATTGGTCAGGCATATGACACGCCTCGAGAGTGGAAGCAGGGGTCCAGAGGCTATGGTCTGCGAATCGGCTCCAACTTTGGCATCGCGGCAGTAACCACGACCACGCGCTACGGGCTGGCGCAGGCCTTTAAAGAAGACACACTGTACTATCGCTGCGAGTGCAAAGGATTATTTCCGCGATTGAAGCATGCGCTAATTTCCACCCTGACCGCTCGCCGTGGCGAATACGGCCACACGGTCTTTTCTTTTCCGGCGCTGATCGCTCCCTATGCGGGGACGATGACTGCGGTCTATGCCTGGTATCCGGGACGCTACAACGGTAAGGATGCGCTCCGTATGGGTAACTACACCATGTTGGGATATGTGGGCGGGAATATCGCGCTGGAGTTTTTCTACGACGGGCCCCACTCCTTACTGTCTCGCATGCACCTGGGAAATGGTCCGAGCACGACGACCGCGGGATCAAATCCATGATCCACCCTACATTTGGTGCGTCTGCGGAAATTCCTGCACTTCTTCCGACACGGTCGACCCTGACTGTTTCTTCTAACGTTTCGACCGGCGGTCCGATCAATCAATTTTTGGAATGGTTCGGCGATCTCGGAGTTTTCTTCTGGCGAGTGATGCGGGCTGGGGTGACGCCGCCGTTTGAATTCCGCGAATTGTTTCGGCAACTCGATGAGATCGGCTCAAAGTCTCTGCCATTGGTCGCGTTGGCTGGCGCCGCTACCGGAATTGTTCTTTCGATGGAAGCTCGCTTCAGCCTGACTCGATTTGGCGCGAAATCATTGCTCCCCGCCGCAATCGTATTTTCGATCATCCACGAGACTGGCCCAATTATTACCGGTCTGGTGGTAAGTGGCCGAGTGGGCGCCGGCATTGGCGCGGAGTTGGCATCCATGAAAGTGACCGAGCAGATCGATGCCATCGAGGCTTCCGCGGTAAATCCCTACCGGCTGCTCGCGGCGACCCGCATTCTGGCGTGCATCCTGATGCTGCCTTTGTTGACGCTCGCGGCCGATTTCTCCGGTTTGATCATGGGCTGGGTTGCGCAGGCTGTGGTTGAGCCGCTCTCCTTACACCAGTTCATTAATAGCGGGTTTAAGGGCGCTGATTTCAGCGATTTTCTTCCCCCAACATTTAAGACCATGGTGTTCGGACTGATTATCGGTCTGATCGCATGCTTTCAGGGAATGCGCACCCAGGGCGGTGCGGCGGGCGTGGGGCGCGCGGCGACGAGCTCTGTAGTTTTATCTTCACTGTTCGTAATCCTGGCGGATGTGGTCCTGGTGAAGCTCATCATTATATTTTTCCCGTAAATGTTTTTTCATCATCGGTTATGGAAACAATCGACCAAAGTACGATTCAGACTCCGACAGAGCGAGCAGAAGCCGAGGAAGAGGGCAGCGTTCCGGTTATCGCGGTCGAAGGCTTGCGCAAATCTTTCGGAAATCAAACCGTCTTGAACGGAATAAGCCTTAGCGTGAACCGGGGCGAGACTCTCGCAGTGTTGGGGCGCAGCGGAACTGGTAAGAGCGTATTGCTCAGGCTGATTATCGGACTGCAAAACCCGGACTCAGGATCGGTGCGTATTCATGGTCAAGACATCGCCGGCCTGGCTCTCGATCAGCTTGGTGAAATCAGGAAGAAGATGGGTTTTCTGTTTCAGCATGCGGCGCTCTACGATTCGCTGACCGTCGAACAGAACGTAGCTTTTCCCTTGGAGCACCATAAGAAAGAGACGTCGAAGTCGGAGCGTGGCGATCGCGTTCGAGAGCTCTTAACAGAAGTAGGAATGGAGAATGCTTTTTCGAAGATGCCTTCGGATATCTCCGGCGGTATGCAGAAACGCGTCGGGCTGGCACGCGCGCTCGCTTTGGAGCCGGATATTCTGCTGCTCGATGAGCCCACCGCCGGCCTCGATCCCATCAGCTCCGGGGAAATCGACGACTTGGTGCTCAAGCTCCAACAACAACATCACATGGCGTCCATCGTTGTGACACACGATCTGCACAGCGCGAAGACAATCGCCAACCGTCTTGCCCTGCTCAATGAGGGCGACGTGGTGATTCAGGGCAGTTTTGAAGAACTTCAGAAAAGTGACATCGCGTTTGTCGGGGAATTTTTAAAGCATTCGTAGGAGAACCTCATGTCGAAAGCGGCGCGGTTAGGGGCTTTCATCGTTGCCACTCTGGCAATTCTGGTGGCTGGCATCTTCGTCATCGGCGGCAAGCAATATCTTTTCAGCTCCACGTACCAATTGAAAGCGCACTTCGACAACGTCGAAGGCCTGGATGCGGGGGCTGATGTTAGGGTGGGCGGCGTGCACAGCGGAACCGTGCATGACATCGTGCTGCCCCACCGGCCCGGCGAAAACGTTACGGTGGTGATGGATCTCGATAAATCCACGCACGAAATTATCAAGAGAGACTCGGTAGTAACTATCGAAACCGAAGGCTTGTTGGGCAACCAATATCTGGCGATCTCCTTTGGCTCCGCCAAGTCAGCCAACGTGGAGAACAACTATACCTTGGCCAGCCAGCCGCCACTCGAAATGTCGGACCTGCTGGCCAAGACAAGTGACATTTTGGATAGCAGCCAGGAAGCAATTCAGAACGCCACGCGTGCAACCGCGAATCTCAATTCAATCAGCGCCAAGATCAATGACGGGCAGGGAACCGTGGGAGCACTGGTGAATGACAAACAACTCTACAGCAACCTCGAACAGACCACGAGCGCCATGCACGAAACTATGATTCAGGCAGAAGCCGGAGCCACCGACTTCCAGGAGAATATGGAGGCCATGAAGCACAACTTCTTTGTCCGCGGATATTTCAAAAGCCGCGGCTACGAAGATTCGGCTGAACTTGCCAAGAATGAGATTGAACGATTGCCACAGAGCGCCCCGACAAAGGAGTTTACCTATTCGGCGAAGCAACTTTTCGATAAGAAAGATTCTGCGAAGATGAAGAATCAGAAATCTCTCCAGGCTGGAGGCGAGTTCCTGGCCAATAATCAGTTTGGATTTGCGGTCGTCGTGGCGTCCACTGGAATGGAGGGCGATACGCAGAAAGACTTGGTGCTAACAGAGGCTCGGGCCATGGTGGTGCGCGAGTACCTGGTGGAGAACTTTGGATTCGACGACAGTCAGCTTAAGACTCTCGGAATGGGTAAGCAGTCGGACACGAATTCGGATGCAGGGTGGGGCAAGTTGCAGATTTTCGTTTATCCACCGGGGAGTGAAATTCCTCCCGCCAAGAAGCGCATGCGGTAGTTTCGTCCCAATCTGCGCCATAATAACTCGATTGAAAAATCTCTTTCAGAGTTTTGCGGCGTAGCCCCGCGGCCAAAATTCCTACGCAACATCAATCACTCCAGTCCTTTTACTGGTTGGGGACTTTCTTCCTCCATACTTTCGTCCACCTTGACAGCGTCTGGCCTCGCGAAACAGAATGCTCGGGCTGTTGGCTATCCCTGATCTGTATCCGCTCAACAAGCATTCGAGGGGTCTGGTGGCTCTCAATGTGACCGCAGTAAATCACTTCCAACCAAGGAGAAATTTGTGTCTACACGACGCTGCACTCTGAATGGGTTTGTTGTTCCTCTCCTCCTCTTGCTGGTAGGCGCGGTGGCACCGCTTGCTTACGCTGCTTCCTCCTCCAACCGAATCGTCAGCGCGGTGAATGAATCGGACCTGGTTCAGCTCAACGGCAGCACCCACCCGCTTGCCCTTCCTAAATATGATCAAGGTCTGGTGGCGGACGGCTTGCGAATGGAGCACATGTTTGTAGTACTGCGCCGCAGCCCCGAGCAGGAACAGGCTTTGCAGCAGTTGGCGGCTGCGCTGCAGAATCCGCATTCTGCGAGTTACCACAAATGGCTCACCGCCGATCAGTTGGGCAAGGCCTTCGGTCCGTCGCAACAGGATATCGACACCGTAACCAAGTGGTTAGAGTCGCACGGGCTTCAAGTCAACCTGGTTCACAAGAGCGGAATGACGATCGACGTATCGGGGACCGCCGGACAGGTGAGTGGAGCTTTCCATACCGAAATGCACCGCTACAGCGTGAAGGGCGAGCAGCATATCGCGAACGCCAGCGCGGCCAGAATTCCCGCCGCACTCGCGCCCGTCGTAGCCGGCATCGTGTCGCTGAATGACTTCATGCCACGGCCTCTGACGCAAAAACAGAAGCCGGTGCCGAGCTTCTCGTTCAAATGCACCGGGTGCCCTGACGGATTTGACGGTACCGAGCAGTATGACGAGGCTCCGCCAGATTTCGCCACCATCTATAACGTTGCGCCGCTCTATAAAGGAAGCAAGCCGATTACTGGAAAGGGACAGACCATTGCTGTGCTGGAAGTCACCGATATAAAGACAGAGGACGTATCAACCTTCCGCAAGGCGTTCGGTCTTTCCTCATATTCAGGGACGTTCCGTTTCGTGCATCCCGCTCCTGGCTGCACTGACCCCGGCAAGAATGGTGCGGAGGGAGAAGCCGCTCTGGATGCGGAGTGGGCAGGCGCGATCGCTCCCGATGCTAACGTGCAGATGGCGTCGTGCGCCAATACAGCTACAAACTTCGGAGCGTTTATTGCCGCACAGAATCTGCTGGACAGCAAAACTCCGCCGTCTATCATGAGTCTCAGCTATGCGGGATGTGAAGCCGATCAAGGGCCGGGGCCAAATGGCAATGGTTATATCAGCGCGCTCTGGCAACAGGCGGCAGTAGAGGGAGTTTCGGTTTTTGTTGCCGCGGGCGACGGTGCTGCGGCAGGATGCGACAACTTTGACAGCGCAACCTTCGCAACCGGAGGCATCGCTGTAAACGGGCTGGCCTCGACTCCCTATAACTTTGCCGCCGGTGGAACGGACTTTGCCGATACCGCCGACGGGACCAACAGCACCTACTGGAAAAACAGCAACAGCGCCACCGGAGAGTCTGCCAAGTCGTATGTTCCCGAGATGACTTGGGACGATTCCTGCGCCAGCACCGTATTGTTCGAGCTGTTCGGATACTCCAGCGGAGTTTCCTTCTGTAACAGCTCCACGGGAATGAGCTTCCTTAACATCGTCGGCGGCAGTGGTGGCCCCAGCTTTGTCTACAGCAAGCCCTACTGGCAAAGTTCGGTCTACGGTGTTCCGCTGGATGGCAAGCGTGACCTGCCAGACGCGTCTTTGTTTGCGTCGAACGGCTTCTATAGTCATGCGATTATTTTCTGCATGTCGGATGCGGCTGAAGGAGGAGCTCCCTGCAACTATTCAGTACCGCTGGATGTCTTCTTCAACAGTGCGGGCGGAACATCCTTCACCGCGCCTCAGTTTGCCAGCATTCAGGCGCTCATTAACCAGAAGGCAGGCGGCCCTCAGGGGAATCCGGCCCCGATTTATTATGACTTAGGGGCCTCCGAATACGGCGCTCCCGGCAAACCGAACAGCACAAATCTGTCGGCATGCAATTCCAACAAGGGTAATACCGTGGGAAGTTCCTGCATTTTCCACGACGTAACCTTAGGAAGCAACGATGTTCCTTGCTACGGCACAAACAACTGCTACCTTCCTGGCGGAGAAGAGTACGGAGTTCTTTCCGTATCGGATAAGCCTCTGCAGGTAGCATATCCAACGACCAAGGGTTGGGACTTCGCAACCGGGTTAGGCAGCCCGAACGTCACTAACTTGGTGAACAACTGGCCGTAAAGTTCGTCAAATCAGCCTCACGCGGGCGCAGAATGAGCCGTATGGTTATGATGCGTACCGCGTGAGGTTCTTTCCTTTAATCAGGCGCCCGCGCTTCTTCTGTTCTCATTCAGGAACTAGACAGCGTGGCGCTTCGGGGTCGAGATCTGCCACAGCGCTGCCAGGGAACTCGCTGCGGCTTCAATCGCAGCCTTGGAGGATTCGGGTTCGAGGCCATTTGCGCGATTTTGCTTGGGACGCAGAATCGGCTGTTGGGAAATTGGAACGGCGCGGCCATTCAGTCTATTCAACGACCCTTCGAAAAGCTGCTTCCAGCGTTGCTGGTCAGGCGGCTGCGAAAAAATCGGTTTGCGGTTCATATTCAGAATCCTCGTGAGATCTTCATCGAACGAGTTGATTGTTATCGATTCCGCTTTTCTCCAAAATAGGGTGATCGCCTGACCGGGCCAACATTCGGTCCCTATGCTGTAACCCATTTTGTCCTAGACCTTGCTAAACTATCTCGGCCTTTGGAGGAGTCCGATGGACGCCCCGCATGAACATTCTTGATCTCGTCGTTGGCAAACCCATCAAAACCAGTGACGAACGCGCCGAGCAGATCGGGCCGGCGCAGGGCGTTCCAATCTTTGGTCTCGATGGGCTAAGTTCTGCCGCCTACGGCCCAGAAGCGGCCCTCAGTCTTCTGATTCCCCTTGGCCTTCTGGGTGTCCGCTATATCGTTCCCATCAGCGCCGCCATCATCACGCTGCTGGTGATCGTGTATTTTTCCTATCGCCAGACAATCGCGGCTTACCCCTCAGGCGGCGGCTCTTACACAGTGGCTCGATTCAATCTCGGCTCGTCCGCTGGACTGCTCGCCGCGGCCGCCTTGCTCGCCGATTACATTCTTACCGCTGCGGTAGGTATTTCGGCAGGAGTGGGTGCATTGATCTCGGCCGTCCCGTCGCTGCTGCCGCACACGGTTTCTCTCTGCCTGGGAATCCTGATTGTTATCACTATCCTCAATCTTCGCGGAGTTCGCGAGGCGGGCACGGTTTTCGCAGTTCCTACTTACCTGTTTGTGGGCACGCTTCTCATCACCATCGTCGCGGGGCTGCTGCGAGTGCTCCTGAATGGTGGGCATCCGAATCCTGTAGTTGCCCCGCCGCCTCCGCCAGCCGCCGCCGAAGCTGTGACCTACTGGTTGCTGCTAAAGGTTTTCGCCAGTGGCTGCACGGCATTGACTGGCGTGGAGGCTGTAAGCAATGGCGTGAAGGCCTTTCGGGAACCGGCGGTGAAGAACGCCCAGCGCACCTTGACCGTGATCATTTTTCTTCTGGCGGTCCTACTGGCGGGAATCTCTTATCTCGTCAAGGTTTATGGAATCGCCGCAACTGACCCCGGCCGTCCCGGATATCAGAGCATTCTCTCCATGCTTACGGCGGCAGTTTTCGGTAAAGGATTTTTTTACTATCTGACGATTGGATCCATCCTGCTCGTATTGTCCCTGTCGGCCAATACAGCGTTTGCCGATTTTCCCCGGCTCTGCCGGGCCATTGCTCAGAATAATTACCTGCCCCACGTTTTTGGCTACCGGGGACGTCGTCTAGTATACACCTACGGCATCGTCGTCCTGGCATTGCTATGTGGCGGCGTTCTCCTGCTTTTCGGTGGAATCACGGACCGGCTTATCCCGCTCTATGCGGTTGGGGCGTTTCTGGCTTTCACGCTTTCACAAGCCGGCATGGTCATGCACTGGAAGAAAAATCGCGGCCCTCACTGGCTGAAGAGTGCCTTGGTAAATGGCCTGGGAGCGACGGTTACCGGCATTACCACTGCGGTAGTTTTAGTCGCGAAATTCGTCGAAGGCGCATGGATCACTCTGCTTTTCATTCCCTTCACGATCGTGTGCTTCGTTCTGGTCCGCCGCCATTATCACGCAGTGAAGGTCCTCACCAGCTGCAGGGAGCCGGTCAACGTTGCCCACCTGAACCAGCATCCGATTGCGGTCATCGCGATTGATCGCTGGAGCAATATCACCTGCCAGGGCCTCCAATTTGCCGCTCGCCTGTCTCCCGAAGTGATCGCCGTGCACGTGGAACCCAACGAGCACTCTGAATTGCTACAGGACGATTGGGAGCAGTACGTGGATAAACCATTTCGCGAGGCTGGCAAAGAGCCGCCCCGCCTCCACATTCTGCCTTCACCCTATCGCTTTGTGATTGTCCCTTTTGTGCAGTTCATTCTGGATCTTTCGAAAAAGCATCCCGAACGCAGCATTGTCGTCGTAATACCAGAGTTGGTCGAGGACAGATGGTACGAATACTTTCTTCACAATCAGCGAGGGCGGCTTCTGGAGTGGGTTCTGCTCGCGCGCGGTAACGAAAAAATATTTACAGTCAGTGCCCCCTGGTATGTCGGGAAGCGAATAGAGTCGGCCAACGGGTCGAAATCGATAAAGAATTAGTTGTCACTGGGCTTTTGCGGCGACAGGGTCGGTTTCATGCTTCTCCACGGTTTTCGCGTTTGGCGGCAACTTCGTTTCTAGACTCTTATAATTCTTATATTCGATGGAAAGATCGGCTACGCCTCCGAGCCGTATGACGCTCTCCGTACGGTTTTCAGCGGGGAGCCAGAAGTCGCCCACTTTCATGTAACTGTGTTTTACGTCGGTTTTCTTAATCCAGAAGGATGGATTTTTCCCCGGCTCGCCTTCGATTCGCCTCACCGCAAAATCCTTCGCGTCAACCCAGATTTTTCCCCGATAAAGGAATTTGTTTTTCGTCTTGGGCGTCAGATTAAGCACGTAGCGTCCGCCGTTCGCCGAAGTCTCATAACCGGCCAGGGTGAAATCGTAGTTTTCCGTTGTGAGGGCAGTTTGCCGCAGATTCTCTTTATTCGCGGCCTCCTGTTCGCCCTCCAGCAATTTCTTCAAAACATGATCGATGATGAACTTTGATCCGCTCTCCGACAGCACCGTGAACTGCTTTGAATTCGGGGCGTGATAAACCATATTGACAACCATTTCCGCGTTACGATCACCCGGGAAACCGCGATACTGCATGGTGTAGACACGGGTTACTTCGTAATGGTCCAAAGCTGCAGCGCGCTCCGCGTTGTTCTCCTGTAGTCGTTTGACTACCTGCTGCACGTTCAACGGTGCGGTTGCAGCCGTGTACGGAGCCGAAGTCGACTCGAAATTCTGGTTGACTGGCTGGCACATCGCTGCAAAAGTCCACCCCAGAAAGAGCGGCAGCCCGATCCCGTAATATCGAAAGCTTCGGTTTTTCATGGAGTCCAATCGAAGAGCTAATTCCAGTTTACGCCATATAAGTGTCCAGAACGGACATATGAGGGCGGCCAAGACCTTATTTCCCGAAATACTACCGGACCGATTATCCAGGGGGAATCTTTGTCCTAATCGATGCCCATCTGGCTCTGGATCTGCTCCAGAGGCACGCCCTTGGTCTCCGGCACCATTGTCTTCACCCAGATCAACTGGAGAACCATCATCCCGGCAAAAAACGAGAAAACGTATCCCGGCTGAAAGGCGGATACCATCTTCGGAAAGAAGGTCGTGAGCAGAGCGGCGAAAATCCAATGTGTGAAACTGCCAAGCGTCTGACCTTCGGCGCGATGGCGGTTGGGAAATATCTCGGAAATGAAAACCCAAATCACCGTGCCCTGGCCGACCGAGTGCGCGGCGATGAAAGCGAAGATACAAATTGGCACGAGTGTCAGATGCCCGGTGAAGAAAGCCCAGGCAACCAGCCCTAAGGATGCGATGTAGCCAAACGAACCGATGTAAAGAAGCGTGCGCCGGCCCAGGCGATCTATCAGCCAAAGCCCGACAAAAGTGAAAACAAGGTTGGTGACTCCAATACCGATCGACTGCAGCAGCGCGGCTTTTGCGCCAAGTCCCGTAAGTTCAAAAATGCGCGGTGCGAAGTACAAAATCGCATTGATGCCGGAAAGCTGGTTAAAAAACGCAATCAAAATGGCGAGCAGGATCGGCTTGCGAAGGC
Organism: Candidatus Sulfotelmatobacter sp.; assembly: GCA_049684755.1. Lineage (GTDB taxonomy): Bacteria > Acidobacteriota > Terriglobia > Terriglobales > Acidobacteriaceae > Sulfotelmatobacter. The sequence goes on from JBAVGI010000007.1 coordinate 21,781, forward strand.
GCTTGGTCCAGAAATGTCCTGACGATACTTTCTCAGCAGAGGCGGCGATAATGGCGTCCGCTTCGGCGGCAATCTCGGCTTCTGAGGCCTCCGGCTCGATGCGCTGCAGAACCCGCATGCCGGCCGCGCGGTCGTCTTTTCGGCTCAATAGCCAGCGCGGGCTCTCGGGAAGCGCAAAACAAAATACGGCGTAGAGAAATGACGGAAATGCGGCCACACCCAGCATCCAGCGCCAGGCGCTTGCGCCGATGCCAGCCAGCAGCGCATTCGAAACATAAGCGATTAGAATGCCAAAAACAATGTTGAACTGGAACATTCCGGTAAGCTGACCGCGATGTTTAGCCGGGGCGATCTCCGCTATGTACATGGGAGCGACGACCGTCGAAATGCCGATGCCCAGCCCGCCGATCACGCGCGCAATAATGAAGACCGTCACATTCGGCGCCAAACCCGAGCCCACCGCACCGGCAAAATAGAGAACGCCGATCCAAAGCAAAGTGGCTTTGCGTCCGAACCGATCAGCCGGCCAACCTCCGAGCAGCGAGCCCACCACAGTTCCGTAAAGCGCCGAGGCCATGGCAATGCCATGCAG
>JBAVGI010000008.1:0-3283 GCA_049684755.1 Candidatus Sulfotelmatobacter sp.
CCGAGCCGTCGCCTTTCCGTCCGCTCGCGTCCGCTCGCTGTTTCCCGCGCTCAATCAGGAGCCCGCCTTCATTTTCTTCGATAACGCCGCCGGCGCGCAGATTCCGCAAGTCGTCTTCGACGCGATCAACCGCCATCTTCTGCACCACAATGTGCAGCGAGGCGGACGCTATACCAAGAGCATGGAGGTGGACGATGCTATCGCTCGGGCTCGCGATAGCGTGGGCCTACTGATTAACGCGCGACACCGTAACGAGATTGCCTTCGGCATGAACGCCACCTCGTTCCTCCGCCTGCTTAGCCTGGCGATCGGCCGCACTCTCAAAACCCGCAACGAGATCGTGGTTACCGAACTCGACCACGAAGCGAATATCGCCACCTGGCTGCAACTGGAGCGCGAGGGAGCCAAGATCGTGTGGTGGAAGATGCGCGAAGACAACAATCTTCATGTGGAGGACCTGGCGCTGCTGCTCACCTCGAAGACTCGGCTGGTTGCCTGCACTGTGGCTTCGAATGCCCTTGGTTCCATTGTCGATGTCGCCGCTGTTGCCAAACTGGCGCACGCCGCGGGCGCAGAGGTTGTTCTCGACTGCGTGCATTATGCGCCTCACGCAATTGTCGACGTACAGGCATTCGACTGCGACTATCTCGTTTGCTCCGGTTATAAAGTTTTCGGTCCCCACATGGGCTTTCTGTGGGGGCGTCTCGATCTGCTCACCAAACTCCCCACCTTCCGCGAAGACTTTATTCCTGACGCTCCTCCCGGCAAGATTGAGGCCGGAACCTTCATTTATGAGAATGTTGCCGGGATGGACGCCGCTATCCACTATCTTGAAACACTCGGGGCCAGCCTCGCCCGTGACGAGGAAAATACAACGCTTGCATCCCGACGGGACTTCCTTGTCCGAGCCATGACCGCCATACGCGAGCATGAAGCGGCGCTCTCCCGGGAGATGCTCAAAGTTCTACAGGCCGCCGGGGCCACTGTGTATGGCGTCGACAACTCCGCGCGCCTGGCCGAGCGCGTGCCCACACTTTGCTTCAACCTTCCGAACGTTGCGCCGTCGTTTGTCACCGAGACTATGGCGGACCGTGGAATCGGCATTCGCGACGGCCACATGTACACTCCGCGACTGATGAAGCACCTTGGTATCAGCCTTGACAGCGGCGTCGTCCGTGCCTCACTTCTGCACTACAATACTGTCGAAGAAGTTCACGAGTTCGGAAACGTACTCGGCAACATTCTCCGGAGTCAGTAATCCCGCCGCCCCCCGCGTCAATGCCTTCTCCATCCGCCTCATCTAACCCGATCGAGAACTCTCGCGAACTCGAACGCCGGCTGACGCAACGTCAACTTACCATGATGACGATCGGCGGAGCGATCGGAGTCGGACTCTTCCTCGGTAGTTCTGTCACCATCCGGCTGGCCGGTCCCGGCGTCATCCTCTCGTATCTTTTCAGCGCCATTATTGCTCTGATCGTCGCTTACGCAATTGCGGAGATGGCCGTCACCCACCCCGTCGCTGGGTCCTTTGGTGTCTATGCCCAGACCTACCTCAACGAGTGGTCAGGTTTCGCGGTCCGGATTACCTATGCTTTCGTTCAAACCATTGCCATCGGCGCGGAGGTTACGGCGGTTGCCATTTACTGTTCCATCTGGTTCCCTACCGTGGCGCAGTGGGTCTGGGTAGTCGGAGTTTCGGCGGTCCTTATTGTCATTAATGCCCTGCGGGTCGGCAACTTCGCGGAATTCGAATACTGGTTCGCGATCATCAAGGTCATAGCGATCGTGGCGTTTATCTTGGTTGGGCTGGGACTTATCTTCGGCCTGGGGCCCATTCCTGCCGTAGGATTCTCCAATCTCACCAAACATGGCGGGTTTCTTCCGCACGGTATGAAGGGAGTCTGGCTTGCCATGAGTCTTACGCTCACCAGCTACATGGGCTTGGAGATTATCGGGGTCACCGCTGGCGAGGCATCAGAACCGGGAAAAACCATCCCTCGCGCAATGCGCACTGTGTCTCTCCGGCTCATCCTGTTCTATGTGCTCTCAATCACCGTAATGCTCGCGATGACTCCGTGGGACAAGATCGGCAGTGGGATTACCGGCAGTCCGTTTGTGTTGGCCTTCACCACCGTGGGTATTCCCTACGCCGCAGGGATTATGAATTTGGTTGTTATTTCCGCCGCTCTCTCGAGTGCGAACACCAATCTCTACCTCACCAGCCGCACTCTGTTTTCGTTGTCCCGCGACGGCTATGTGCTAAAGGCGCTCGGCTGGGTTGGCGAGAACGGCGTACCCTACATAGCCCTGATGGCATCGACTTCCGGCATGGCCGCTGCCATCATGCTGGCCGTCTTCGCACCGGGCCGAGCTTTTTTGTCGCTCTACGGTGTTGCGGTCGTCGGTATGTTCTTCGTCTGGATCGTCATCTTGATGGCCCATCTTGGTTTTCGCCGCTCGCTGGGCCGAGCTCGAGTCGCTCTGTTGCCGATTCGCCTGCGATGGTCGCCCTGCTCTCAGATCATCGCCCTAATCGTTCTGGCCGCCATCGCTATGAGTACATTTCTTGTGGAGGGCCTTCAATACACAGTCCCGGGTTTCGCGGTATTTCTCCTGGCAACCACCGTGGTCTATCGGATGTTGAAACGAAGAAACCGCAATGCTTGATTACCCCGAAACTTTACAGAGCGGCCCTTCCATCGCACACCGATGCTCGCGAACAATTGAGGACCGGATTCATCCGCTTCCTGTGAGAGCCTGTACTCAGCGACTGTCCCGCTGCAGCTTGCTTTTCCTCCGGCGAGTGTCTCGGTAGCAAGCGTATTGCTGCCGTCATTGAATGTCACGGTTCCAGTCGACGTAGTCGTCGGCGACGTCACCGTAACGTTGAAAGTCACGGAGGAAATTAACGCTGACTGAAAATGTTCTTGCAATTTGCTACCAAATGCTACCAACTGATTGGCCGGGAAGGTTCGTAAGTGGTGGAAAAAATGGTGGACCTGGTCGGGATCGAACCGACGACCTCTTCCATGCCATGGAAGCGCGCTCCCAGCTGCGCCACAGGCCCACGACCGGAAAGCCCGAACAATCGGGATCGCGGGAAAGTGCTGAATCCGTGCTGAATCATTTTCGCCCACATCTCCGGGATAGTCAACGCGCGCTCTGTTAAACCACGAAAGGACACAAAGAGTCACGAAGCGAATCCTACAGTGATTTACCTTCGTGAAACTTCGTGCTCTTCGGGGTTGATGAATTCCGGCCTCTATCTTTATTCTCCTAT
>JBAVGI010000009.1:0-4438 GCA_049684755.1 Candidatus Sulfotelmatobacter sp.
TGCGAGAAGTGGGGATTTTGATCTCATCAAGGACAGCGATAGGAATCCCCGCGATACCCTCCGCCGCGTGCCTCCGCGAACAAATCCAAAGCCTCGCCTCAACCTGCCCCGCAACCCGCCCAGCAAAATCGACAGACGCCGCATCATCCATCGGCACCACAACCACCCCGCGCAAAGCACATCCAAAAAAAGCCGCAACCCACTGCGCGCAATTCTCTCCCCACAACATCACCCGCTCGCCCTTGCCAATCCCGCGCGTGTCCAACTCGGCGGCGAACTGAAACGCCATTTCCAGAACCTGCCCATACGTAAACCACTCCATCCGATACCCGCGCCGCTGCCCATAGGCGCGCCCAGACGTGTGCACCTGAAAGTTCGCCAGGAAAAACTCTGCTAAGGATTCAGCCATGGAGTAAAGATTTGGGGTGGCAAGAAACCGAAGTCTTACCTTCTAGGCAAGTGTAGTAGCAGAAGGGAACAATCGCACATCGGGCCTCATCGAATCCGACTCACAACGGGTCAAGGGGTACGCATAAAAGTTACGTGCAACTGCTGTTTGCGACGGATATGCTATTCCTTGACCATGCCAAAGGGCATTCTCGCAAGTCGGATTGCTTCGCGCTATCTTCCGGCCGGACTGTTCATAGTTATCGGGCTGGCCGTAAGCTCCCTTGCGCTTGTAGGTGGTATATCATGGGTCGCACTCTGCTTCTTCTTCCTCGTGCCAATCGGCGTTTTGTGGATCAGCGAGCCTCGGCTGGCTCGTGTTTTAAGTGTCGGCCCACTCCTCGGGATTGCGAGTCTGCTCACAGGTGTGCTCACATTGCGGACAGGTGGCCCCTGGGCGGTCTCCCCCCTACGCGTCGCGGCCTCCTTTGCCGTACCATTTACGGCGCTGCTTGCTGGAGTATCCTTCCTGGCAACCGCTTTGCGAGATTGGCGTCGTTGGCGGTTATCTCTGGTTCTCTCATTCACATGCGTCGCGCTGTCCTTCATGGGTGACCGTCTCTTCCTCGGTGTCAGGACGTTGCAGACCTACAAAATGCATTTCAGCATCGACGGAAAAGGAAGGGAAAATTTTGATTTTCTCGGGCCGCCGAAGAAGGGGGGAGTCGTCATTTATCGCTCAGTCGGCAATGGCGGCAGTTGCTTCGATTATCTCACGTCGGAAAAACTATACGACAAGTTGGCCTCAGAGCCGGACGCTGAAGTAACGGCCCGGTACGAAATAACGCGCGACTTCGGTCGCGTTCGTGGATACAACGTTCTCTCGGTGGACGGAGTAGATGTCCAAAGGGAGAATGGCGGAGGCGGATCGGGCTCGGACGGGGGTGGAGCATCGCCAAAATGTTTTTGACACCTCCGGGGGTGTAGCGAAATATCGTCGTCTCATGAACAACCCTGAGCGATGACCGATCGCTCCTAAAGCCCTCACTCCCGCCCCACCCCCAGCGCATCCGCCACCCGATTAATATAGTTAAACCAAGACGCAATCAGCGTAATCTGCAAGATCCCCCGATCGTCAAATCCCGCCTCTCGCAGCTTCTCCATGTCATCTTTCCAAACCTTGGTAGCGTCCTTGGTCAGCTTGACCACATAATCCACCATCACCCGCTCCTGCGGCGTAATGGGCGCGGTCGTGTAATCCTTCTCCAGCGCCTCTACCAGCTCCTTATCCAGCGTCACTCTACGCAGAAACTCTGCGTGTGATTCGATTCAATACACGCACCGGTTGGTCACTGAGACCATGGTCGCAATCATTTCATGCTGACGCCGGCTCAGCGGCAACTCCGGCGACATCAGCGCCCCGAATGTTCCAAACGCGTGATAGAGCGCCTGCGGAATCAACGTGTGCGACGCCACAATCGTCGACCCTCCCGACTCATCCGGATGCACCGGCGTGGCATACTCCACGGGGTACAGCGCCCGCTGCCCCTCCATCGCGCTGCGCAGCTTGTCATCCACTTCCGTCAACGGCACGGTTTTAATCCACGTCATAGTCCGATTTTTCCTCGATCCTGGTTTCGAAAAGGCGCGGCTTTAGTTCGCGCCCGAGTTCGCACCCTTTCAAAACGCAGCCGAAAGAGTACACTCCGGCTCCCCCGCCGCCAAATAGCGCTTTTCCATTAGGAAGCCCGGAACCGCCCGTTCCCCCGCTGATTCCCAAGGTAACCCACTTGTACACTCCCTTTTGGTAACCCTTGGTAACCATGCGATTCCACTCCTCCAGCCGTACAATTGCACTTGTTCCAACCGGCCATCTCTAGAAAAGGAGTTTGGCCAATGTGACGCTTCCCGGACAACACTCCCAGGAACGTCATTCGCACCACCGTCATTCGCAACCAGGGCTGGAGTTCGCAACCTTATGGCGTTCGGTTTCGGGTTCAACAAACAGAAGGTACTCAGCGCTGCGGAGAAATACGTCCAGCAGGGCAAGATGCAGAATGCCATCGTTGAGTACGAAAAGGTCATCAAGGCCGACCCCAAAGACCTCACCGTTACCAACACCGTCGGCGACCTTTACTCCCGCCTCGGCGATGCCGATAAAGCCACCGAATGTTTCAAGACCGTAGGCGATGCCTATGCCACGCAGGGTTTCACGGTCAAAGCCATCGCCATGTACAAAAAAATCAGCAAGCTCAAGCCTTCGCTTGAGAGCGTGCTGAAGCTGGCAGAACTCTACACCCAGCAGGGCCTCTTCAACGATGCCCGCGCACAATATCTGCAAGTCGCCGAAGAATTTCTGAAATCCGGCGAGCTCGACAACGCCGTCCGCATCTTCCAGAAAATTCTGGAGATGGACCCGGAAAATACCACCATGCGGGTTCGCCTGGCGGAAGTCTACGTCCGCCTCGGCAAGAAAAATGATGCCTGGCAGATTTTTTCCGCCGCCGCTGAAACTCTTCGCTCCAAAGGCAACCTGCCCGGCGCCGAGGAAGTTCTGCAGCGCATGCTTACGCTCGATCCCGGCAACGGCTACGCGCTGCTCATGCAGGGACGCAATCTGCTCGAAGCGGGCGATGCCGAAGCCGCCATCGAATCTCTGCAAAAAGTTCCTGACCTCGATTCCAATCCCGATGGCCTGCGCGATCTGCTCAAGGCTTACCTGAAAAACGGACGCCTTTCGGATGCGGGAACGCTCGCCAGCAAACTTCTGAGTGTCCACAACGATCTCGCCGCCATTTCTACATTCGCCGACGCCCTCATGCAGGCCGGCCAGTACGAAAACGCGCTCCAGGTTTACGACCAGCATGCCGACCGCCTGCTGGCCGAAGATTCCGACAGAGTGTTAAAAAATCTGCACTCCGTCATCGGCCATGTGCGCGACAACCCAGCTTCGCTCGAGAAGCTTCTCGATCTCTTCCAGAAAGCCGGCGAGTCCACTCACATCACCGAAGTGATCGAGTTGCTGGCTCACGCTTCGGTGCAATCCGGCGATCTGGCGCGCGCGCGCGATCTCTATCAGAAACTCGCCACCATGGAGCCCGGCAATCCCCTGCACCTGAATAATTATCAGCAGGTGGTCAGCCAGCTTGGTGGACCCTTAGCCGAAAAATTAATTTCCGCGGAGGAAGCTGCCGTCATCGTCGACGAACTGGAGGCTACTTCTCCCGCCGTCCATCAGCATTATCCCGATGCCGTGGCCCTGGCCGTTCGCTCCGCCCTCACCGACGCGGAACTTTTTATCTCCTACAACATGCCCGCCAAGGCTCTGGCCCCGCTCATGGCCACTTTGCCGCAGGCTCCCAACGATCTTCGCCTGAACCAACGGCTGGCCGCGTTGCACACTCGCGCCGAACGTTTTGCCGAAGCCGGCGTCTGCTGCCGCACCTTGCAGAGCGTGTACTCCGAAGCTGGATATCCCGAAGAAGCCACGCGCTATGGCGAGCTGGCTGACCGCTATGAACAGCGTTCGGCAGTCTCCACCGCTTCTCACTCCGCCATCGAACTGCCCACTCTCCGGGAGGAAACATCTTCAGAAGAGATTTCGATCGGGGCGGCAGTCTCCGCTCCCTGGCCTGCTGCTCCTGCTCAGCCTGCGGACGAACTCGAATTCTCCGTCGTCGCGGATCCTGGCGAAAACCAACACCACACTCAAAATCAGGAAGATCAAAATCAAGAAAGTCCGGAACATCAACCCGCCGACGAAGCGCCAGCCGCTATCGAATCTCACGCCGAGGCCGCCGAGATCGATCTATCCTCCGAGTGGGACGATGCCATCACCATCGAAGCCGAGGAGCCGGCTGCAGAAGTCGCCGAAATAGAAATTCCCAGTGCCATCGCCGAGCCTGCGGCCGTCGCTCATGCCGAATCGGCAAAGGCCCATCAGGCGCCGCCCAGCCAGGAAAAAACCGCCGAAAGCATCGAAGAGATTCGTTTCTATCTCGAGCATGGCATGCCCGAGCAGGCTGCCTCCGCTTTCGAAAAACTTCAAACT
>JBAVGI010000010.1:0-1663 GCA_049684755.1 Candidatus Sulfotelmatobacter sp.
TCATAACGAGCCTCTGGCAGCATCTGCGCGAGGTTGCTTACCTTCACATTCGCGCCCAGTATTTTCGGGCTCACCACCAACTGAATTCTGCGATCCGGGAATTCCAGTTGCAATGATTTCACGCTCTCAATTGCGGGATCATTGGCATCGCTTACCCCGAAAATAATTTCGTATTCCGGATACTGCTGCAGGCAGTGGCTGCGAAAACATTCATTAATTTCAGGATCAGTTCCCTTCAATGGTTTGAGAATCGAGACGGGTGGCGGCAAGGCCGGTGAGGACTGGAGGGTGTTTTCCTTATTCTCAGACAGAAAGCGAAAAGCCCCCCACAGGCAAAGCAGATAGTAGAGTGAACTGCAAACGATGCCGAAGATAGCGACGATCCAAACTATGCTGAGAATGAAGTGCATCATGCGAAGGCGCAGTCCCGATTATTCGTAACGAAGCGCCTCTATGGGATCGAGATTGGCAGCCTTCCAAGCGGGATAGATGCCGAAGACCAGGCCAACTCCCGCCGCCGAGGTAAACCCGAAAATCGTCCAGAATGCCGACATGCGGGCGGGCAGCGACGGCCAGAATTCTGGAATTACCCCCACAATAATCGCACCCAGTAAAATGCCAATCACCCCGCCGACCGCAGTAAGAATAATCGCCTCCAACGTGAATTGCAGAAGAATGTCGCGTTTACGCGCGCCAATCGCCTTGCGCACTCCGATTTCGCGCGTTCTCTCTGTAACGCTCACCAGCATGATGTTCATCACGCCCACGCCGCCGATGATCAACCCTACGCTGGAGATGGCGAACACACCCACGAATAACATGCCAGTGAGTTGATTCCATACGTCAGAGATTGAATCGGTGGTTAAGACTGCAAAATTATCTGGCTTGTCTGGAGGAACCTTCCGCCGCCGGCGCAACAACTGGCGAATCTCGTCAATCGCTTTTGGCACGTCGTCGTGGGATGTGGCTTTAGCGCTGATCCAATGATCTTTTAGTTCAGGATGCAAAGTCTTGAACGTGGTCAGAGGGAAAAAGATGCGATTATCGTTAGGATCTTTGCCGCCGCTAAACACTGACTTGATCTTTTCCAAAGTGCCAACCACTTCAAACAACCGTCCGTCGATGTTGATCTCTTTTCCCAAAGGGCTCTCCAAGGGAAACAACTCCTCCGCAGTATCGTGGCCGAGAACGATCACCGTGGCGCGATGCTGGTCATCGATTTCGGTAAACCATCGACCGGCAGCCATTGGGAGATCGTACACATCCTTGACGGATGCCGTGTCACCCTCGAGAATCGTGTTCTTCACTTTGCGATCCTTATATTTCACTGCAAACGTGCCAACACCCAACTCAGGGCGGAAATAGCGGAGACCGGCGGACACGGCCTTTACATGCGGCAAGTCCTTCATCGCCTCTGCATCCTCGAAGGTCAACTTCTTGCGCGTGCGCATCTCTTCGGTGGGTCGCCCGAACGTGAGCGGGTCAAGATGATAGGCAAAGATATTGTCAGACCCTACGCTCGCGACCATTTCGCGTACGTTGTCATCGAGGCCGCGGCCGATGGAGGAAACGCTGATCACCATGGCGACGCCGATCACGATTCCAAGGACCGTGAGGCCGGAACGCAACTTATTGCCGCGGATCGTATCTGTCGCCATCTGCA
>JBAVGI010000011.1:0-11146 GCA_049684755.1 Candidatus Sulfotelmatobacter sp.
CCGCTGACTTCCTTCAGAGTGAGTTCGAAAGCTTTCTCCGGCCAGATCAGGCCATCGAAACCATCGGGGATGCCGATGACTTTCCATCCGTATTTGAGGATGGCAGCTTTGGTGGCGGCGCGGATGACGGCGTTGAGGCCGGGCGCGTCTCCGCCACCGGTGGCGATACCAATGCAGCGAATGTCAGACATAGGATGAATGGGAGGCCAGATTAAGGAATTAAGGCCGTTCTTCCCGATGATACTGTGGACGCGCAGATTGGCAACTTACGAGTGGCCGTGGACGAGCGTGGCGGTCCCCCGCCTACTGGGTTACCGTAACGGACACTACATTCGAGTTAATCGTATTAATGCCGCTGATGTACTGTGCGATGATCGTCGTTGGGCCGGCGTTGTCTGAGGCTAGCGGGCACATCGGGTCTTGGCCGTTCTGAACCGTGATAATGGTTGAGTCTCCCGCGACCCAGGTCACGCTCGCTGTGACGTCGACCGTTGTTCCTCCTGCGGTCGCCTTGGCAGTGAGGCATTGCGTTGCCGTCGAGTTCACGGTAAGCGTGATGGAACTCGGTTGCACAAGGATGCTCGTGACGTTGCCAAGGGTAACGGTTGCTGTGGTGGTGGCGCTGGCGGTGCCAGAGGATGCCGTTATGGTGCTGGTTCCAGCCGAGACTCCGGTCAGCAGGCCGCCACCAGTGATGGTCGCTACGCTGGGCGTGGCGCTGGACCAGCACACCGTCGTTCCGGTGCAACTGGTGCCACCTGTCAGGGTGAGCGCGTTGCCGTTGCTATCCGTTCCTGCCGCAGTTAATTGCGTAGTCAGCCCTTGACTCACAGTCGGATTGGGTGGGTCAATCGTGATGGCGGTTACAGTGGGGTTCACGAAAAAGCCAGTACAGCTTACGGCTAGGACTAGCGTTGCGAGAAAGGCAAAGGCACCGGCGAGGCGGAGTGTGTGTTTCGTGGATGACATAGTTATCTCAGACCCGTTCTTGCGCCTGCTCGATCCGAATCTCTGTACTTTGCAACTAGAATACTGTCTCCGCGCCACGGCGGTTGTAAAAAATTGTAGCAGAAGAAGATTTCAAACTGCGCTGATACCTGCACCTTCGTGCACCCACGTAACCAGGGCCGACAATGCCACGCTTGGGATAAGAACGTCGCTGCACCTCAGACCTTGCAATGAAAAAAGGGCCAGTGCCCGGTAGTGGCACTGGCCGGTGAATGAACTGAGGATGAGTCTAGCGTCCCTTGTGTTCTTCCTTGGGAGGAGGACTCTCGCGTTTCGGCGGAGCGGCCTGTTTTTCCGGCTTGGGAGCGGGAGCGCTGTGGGTCTCTTTGGGTGCGCTCTCCCGCGGTGCACTCGCCCTAGGAGCACTTTCTTTGGGAGCGGCCTCGTGCGTTTTTGGAGCGGGAGCTGGTCTGCTGGCCCGTGGTTCGGGTGCTGGCCTAACCTTCTCCGCTTTGGGCGCACTTTCCTTGGGAGGCTTGGGAGCGCTTGCCCTAGGAGCACTTTCTTTGGGAGCGGTCTCCCGGGCTTTTGGCTCCGGCTTGCTGGCCGCGTGCGACTCGGTTGCTGGATGAGCTCTCTCAGTCTTTGGTGTGCTTTCCGCGCGCGGCGCAGTTTCGTGAGCCGGGCTTTCCTTGCGCGGAGCCTTTGCGGCATGAGAAGCCGGTGCGGCGGATGGTTTGGCCGCATGGCTTTCTGTTGGATGGTTCTCTTTCTCCCGGGCCGCACTTTCGGGCTTCGCCGCATTGCTCTTAGCATGCGAGGTCGGTGGATGGCCCGCTTTCGCCGCGGCGGGAGCGTGATTTTCCGCCGGACGTTTTTCCGCCGTGCGATTCTCTGCAGCATGATTTGCAGCCGGAGCCGACGCGCGTGCCTCTTTCGGAGACATCTTCGGAGCGTGATAGGGCGCTCCCGCGGCCTTGGCAGCTACCACGCCGCGTCCGCTGAACTCGCCGGGCTTGGCCGTCGCGGCGACCGCGGGACGTCCATGATTATTCGACGCAAACAAGGCGCGATTCTCACGGGCGGCATGTACTTGCTGCATTTGGGCCGCCACGGGCGGAGTATGGTGCTCGTGCGCAAAACTTTCCTGCTGTGGAGTCGGACGCGCGTGGGTGCCACCCTGGCCACCGTTGAAGGCAACGTGGGAATTATTGTTGACGATCACCGTCCGGTTTACGTAGACGTTTCTGATTTCGGTGGTGTTCACGTGCATGACCGCGGTGTTGTAATAGAAAGCGTTGTTACGCCATTCGCCGCCGTAGAATCCGTTGCCGCCGTATCCGTATCCGTAATCGATCCCACCGTAGAATCCAACTTGCGGACCCCAGTATCCATCATTCCAAGCGTAGGCGCCGTCGTTCCAACCCCAATAACCGGGAGTCCACAATAAGCCGGGTTCGGGTGCTTCCACCCAGGTGCCGGGCACCCAGTAGTAGCCATCATCGTCGTCCCAAGCCCAATAGCCTGGAGTCCACATATAACCTTCGCCAGGGCAGACAGGCTGTTCATAAACCGGCAGGGCCGGGGGACCGATGCGCACCGAAATGCCGACTCCAAATTGCGCGGCTGCAGGAGAAGAGAAAACTGCGGGCAAAACCATCAGCAGTGATGCAAGACCTAAAAGACTTACAATACGGGGGAATTTCATTGTGTTTCCTCTGGCCCGGTGGGCTTGCCTTCGCAGCGGCAGCACCACGAGCGGGCGAACTGGCTCAAAAAATTCCGGCGCAGAGTAAATCCGCAACCGGTGGGTGAGCCCACTTCTTCACGGACTGTATAAACATCAGAGGTTGGAGTAGATTGTCGGGCAGAAAGTTGTGTGGATTGTAAAGATTTGTGAATTTTTTTGTGCGGTAGCGGTCAGTTGGTCCGCTTCGACCGCGCAATGCGCTCGTCGATCAGCTTGCGGCCGGCGAATCCCTCTTCCTGACTGTGCCAGTGCGTAATGGATTTTTCCCCCATCTTCCAGCAGAGCAGGACTGTTCTGCCTTCCACTTCACAGGGGAAATCAAGGAGACCGATATCGATATCTTTCACCTGGACGCCGATGGAATCGATCTCAGCAAGAGCGTCCTTGGCGCGCTGCTCAGCCTTAGTTCGCTCGGCCTTGCGCCGGGCGACGGCGACTACATCCACGTGGGTACCGCCATTCAGGAAGATGCGATGGCTGAGTTCCTGCATCTCGCCCTCGACCTCTTCCATCAGTTGCTTGCCACCGATGGCGTTGCGCAAAAGAGACTCAAGCACAGGCAGGAGCATTTGCGCTTCATCGAGAGTAAAAGTGCGAGCGGACATTTCTTCTATCTCTATTCTACCGCATGAGGGGGAGCGGCACCGGACAATTCGCAGATAGCTTTTTGCGGCGAAAACCGAGACCTTCAGGTAGATGACCCAGCTATTCCGGCACTCCGTCGTTTATCTGGGCGCAATCCATCCGCAGAGTACCGTTGTCATTGAAGAGCAGTCCGTTGAAGCGTAGGACACTGCCTGCGGCGAGCGGAGTGGTGTTCAGCATCTGGGTGTTGCTGTCGACGTAGACGACGACGTTCCCGGGATTGTTGAGCAGCGTGGTTTGCCCAGGCTGCACGGCGAGAGAGGGAAGCAAATCGTAACTAGCAAGCGTAACCGTGTAGCTGGAAAAGCCGCCGCTGGTGGACACGCCTGTGACTGTCCCGTTGATGGTTTGCGGCACCAGCGTAACCGTGGCTGCTGGAATGTAAGTGGAACCGCCTGACATTGTGGTGGCATGGCTGGTTATGAAAACATTCTGGCCGGCGACCATGTTGGTGCTGCTGAAACTGGCGGAAAACGGAAGGTTCGGCAAGTTCGCCAGCTGAGTTGAGGTTTGAAATATGGCGTTGCCGAAATTGAAAAAAGGCGCGCCACCAATCAAATTCGGAAACAAGTAACCTTGCTGTTCGCGCCCAAACACAGCGAAGACGGGCACCGAAGCGGCTACCTGCACCAACGGCCCACCGATAGCGCTCGTCGAAGTGACGGTCGCATCGTCAACCTCTACTCGAGTGGCCAGAAGCGAGCCATCGGATTGAATGGCCGCATCCATGTCCACGGCCATGCCGGGTGCGAGCGCGGAAAAACCTGGCACGCCATGGTAGACGGTGCTGCTGTTGATGTTAAGGGTCAAGGTAGCGCCGTCGGCCGTCGTCAGACCGAACTGATTGCCGGTCGCGCTGACGGAAGAAATGAGTCCGGCGATGCCGTTCTCTTTGCCGCTTTCAAGGTTTATGGGTTGGGATGAGACGGCCACGGAGGTGAGGTTAAAGGTTGGAGTATTCGTGTAAGTCGCTTGTGTAAGGTCACAGCTCGAGAATGTGGCAGACTGTGATACCTGAAGGTTGAGCGCCAAAGCCATGGACGTACCTGTAATCGTAATTGGAGAAGGCAGGTTGATCGTAGCTGACTGCGCTGGACCGAAGAAACTCGTCTGGATGCCCCCAGATGAAATGAGCGACACGCACGCGAAGCCGCTGTATCCATCCAAAGTCGCCGTTGCCGTGGTGTAGACATCTTGCGGAACACTGACCGTGAGCAAAGGTTCGGCTGGACCGTTCAAATGGATGAATTCGCTGAAGTTGGGAGTAGAGGTGCCGGCGGTTAACAGGTTGACCGTTTTTCCTGACTGGCTGGTCAAAGCAATACTTGTGAAGCCGACATTGTATTGCGATAGCTGGTCATTCGCGGTGCTCGACAGCAATATTGTGACCGAGGTATTGCCGCTCAAGGCGGGAGTCGTCGGATGAGACATGCTTCCACTGGAGCCGCAAGCAGTCGTGATGGCCGCAGCCAGAGCAAGTGTGAAAGTTAATAGGCTGGAAAAGCGAAGGGATAGACGCAAACGGAGCGGCGAATTCATTGATTCCTCCTGTCAACGCCCCAGGGGGATCGCAACCGAAAATGGCAGCCAGCGATTGCGAACGAAGTCCAATAGAAGCTGCTCCGCGGAATTATCTCATAACAAGCGGAAACGTTCGCCAGCTTCGATGCCAGAGACTATTCGGCTGCACCGCGCCGCAGTATGCTGCATTTAAAAGTGCCGTGTCTATTTGGATTTCCAGCTTGCGATCAGGCACCACGCGGGCCCAGTGTTTAACGTCATCTTTGACTTTGATTTGGTTGATCACGTTACGCAAGTCCCCTGGTTGACGGTTAGTGCACTCTGCCACTGGAGGGATCGGGCGAGGTGGCCGTGTTTACGTCGACATACAATCGCTGGCTTGGAGAAAATCCGCGAGGGTAACAGTTCCCGTCGCGACTGTAGTTGGTGCAGTGTGCGGCGACGTCTTTGCGCTGTGGCGATTGTGCGAACTGCCAGATCTCGGCGAAGCGAACGCCGCTGTCGGCGGGGCTTGGCGGGCGTGTGGGAAAAGCACAGCCCGGTGCGGGCGGGCAGGCATCGTTGATCGCCCAGTAAACGATCTGCCTTTCACCGGCGCTCTGCCGAATGTCATCGGCGGTCACGATGTTCCCATCATCTTTATTCGGGATGCCGGAGCAATAGATGCCGGCGCGAAATCCGGCGCCGGTAACGCCATCGACCCAGGCATAGATGTAGGCTTTCTGCTCGGGCAACATGCGCCCGCCTTGCTCTTGATCGAGAAAGATGATTGTGTGCGCGGGGAAGCCTTCGTGCCGTGCGGCTGCGGCTGCGGCTTGCGCGTCTGAGTTGCCGAGCTTCGTGGCGCGGGCGACGGATTGCAGCTCGGCATAGAGGCGTCCGTTGAAGAGTACGAGGAATCCAAAGCCGGCGGATTCGACGGCGGCGCGGTGGCCGGTCCAGGTGTTCGTTCTTTCGCCGGGAGGATTGTTGAGCCAGTAGCCGGTGTAGGAGAAAGTTTGATGCAGGGATTTCAGGTTGGCGTCACCGGGATAATCATTACGGTCGAAGCCAAGGTAGGAGGAGGTTTGCGCAGGCGCTTTCGCACCAACGTAAAAGAAAAACAGGCAGATGAGCAACCGTGTCTTCACAAGGGCAATGTTAGCGAAACTCGGGGCAGAAGGTGGAGGGGCGGACGCCTCGTCCGCCCAGCGATCTTCACGAACCTCACGGGGAGACTGCGGTGGCGCTGCACGCCGGACGGGGCGCGTCCGCGGCTCCATGAGATAGCTCGCACCTTATCCAAATTGAGGGGCGCTCATCCCCCGATGTGCACCATCGTCCTCGATGCCGGCACGAAATCCGGCTCGCCGATGTGGTGACGTTCTTCTTTTTTTTGCACCACGCCGCGGATGAAATCGGCCAGTTCATCGTCGGAAGCGCCGCGGCGCATTTGGGCGTGGAGGTCGTGGTCCCACACCGAGAACAGGCAGGTCCGGATTTTGCCGTCGCTGGTGATGCGGATACGGCTGCAGTGACCGCAGAAGGGATGCGAGACCGGGGCGATAATGCCGATTTCGCCGACGCCGTCGTCAAAGCGATAGCGTCGCGCGGTTTCCGAACGCGCGCGGGGGATTTCGACCAACGGACGATATTCCCCCATGCGCGTCAGGATTTCGTCGAGCGTGACTACCGTATCCGGCGACCAGGTGCGGCCTTCTTCTAGCGGCATGAATTCGATGAAGCGCACGGTGACGCCTTCTTCGCGCGCGAACATGCCGAAGGGGATGATCTGGTCCTCGTTGAAGCCGCGCATGAGCACGCAATTCACTTTCAGCGGCCACAAGCCGGCGCGGCGGGCGGCGCGAATACCGGCGAGCACGTGATCGTATCCGTTGGCGACGCGGGTGATGCGGGCAAAGCGGTCGGGATCGACGGCGTCCATGGAGACGGTGACCCGCGTGAGGCCGGCGTCCTTAAGCGCCTGGGCCATGTCGGCGAGAAGATGGCCATTTGTGGTCAGCGCGATGTCGAGCGGATCGCAGTTCGAACTGGTCATGGAGCGGCGGACGCCCTCGTCCGCCGATGACTGCGTGACACTACCCCGGACGAAGGCGTCCGGGGCTCCATTTTGCGGAGGACGAAGCTTTGAGAACTCGCGGACAAACTCGACAACGCCCTTGCGCAGCAACGGCTCGCCGCCGGTCAGGCGGATTTTGGTGACGCCCATCCCCACCAGCACTCGCGCCATGCGCAGATAGTCCGCAAAAGGCAAGTCGCCGTAGAGCGCGCCCTCGTTGCCAGTGCGGCAATAAACACACTTGTAGTTGCAGCGGTCGGTAATGGAGATCCGCAGATCGGTGATGGGGCGGCCGAATTTGTCGCTAAGAGGCACGTTAGTTTTTATTTCGCGTGGAAGGAAACAAACGGGCGGGATTATCCCGGAAGGCTGCTTCCTTTCCAATGCGATCCTCGCGGACCGCGGGAGGCGCGGGCGTTTCCACCTGCACCCTCGGAACAGTTTTTTCTCGGCGCGCTCCGCGCGAACTTCTCTGCGAACTCTGCGCTAAAAAAAGCCTTTGATCGCAGGGAACGCTGAGAACTGCCGCGGAGTTCACGGAGAAAACTATTCCTCGCCGCCGCAGCCTGGGTATGCCCGAAGGCCGGGGCGGTCGGAAACTCAGTTCATTATAGAGCTTGGCGACAACGAAAAGGTTTCAAGGTTTCGCTGAGACCAGATCCTTTTCGATCGCGGCCTCGGCGAGCGGCGCCATTACTTTGAATCCCGCGGCATTCGGGTGCAGCCCGTCATCGGAGAGATCTTTCTTCATCAGACCTTTATCGTCGACCATGGAGCTGAAGTAATCGAGATACAGGCAGCCATTCGCAGCGCAATAACTCTTCAACCAGCGGTTGAGTTCCAGAATTTTGGTGGTAGAGCGTTGCGCGAAGAAATCGTGCGACCGGGGAATGTAGTTGTGGATCGGAAGCACAGACGAATAGATCAGGCTGATCTCGTGAGCGCGCGCGAGTTCCGCGATGGACGCGTAGTTCGCCTCAATGTCTTCCAGCCGCATGGGGCCGGTGTTCCCAGCAATGTCGTTGGTGCCGGCAAGGATGATCACGACTTTCGGATGAAGATCGATCACATCCTGGCGGAAGCGGACCAGCATTTGCGGAGTGGTCTGCCCACCGATGCCGCGGTTAAGGTAAGGCTTGCCGGGAAAATATTCGTCGAGATGCCAGATATCGGTGATGGAGTCGCCGAAGAAGACGACGCGATTCTCTCCTTGCGCGGGCGGCTTGAGGACGGCGTCGGCGTCACGGTAACGTGCGAGTTGTCCGAAATCATCGGTGTAGACGGCGATGCGCGAGGCGCGGTATTGATCCAGTCCAGCGAAGCCGCTGGAGGGGATACTAGGCTGCGTTTGCTGAGGCGCAGATTTTTGCTGGGCGAAAGCAGAAGTAGATACCAGCACGACGAGTACAAGGCGCAAAGTCGATCGTTGCAACATCGGGCTGCTTTCCTCCGCGAATCTAAAATCTACATCCCGTCGTAATTCGGGCCGCCGCCGCCTTCCGGTGGAACCCAGGTAATGATCTGGTACGGGTCGGCGATGTCGCAAGTTTTGCAGTGCACGCAGTTCGAGGGATTCAAGCTGATGCGTTTGCCATTTGGCTGTGTCGAGTCATCGACCATTTCGTAGACATTTGCGGGACAAAAATTCTGGCAGGGACTGCCATATTCTTTCACGCACCGCGCATTGCAAATGTTTGTATCGTGAATGATCAGGTGCGAGGGCTGATCTTCTTCGTGCTTGGTGCCGGAGTGGTAGAGGTCGGTGAGCTTGTCGAAAGTAAGTTTGCCGTCGCCTTTGGCGGGGCCGAGCAAGTGCGCCTCAGCGCCCCCGTTGGCGGGCAGTTCAGCGAGCTTGTGCATGTGCTCGTGTCCGGCCTTCGCCGCATAGCGGTTGCGCAGTCCGCGGCCGCCGGTGACCATCTGCAAGCCAGTGTGGAACATGCCGGCATACATACCCTGTTCGAATCCCTGGTGCATGTTGCGAACTTTCCAGAGTTCGTCCTTGATCCAACTGGATTCGACCTTCTTCTGATAGTTGGCAAGCTTAGCAGTCGAATCGTCTTTCTTTAGCGCCTCATCTCTCAGAACCTCGAAAGCAGTTTCTGCGGCCAGCATTCCGCTCTTGATGGCGAGATGAATTCCTTTGAGGCGCGCGGAGTTGAGGAAGCCGGCGGAGTCGCCGAGGATCATCCATCCATTGCCGGCCACGGGTGGAATCGCCCACCAGCCGCCATACGGCAGCGATTTTGCCCCGTAGCGGATCATCTTGCCGCCCTCGAGCAACTTCGCGACCATGGGATGTTGCTTGAAATCCTGCAACACGTGTTGCGGATCGAGCCGTGGATCCGGATAGTCGAGTCCAGTCACAAAGCCGAGTGACACAATGTTGTCTTTCGAGCCGTAGATCCAGGCTCCGCCATATTCCTTTGTAGTGAGCGGCCAGCCCAGGGTGTAAATTACTTCGCCGGGCGCGATGCGGCCGGAGGGAACCTCCCAGAGTTCTTTTACGCCGACGCCGTAAGTTTGCGGGTTGGCGTCCTTCGCGAGATCGAATCTATTGATGAGTTGTTTGGTCAGGGATCCACGCGGACCTTCAGCGAGAATCGTGATCTTGGCCCGCAGGTCGTAGCCGGGCTCGAAGTTTGATTTCGGACGACCTTCCTTGTCCACGCCCTTATCGTCGGTCTGAACGCCGGTGACACGATCGCCATCGAACAAGAGTTCCGAGCCAGCGAATCCAGTGAAGATGGTGATGCCGGTCTCTTCCACCTTGCCGCCCAGCCATTTCACAAAACGATTCAGCGAGATCACGTAATTGCCGTGATCGCGCAGCGGCGGCGGCGTTATGGGAAGCTTGAATTTGCTCTTCTCGGTGAGAAAATAAACCGCTTCTTTCGTGACTTGGGCGTCGAGGGGCGCTTCTTTTTCAAATTCCGGAAGCAATTCGCGCATGGATCGCGGATCGAGCAGAGCTCCTGAGAGGCAGTGCTGGCCGATCTCGCGCGCTTTTTCCAGGACGTAAATGTTCTCTTTGCTGAGTTGCGAATCGGGATACGCGGCGTTGTGCTGATCAATCAACTGCGACAAACGTAGAGCGCAGGCCATGCCGGCGGGACCGCCGCCGACGATGACCACGTCGGCCAGCATCTGCGGGCGTTCGACGCCTTCGATGGGTTTGCGGAAGACCAGCATTTCGATCTAATTGTCCTCGGTCGACCACGGCGGATTGTTGTTGATCGCAACAGTTTTCAGCTGGGAAGGCTTCCCGCCGCCGGTGTTGATCCAAATTTCCCCGCGACCAATCATAACTCCCTGCGAATTACAGAACAGCTTCGAGACCTCTTGCTTCGCGATGAAGCCCTTTACTTTGGTGTCGAAAGCAACGTTGTAGTACTTCAGCAATTGGTCTTTATTTCGCAGTGTCAGCGCCTTGCCTTCGACTGTAATGCTGATCGGGAAGCGAACCATCTCAGCCACATGAGCGCGGTCATCGACGGCGACAGAATGCTGAAGATCCGCCAAGAAATGCTCGACGGAGGCCGTTCCATAGGCGCGAATACAGGGATCGTCTTGTCCGCCGACACCCTGAGCTAGACTGGCCTGGAGAATCGCCAGAATTATCAAAGGCGCAAGCTGAAGTCGCATGGTTACCCGCCCGCCTTCGCTTTCTTCACTTCCTCGATCAACGGCGGAACGATGTCGAACAAGTTCCCCACGATCGCGTAATCTGCAATTTCGAAAATCGGGGCTTCCGAATCTTTATTGACCGCGATGATGGTGCGTGAACCCTTCATGCCGACGATGTGCTGAATTGCGCCGCTGATGCCGAGAGCAAGGTAAAGTTTGGGCGCGACCGTTTGGCCCGATGATCCGATCTGGCGGTCCATAGGCAGCCATCCCGAATCGCAGATCGGACGCGAGGCCGCCAACTCTCCGCCCAGAGCTTCGGCGAGCTGTTTAGCGATCTCAATATTTTTCTGTTCCTTAATTCCGCGTCCCACGGAGACAATGATTTCGGCTTGGGTCAGGTCGACGGCTTGCTTGGCTTCTTTGAAAACTTCCTGCGGCTGGTTGCGAATTACACCATCCCCGATTTCTGCGTTCACAGTTTCCACCGGGGCCGCTGCTGCGCCAACCTCAGCCTTGTCTCCTCTAAAAGCTCCGTTCTGGAAAGTTGCGAACCAGGGAGCTTCACTATTGAAGCTGACATCGGCGGCGAATTT
>JBAVGI010000012.1:0-1519 GCA_049684755.1 Candidatus Sulfotelmatobacter sp.
CAGCGCGGTCGTGCGATGGCCGGGCAGTGGGAGTCTTTTGCCAAGCGGGTCGGGACCTTCAGCTCGGAGCCGTCGCGGGACCGTTGGCCAGGGCTGGCGGGTCAAGTTCTGGAGGAATCTCGAGCGACTTGCTGCGGACGGACCTGCCGGTCCCTAGGTCCGCAACTGCTGTGACGTCCCGCCTGTGATCGTTCAACACAGCACCTGAAGCGGCAAGAATGGTTGTGATTACAGTCAAGTCGATGACCGCCAAGCACTGATCGCCTGGCTCAAGCCGCCGGGGAAACGAGTCACCCACCGTAGTCCCTGGCTGAGCCAGCGACATGTCACCTGCTTTCCAATTGCACTGCTGGATGGTTACAGACTGCCTTCCGACATTTCGGATCGTGGCGGTCAGGACCGGCGACCGGAAGCCTTGACCAGCCGCCGAAGCGAGGGATCGTATCGGGAATTTATGTCTGGCCTCTTCCGAGAAGGTCAGCAGCTTGCTTCCCGATCCGATAGCACCCGCTCGCAGCTCCACCTGGACCCGGTGGCCCGAACGCCAGAAGGTGAATGCCTGCCAACCGAGGGAGGCCAGGGAAAGGAGCACACCGCCGATGGCCACTGCCAGCGGTATCCAGTCCGTACCCGAACTGGTGTGCACCATTACCACCTTGACTATGACCCGGGTAACCGGCCCGGGGGTGGGTGCAGGAGACCTGATCATGCCGAATGAGCGTAGTGGTGCACGGCCGAAGCTCGGACCGGGCGATCACAGGTTCACCCTGTCCTCGATGATCAGCATTCGGCCAGGGCGGATGTTTCCCAGAGTTGGCGTACTCCGCTCTATACACGATGATCTTGGCCGGACTGCTTGGTCGTCTCGGTGTAGGGGAAACGACCCGTCACCCGACACGACCGCGCAGCGCGGCGCCGCATGGCGCCATGCAGGTCACAGTGTCGGGAAACAATATCGGGAAAACTACGTCGCTCCTCTCTCGTGCCTCAGCTGACGGGGCTAGATGTACCACACTGGCGGCCGGGTACCACAATCACCGATGGAAGGACTGACGCCCGCCTCCGCGGATGACCTTCCGCCGTTTGGCGAGCTGCTCGTTGATGACCCGTTCTGGCAGTACCCGGCGTGGGGCCTGGCGCGGGAAGGGGTCGGGCACTTGCGTGTCTGGGCCACTGCGGCTGCTTCTCCGGGTTATCTGGCTGTTGTCACTGAGACCGGCGGCCTCACCTCCGTCACTGAATCTGCCCGGCGGATCTGGGCCACCCTGGCTCGCAGATACGGGCCCTCCCTCGTGCTGCTCGAGCACCACCCAGCGCCTGAGTTCGGCGAGGGCATGGAGACCCTCGACCTGGTCCGCATCGGGGGCTGACGGGAACCCGCACTGGTCCCGCGTATGGCCGACCCCGGAGGAGAACCCGCGTCACCCCGGGCTGGAACTCTGGATGGCCGCTTACGGGCACCAGATCGTCGGCAGGCCCGCGAGCTGGTTCGATTGGTGTGACGACAATAACCGCTGAC
>JBAVGI010000013.1:0-13263 GCA_049684755.1 Candidatus Sulfotelmatobacter sp.
TCAGGCGTCGCCGTCCCCGGACGCAGTTGCCGGTGTTCTTCCTGGAAAAGTTCGAGCAATCCCTCACGCACAATGAGCCCAGATTAGCATGGCCGGACTTCTCTTCAACCTGTCATTCCGACCGGAGCACGAGCGCTAGCGAGGGCGCAGGGGAGGAACCTGCTCTCAGCGCGCACAACCGCGTTGCCCGCGCAACCGCCAAAGAGCGCCGCTCCGGCGTCTTTGATCTTCGATCCGACCCGACCGCCCGCAGCACCATGGAAGAGTGGCGCTTCAGCGCCGCGTAAACTCGCGAAGAAGTAGAGGGGCTTTAGCCCCTGAGGTCGCACTCGTGCGCACTTTCGACGCAAGGACCCACCTCACTCCGGCCGGCCACCACTCTGCGCATCGCTTTTCTTCCTATGCTTCGCCGCCTCTTCCTGATCCGCCAGAGTCTGCTTGTGATCCTCGGCGGTGCTATCCACCGTATCCAGAGCGTTACTCAAAACAAATTCGTATTGCTTAAATTCCTCCGGCGAAACACCCGCCGCATCCCGTAACGCGAGCAACTTCGCCTGGAACTCCGTATCCGCATCAATCACCACCTTCAGCGGCTTGCGAATATCATTCTTCCGGTCCACATACGTATCGATGTTATCGTTCAACTCGTCATAGATCAGCAGGAAGTCATCCAGCTTGTCATGCGTCTGCTGCGCGCGATTCTTGGTCTTAGGGTCGGCGCGCATTTCTTCCATCCCCACCAGTCGCGCCCGCGCAAACTGCACGTAGAGCGGCAGCCTGAGCTCCGGCTCCCAGCTGGTATCGCGGATCTGATCGATCTCCGCCCGCGTAAAAGGATCTCGATGCCGCTGGCCCAGGCCTGGCGTGGCGACAAGCAACAGCAGGCTCATTCCAGCGATCGCTTCAAACCAGCGGATTTTCATTTCTTGGCCCCATTAGGAAACATCGCCGCCAGCAAATCATCCCGAATCCGTTCCAGGCGGTCGATTGCCTCTTGCACTTGCCCCTGATCCTCCACCGAGACCGTGTGTTTTAAATTGGCCAGTTTGTGAGTCATCTTGCGGATCGCGATTTCGCTCTGCTTCTCCCGCTTGTGCGCCTGTATCGCGTAATCGCGCGCCAGTTCGGCAAAGGCGATAACGTCCACTAGCGCGGCTTTCCCCTGGTCGCTGTCGCCCGCCACGTAGAAACGGTCCGCCGCATCCAGTTGCCGCTCGCAGATCTCAACGCACAGCGCTGGCCGCTCGGCAATGCTGGCATTGGCAACTTGCTGCTTCAATTCCGCTACCGTAACTTCCCGCCGCGCCATCAGCGCGAGGGGTCTCGAGAGTGCGATTGCAACCAGTGCCGCCGCCATCCACCAACATCGTGAAGGTTTCATCCCACACGCCATTTCACTTCCGCCAATCACTTCTTCGGTTCAATCGCAATCAGCCGGTGTTTCGCCTTCCACTCGTAATCAGGATATTTCCCATTCGCCGTGTTCAGAAAAAGGTGATAATTCGCCGCCGCTGGCTTGAACTGCCGCAGATGATCGTAGGCTGAGGCCCGCAGAAAATAGGTCACCGGATTCTCCGGCAACAATTTGCCGCGCACATCCAGCGCTTTAATCGCCAATTCGTAGTTTTCATTTTCCCCCGCGGCAAATGCCAGGTCGCCATACGCTTCTCCCAGGTCAGGTTTCAGCTTCACCGCCGTGAGGAACTCCTGCTGCGCGTCTTTCGGTTTCTTTTCCCGCAACAGCGCCTGGCCCAGCCGGCGGTGAAGCTCCGCATCATTAGGATGCAGGACTACGAGCGCACGGTACTCCGCCTCCGCCAAATCGTTCTTTCCCGTCGTCGTATACAACTCCGCCAGATCGCGCTGCGCCGCTTCGTCCCCCGGAGACAGCTTGATTCCGTCGCGCATCGCCGCAATCGCATCGTCATTCTTGCCTTCCGCAGCCAGCACGCGCCCCAACTGTATTTCCACCGGACTCGAATCCATATTCCGCGCCAGCAGCTTCCGCAAATAATCTTCCGCCTCCGGAAACCGCCGTCCCCGCATGTAAACACTGGCCAGCCCCATCAGCGCATCCCGCGATCCCGGGTCCAACTCCAGCGCGCGCTTATATTCGTGTTCCGCATCGGCAAACTTGTTCTTCTGCTCCAACAGCATTCCCGCGGAAAAATGTGGCTCGGCCTCTTTCGGCTGCAGCTCCGCCGCTTTCTCGAACGCCGCGAGAGCCTCTTCCGGCTTTGATTTTTCCAGCGTGCGTCCGAGCGCCAGCCATGCCCGGTATTTCCCTTCATCCACGTGACTCGTCGGCTTCAGTCGCGTTGCCGCCCGCAAGAATTCCTCTGCATCCGGCTGCGAGGTTTTCGCCAGTTGCAATCCCAGATTCAAGTTGGATTCGAACACATCCGGCTTCGCCGCCACAGATTTGCGATAAGCCGTAATCGATGCATCCACGTTCCCCAAAGCATTTTCCGCGAACCCTAGATCGAACCATCCCACATAACTTGTGGCATCCCGCTCAAGAAACTTGCGCAGCAGGGATTGGGCCGCGGAATAATCCTGCTTTTCAATAGCCGCTTCCGCCTGCTTGAGTTCTGCAGGCGGAGCCGCGGCCTCGTCATCCGGAACGCGAATGTGATGGACCGCGCGATGATCCCCGGAACTCGATTGATGCGCCCCAGAGGCAGCAGAAGAAGGCGAAGAGGAGGAGGGAAGGGAAGACGCCTCCGGAGCCTGGCTTGTGTCCTGTGCGATCGCCCAGCCGCAAGCCAACGCCAGTAGCGCGCTCGCAAGAACCTTACTTGCTGCCATCGGGACGCGACGCTCCGTTGCCACTGCCATGTCCGTTCAGCACTCGAGCCAGATATTTCCCAGTATAAGAGCCCACCAGTTTTGCAATTGTCTCCGGGGTTCCCGCACCCACCACTTTGCCGCCGCGCGCCCCACCCTCTGGCCCCAGATCGATCACCCAGTCCGCAGTTTTGATCACTTCCAGATTGTGCTCGATTACAAGAATCGACCCGCCCGCATCGATCAGCCGGCGAAACGCAGCCAGCAATTTGCTCACATCGTCAAAGTGCAATCCGGTCGTGGGCTCGTCAAAAATATAAAGCAATCGCCGTCGCCGGCGAGATTCGTCAGGCCTGCCCGAACTTGGCCGTCCAATCTCCCGCGCCGCTGGTTGCAGATGCGCCGCCAGCTTCATGCGCTGCGCCTCACCGCCCGACAAAGTTGTCGCCGATTGCCCCAGCCGCAAATATCCCAGCCCAACTTCATCCAGCACGCGCAGCTTATCGGTAATCTTGGGAGCCTCGGCAAAAAACTTCAGCGCCTCTTTCACCGTCAGATTCAATACTTCATGAATATTCTTTCCTCGGTAACGAACCTCCAGAACCTGGGCCTTGTACCGCGTGCCCTTGCACTCCTCGCAAATCAATTCCACATCCGCCAGAAACTGCATCTCCACCGTGACCGTGCCATCGCCCTGGCAAGTCTCGCAGCGCCCACCCGGAATGTTGAACGAAAAATGTCCCGACCCAAACCCGCGCTTTTTTGCCTCCGGCAGCGAAGCGAACAAATCGCGGATCGCATCGAACGCCTTAATATAAGTAACCGGATTCGACCGCGGCGTCCGCCCGATCGGCGATTGATCCACCAGCACCACCTCATCGATAAACCGGTCGCCCTCAAGACTTTCCCAAGTCGCGGTTCCTCGCGCCCCATTGGAAATAGGCTGCTGCTTCGCCTCGGCTAATGCCTGGTAAAGCACCTGATGCAATAACGTGGATTTCCCCGATCCCGAAACTCCCGTGATCGCCACCAGCATTCCCAGCGGAATTTCGATGTCGATTCCTTTCAAATTATTCGCTCGCACATTCTTGATCTTGATCTGCTGCGCGCCCGGCTGCCGCCGCACCGCCGGAATCTGTATCCGCAAATCATCGGAAAGATAGCGTCCCGTCAACGATGCCGGATTCCGCAAAATCTCATCGTAAGTTCCCGCCGCCACCAGCTTCCCGCCATTCTCTCCCGCGCCCGGGCCCAGATCCAGAATCCGGTCCGCCGTCCGCATAATGTCCGGATCGTGTTCCACCACCAGAATCGTGTTTCCCAGATCCCGCAGATCCTGCAGAATCTTGATCAGCCGGTGCGTGTCACGGCTGTGCAACCCAATCGATGGCTCATCCAACACATACAGAGTTCCCACCAGCCGCGATCCCAGCGATGTCGCCAGCTGAATCCGCTGCGCCTCGCCTCCCGAAAGCGTCGATGCCAACCGGTCCAGCGTTAAATATTCCAGCCCCACATCGTTCAAAAACCGCAGCCGCTCGCGGATTTCCTCCAGCAGCCTTTCCGCAATCTCCGCCTCTTCCGCCCTCAACTCCACTTCGGCAAAGAACTTCGCCGCATCCTCCACCGTCATCGCGCACACATCGCAAATATTTCGCCCGTTGATCTTGACCTGACGCGCTTCCAGCCGCAGCCGGCTTCCCCGGCAATCCAGGCAAGTTGAATACCCGCGATAGCGGCTCAAAAACACTCGGATGTGCAGCTTGTATTTCTTCCGCTCCAGGTACTGGAAGAATCCGCGCACTCCCAGAAAATCACCTTCGCCGCAGAGAATAAGTTCCTGCTGCTCCGGCTCTAGTTCTCCCCAAGGCACGTCGAGCGGAATCTCATTCTGCTTGGCAAACCGTTTCATCTCGGTGAACACCGGCCGGTACTTCGGTTTGTTCCACG
This sequence comes from Candidatus Sulfotelmatobacter sp., assembly GCA_049684755.1. Taxonomy (GTDB): domain Bacteria; phylum Acidobacteriota; class Terriglobia; order Terriglobales; family Acidobacteriaceae; genus Sulfotelmatobacter. Next base: position 4,738 of record JBAVGI010000013.1, read on the forward strand.
GATCAATCGCTCCCTCGCCCAAAGATTTCGTTTTGTCCGGAATCACCAGGTCGAGATCGAAATCGATCGTGTTTCCAAATCCCTGGCAACGCGCGCAAGCCCCATAAGGATTATTGAAAGAAAACAGCCGCGGCTCCGGCTCCTCGTAGCGCAAATTGCAGCGCTTGCATTCAAAGCGCTGAGAAAACCGTAATTGCTGTGCAGGCTCGTCATCGCGTGCCGGCAAATCGAAGATCACCTCACCCGATTCCCGGTACGCAGTCTCCACCGCGTCCACAATTCGCGTTCGCGCCTCCGCCGAAATCGTAAGCCGGTCCACCAGCATGAATACGGGCTGATCGAAATTAATATCCAGCAAAGATTCCGGCGTGGAAAACTCGAATACCTGCCCCGCCTGGTACAACCGGTTAAATCCCGCCTTCCGCAATTCAAACAGCCGGGTCTTCAACTGCTCCGTCAGGCCCGAACCCACGCCGGCACTTTTCTTGCTGCTCTTGCGTCCGCGAGCTATTTTCTTCGCCGGCTCTGGTGTCGCACTGCCCGGCGCCTGCAGCGGAAACACAACTTGCACCCGCGTCTCCGGATCCAGCCCCAGAATCGTATCCGCGATCTCGTCGACCGTATCCTTCTTTACTTCGCGCCCGCAATTCGCGCAGTACGTCCGCCCCACCCGCGCGAACAGCAGCCGCAGATAGTCATAAATTTCCGTCGCCGTAGCCACGGTCGATCGCGGATTCCGCGTCGAGTTCTTCTGCCGGATCGCCACCGCCGGCGCGATTCCATCTATCGAATCCGCATCCGGCTTTTCAATCCGCTCCAGAAATTGCCGCGCATAGGCCGACAGCGACTCCACATACCGCCGCTGCCCCTCGGCGTAAATTGTGTCGAACGCGAGCGAAGACTTGCCCGATCCCGACACTCCCGTGACCACCGTCAGCGCATTGTGCTCCACCTCAAAATCGATATTCTTGAGGTTATGCACCCGCGCCCCGTGCACGACTATGTTATTTTCCGTGGACATCCGGTGAGACACCGCTTTGGCAACTTCCCGTTTCCGGGACACCTATGCGCCCGGACCGCCCCAGCAGCCTCAGCGAGCACTGCCGAATCTTCTATTATAAAGCAGGGATTCAGATCGCACGCAGACGCGACGGAAGGCGTTACGCAAGCGTCAAAGCGGCAAGTAGAATTTCTTTAGCCTCGACCAGACGTCTCTCACCCAGATCAGAAAGCACGTTCCGCCGCGCAGAGCATTCCTCAGAGCCGAACGACAACATCCGTAGTCCCAACGACAACATCCGTAGTCCGAACGAAAACATCCCTAACACCGTGGAAGAGCGGCGCTTCAGCGCCGCGTAATTCTACTCCACCTTGTCCGGGCTTTAGCCCCTGAGCCCCCTTACATGACAACTTCAATGCTCTCCACCCGAATCGTGTTACTGTTCATCTCCAGCTTGCCCGTTACTTTCACCCGCTTGCCCACATACTGCCTGGCCTTCGCCGGATCGTCGAGTTTGTAAATCACCTTCGTCACCGGATCCTTAAGTACCAGTTTCCCATTCTCTTTTACTATCCTGCCACTGAAGGACTTAGCCTCTTGCGTCGTTGCCTCTCCAGAGGCTGGAATTTGACCTTCGCTTTGCTGTTGAGCCCGCGCCGACCCTCTGCCAATCACAACCACCAAGGTTAAAGTCGCAGCCAATGCGAAACGGAGAAGGAACCTTTTCATCGCCATGCCTCCGAACAGCAAGTTTGGAAATCTCCTGCAACAAGCCTGCCAATTGGACCCGCCGCTTTCAGACTCACTCCGCATATCGACCGCCGAAACAGGCCGCTAAACGGCGCTACTCGAGCGACAGGTTAAACCTTACCCATTCCTACATGATTTACCCGAGTTTAAATTTGCCGGAGGCAGTGTAACTTCCGGAGTGTTTGGTGCCTGGGACGGCTCGCTTGGTGTCTCCGTCTACGCAAGAATATCGCATCAGATTTGTCGCACTCTATTCCCGGTTCCTCGGTTGGCACATGTTCGCAGACTTTGGAGAATTCACATGCCACTCAACTCCCCCGCCGCCTACGGAATGTACTCGCAGAACGTCCCTCTGAACGACGTCGTACACACCCTGAATCAGGCCGGATTCGAAAACGAAGATATTTGCATGATGCTGTCCCCCACTCATCCCATTGCGGCCCTGGTGCGCGATGCCAGCCTGTTCAACTCCGAACGCGAATCCAATGCCATCACCGCGCAGTTGATCGGATGGCTCTCCGGTTTCGGTGCCGTACTGATACCCAGCGTTGGCTTCTTCATCAAGTCGCAGAGCTTCTTCCACGCGCTCATGGTTTCGCATGAAGGACCCGCCCTCTGTGGCAATGCCAGAACCTTGGTGGGTTTGGGTTTTTCCGACGACGAAGCCGACCGCTTCGAAACTCAGCTCCGCAAACTGGGAGTATTGGTCTACGTTTCCTGCGCGGAGAGCGCCAAAACAATGTGGGCCTGCGAAGTTCTCCGCCACACCGGCGCCCGTGAGGCCGCAACCCTGGAAGAGAAAATGGCAGCCACCGCCGCCGCCTGAACAAGCGATTGGAAATCTCGGAACCACCATTGGAATCGGCGCAGTAACCATCGCATGTCACCGCAAGCGCCGAAGCCGTCGCAGTAACCGTCGATACTATCGGAGCCGTCGATACCGTTCGGAACAACCGTGGAAGAGCGGCGCTTCAGCGCCGCGTAAAGCGGTTAATGAAAGATGGGCTTTAGCCCCTGCCCCTGTGGTCGCACGAATTATTCTCGGCCCTCGTCCTGCTCCTCGTCCCGTTGCTTTCCATAGCGAAAAGCAAGCCCCACTCCAACCACCATAATGCTGATCGGGGGAACCAGCATCACCAGAATCGCCCGGTTCAACGCCCGCTGACCCTCTTTCGGCGTGGCTCGCGCCACCGCGTTGCACATCGCGCACCCTTGCGCCAGCGCGGGGATGCTGATCCATCCGACTGTAAACAGCAACGCAATGACGCGAAGTTTTCGTTGAAAAAATCTCATCCCTGAGTCCTATCCGACCCCAAGCCGCAGAATCCGGCCCGCGTCGGGGAAGAAAAACAGATACATGATCACAAACAATGCGAATACCGAAATCACGATCATCCATCGCATGATCGCGGTCTCAAACTTCAAGTGCATGAAATAAGCAATAATCAGCGCCGACTTGATCACCGAAAGCACCAGCAGTACTTCCAGCATTCTTACGGGCTCGAAGACTTGCCGGTAACCCAGCCAGACCTCGACGCCCGTCAGAACCAGCAGCGCTCCCCACACCCAGAAATACTGCCCCTTGCTATCATCATGCGTCGCCACATCATGCATAGATACACCCCTCGTCAACTTCACGCCGATTTAGATTCGTGATTTTGGGTGGCGCAGCGCTTCAGCGCTGCGATTACGTCTCCTCTGATCAGCGGCTTTAGGCGCTAAGGTCGCGGCTCACTACACCTTGGTCGACATCAAATACACCAGCGGGAAAATAAACATCCACACCAGATCCACAAAATGCCAATACAACCCGGAAACTTCCACATCATGCGCGTCATAATCCTTTGGCTTCAAAAACAAAATCACGCTCGCAACTATCAGTCCGATCAACAGCGCATGAATTCCGTAATGAAAAACATTATCCGCCGGAATCAGGAAAACTCCGGCCAGCCACAACACTCCTAAAAGTGGCAGAAACCACTTCCGCAGCGCCACCACACCCAGATAAATCACGCCAATCGTCACGTGCAACATGTGCATCGCCGTCAGCCCAAAAAATGTCGCGGCAAACTGCGGTACACCTGCTGAGATCTTCGCGTATTCGCCTGCGCCGTGCTCCACCGATTTCGGAAATCCCGGCAAGGTGAGTCCATCATGGATCAAGTGAGTCCACTCCATCCCGTGCAGCACGATAAATGCCGTGCCAAACACCATCGTCCCCAGAATCCAGTTTCGCGTCCACGCCCGATCGCCACGCTTTGCCGCCAATACCGCCAGCACCATCGTCAGCGAGCTCGACAATAAGCACGCTGTCATCACGGTCGCGTTAATAATGCTTTCCTTGCCAAATGGCGTCGGCCACGCCGTGTAAATGCGGTTGTAGCTGAAGGCAAACAGCAGCGCCCCGAACGTCAGCGAGTCCGAGGCCAGAAACAGCCACATCCCCACCTTTTTCGAGTACGCCCCAAACAACGGCGCTTCAAATTCGCCCGCGGCCCCATGCACCGTAGAAGCGTGATGTTCCAACGCGGCTTCAGCCATTTCCCCAGATTCCCCTTTCTCTCGCTTGTCATCCTCAGCGCGTTCTTTGCGCGAAGGACCTATGCAACTCGCTTGAAGCGTCTACCCATTCCACACGATGGAACTATCTTGCCAACCCTAACAACGCAAAAACATAAACCCACAGCACCGCCATAAAATGCCAATACCACGCCGTAACGTCGACCACAATCCGCCGTCCCTCAATCGGACGGTGCAGCAGGGAAGTCGTCCCCGCCCACAGCAATGCAATGATCCCTCCCGCCAGATGCACCGCATGCGTCGCCGTCAACAAATAAACAAACGAACTATTCGGATTCGTGTTCACAAAAAATCCGCGCGCCTTCAGCTCGCCCCACGCCATCCACTGTCCCGCTAAAAATCCCAGCCCCAGCAACACCGTCACACCCAGCCAGGGAAAACTTTTTTCATCGCCCAGTGAAATCCCCGGCATCGATTGCAGCGGAGCCAGCGCCGCCCGCCGCTTAATATTGCGCCGCGCAAATTCCATCGTCAGGCTGCTCACCAGCAACAGCACGGTGTTGATGCCCAGCAGCAGCCACGGCAACTGCACCTGGCCCCAGTCGCGCACGTAAGAATTCGTCGCTCCATCGAAGGTCGGCAATCCCTGCCGCACCACGTACGCACTGGTCAGCGAAATAAAAACCATGCTGACGGTCGCAATCCCGCAGATCAGCCCCAGCCTCGCCCGCCGCAGCCGCGCCCCATAATTTGGAAGATTCGAATCCTGGGAGTCGCCGCCGCCGCCACCGCCGTTCGGTGGAACAGGAACATCCCCGCCGCGGCCCAACTTGTTTACCGGAGTGCTTGGACTATAAGTCGCCATGATCACATAAGATGCTTCAAGCCATCGCCAAAGTTAACAATGATTTTTAGTCCCATCGCCCTACCCTGTGTTCCTCTGTGCCCCCTGTGGCAAAGATTTTGGTCAGTGCGTCCCCACCGTCACCGGATCCGTCTGCATCACAAAATCCCGGGCCGCTCCCGGCACTCCATATTCATACGGCCCATGATGCACCACCGGCGTCTTCCCACCAAAATTATCGTGCGGCGGAGGCGTCGCCGTAGTCCACTCCAGCGTCGTCGCCTCCCACGGATTATCACTCGCCTTCGGCCCCTTAAAGATGCTCCAGAAAAGATTGATCACAAAAATAAACTGCGCCGCAATCGTAATGATCGCCGCATAAGTCATGAACTGGTGGAGCGGCATCAGTTTCTGCAGGTACGCCACTTCCGTATATTGCGAGTACCGCCGCGTCCCGCCGGCAATCCCCAGGTAATGCATCGGCATGAAGATCGCGTAAGTTCCCGCCAGCGTCAGGAAGAAGTGCACTCGTCCCCACGTCTCATTCATCATCCGCCCAAACATTTTCGGAACCCAGTAATACGTCGCCGCGAACATTCCAAAAATCGCTGCCACTCCCATAATCAAATGAAAGTGTCCGACCACAAAATAAGTGTCGTGCAACTGAATATCGAGCACCGGCTGCGCCAGAAACGGCCCGCTCAATCCGCCCGAAACAAAAAGGGAAACGAATCCAATCGCATACAGCATCGGTGTCTGGAATCGAATATGTCCCTTCCACATCGTTCCGAGCCAATTAAAAGTCTTGATGGCCGAGGGCACTCCGATACACATCGTCAGAATCGAAAACGCGAACGCCGAGTACGGACTCATGCCGCTCATGAACATGTGATGGCCCCACACCATGAATCCGAAAAACCCAATTGCCAGCATGGCGTAAACCATCGCCTTATATCCGAAGATCGGTTTTCGCGAGAAGGTCGACAAAACCTGCGAAGCCACGCCCATCCCCGGCAGGATGGCGATGTAAACCTCGGGATGTCCGAAGAACCAGAACAGATGCTGCCACAACAGCGGCGACCCGCCCTTGTGCCCCATGATCTGCCCGTTCACCACCACCAGCGGCACATAAAAACTCGTCCCTAAATTTCGATCCATCAACAGCAAGATCCCCGCCGACAGCAAGACTCCAAACGCCAGCAATCCCAGAATCGCCGTAATGAACCACGACCAGACGGTCAACGGCATGCGCATCATCGTCATGCCCTTCGCCCGCAGATCGAGCGTAGTCGTAATAAAATTCAGCGCCCCCATCAGCGACGCGATGCAGAAAATCGCAATGCTCGTAATCCACAAATCCGCGCCCAGACCTTCACCCGGCCCTGCCGATGGCAGCGCACTCAGCGGCGCATATCCCGTCCACCCATGCAGCGGCGCTCCACCAGTCACAAAAAATGCCGCGATGATGGTCACGAATGCGAGAAACGTCGTCCAGAACGAAAGCATGTTCAGCACTGGAAACGCCATGTCCGGCGCGCCAATCTGAATCGGCAGAAAATAATTTCCAAACCCGCCCTGCGGCGCCGTGGTCAGCACGAAGAAAACCATAATCGTCCCGTGCATCGTCAGCAGGCTGAGGTAAGTCTCCGGCTTGATCTCCCCCACCAGCGGCAGCACCGCATTCGGCCACACCAGGTGAATGCGCATCAGCAGCGACAAAAACATCCCCACAAAAACCGCCGTCAGCGCCAGAAAGAAATACTGAATGCCAATGACCTTGTGATCCAGACTGAAAATATATTTCCGGATAAATCCCTGAGGAGCGTGCGAGTGAACCGTAGCCGCGGTCGCCATTACTGTTTCTCCGCCTCCCGTGCCGCCAGCCACTTATCGAAATCTGGTTGGCTGACCACGTGTACCATGCCATGCATCTTGTAATGTCCCAGGCCGCACAATTCGGCGCACGCGATCTCATACTCACCAATCGCCGTCGGCGTGAAGTGCATGTGAATGTTCAATCCCGGAACCGCGTCCTGTTTGAACCGCAGCGAAGGCACAAAAAAACTGTGGATCACATCCACCGCGCGCAAACTGATATCCACCTGCCGGTCGACCGGTAAATACATCGTCCCCGTCACCACATCATCCTTCGCCGCCGCATCGGACGTGTCCAATCCCACCGCCGCTTCGCCACCCGCCGACGGATCCATCAGCTTCGGACTCGTCGCCCCATACTTTCCATCCGGCCCGGGATAGCGGAAGTACCAGGCAAACTGCATCCCCGTCACCTCCACCTGCACCGCGCCCGGCCCGGCCTGATCGAAGCGCTGGCTCGCCCACACCCGGCTGCCCATCAGGTTCAATCCGACGAACAAAATTGTCGTGAGCACCGTCCACACAATTTCCAGTCGAGTATTGCCATGCGAATAAAGCACCGGCGGCGACGAAGGCGTTTGCCGGTACTTCCAGACGATGTAGCCCAGCGACAGTTGCGCCGCCAGAAAAACTATTCCCATCAAAATAAAGGTGAGTGTGAGTTGTCCGTCAATAAATCCCGTGGCGGAAGAGGCTCCCACCGGCAGCCACCAGGTTTTGGCAACAAAGAAGTACGTGCTGGCCAACGTGATCAGCCAGATCAAACCCATTAACGCGAGGCCCATTCCCCAGTCCTCCCAACTACAAGAAGCGAGGTCGAACGATTTCCCCACGGCGGTTGCCGCGCCCCACAGCGCAAAGCAACAGTCGGCGGCGAGTTTACCACAGCCGCCTGAAAAAAAACCAAGTGACTTGCAAAGCCAGAAGAACTTTCCGAATAATTTTCATTCCGTCCTACCCTGTGCTCCTCTGTGTCCCCTGTGCTAAAGATTTTTTCCTCAAACTCTCGGGTTCCACCCTTATTTCTCCGACCACTCCGGCACCCTCCCCGGCGTCCAAGGCGCTCCCGCAGCCTCCATATCTTTCTCCAGCTTGGCTAAATCCACTTCAACCAGTGTATGAAGTTTCCCAAGTTGTTCCGCAAACTCCGCACCGGCAATGTTGTAATCCTCAACATGACTCTGCGTCGGCTTCGCCAAAGAAAATCTCTCGCCCTCCATGATGGCTTCGATCCGGTCATTGATCGATGACGCCACCGGTTCGTTCCGCTTCTGCATTTCCTTATCCCCGCTGAGTGCCCGTAAAATCAGCCGGTCATTCTTTTCAATCGCGTCCGCCTCGGCATCCAATTGTTTTTCCGCCGCCGGTGTATCCCGCAACGCTTCGCGAATCGATTTCAACCGATCCTCCACCTCATGCGCCGTCCGCGTCGCACCTGATGCCGCCCGGTAAAGCCGCGCCACCTTGCGATGAAACTCCTCCCGCGCCGCCAGATCCCCGGCCGTCATCGACCCTTGTCCCTCCGTCACCACTTTAA
>JBAVGI010000014.1:0-1959 GCA_049684755.1 Candidatus Sulfotelmatobacter sp.
AGATGGTACCGCACGGCCTGCAAAGGCTCCAATGCCGGTCGCAATGTGCCCCGAGGCGTCATTTCTGCCTTTTGCTCTGATAGCAGGACGGCGCCCTCAATCAGCTCGAGGTAGCCAAGACATTCACCCAACTGCTCCTGAACGTGCAGAAAACTGTCCGTCTTGACGGCACGTGTTTGGCTGATCGCCAAAGCCGTCATGAATCGGCATTTCGCAAGTCCACGCACGGCAGTCTGGTGGCCGGTATGGCATTGCAATCGCGTCCGAGCGAAGAAGGCGTTACCGAGTTCTACGTCCCCGTACAGAAACACCCGATCCCACGGGATCAGCACGTCGTCGAACACCGCGATGGCATCCGGCTCCTCGAAGCGCGAGCCGAGGGGATGATCCCATTGGGATTGGTCGCCCGTGTCATAGGGCTCCCGGCAAATGAAGCGCAGTCCTGGTGCATCGGTCGGAATACCGAACGCAAGAGCATACTTCTCCTCGCCAGGACGAAGGGAGAAAGGTAAGGGATAGACTAAGATTTCGTCGGCCGTCGGACCGTGAGTCGCGAGCATCTTGGCGCCGCGGACGAGCAACCCGTCTTTGGTCTCTTCAACGACGCGGAGGTGCGCGTACTCGTCAGCTTGCTGGGATGACGATTTGCTACGATCCACTTGCGGGTTGACGATAGCATGCGTGAGGAAAAGGTCTTTGTCCCTGCAAAATCGATAGTAGTTCGCGACATTCTCTGCGTACTTGGCCTTACCTTCCGCGAAGTATTCCGGTGCATCGGCCATTGCCGCGAGCTGGGTATTTAGGTAGTCAGGGGAACGCCCCATCAGGCCAAACGTCGCGTTGGCCCATATCCGCATCGCCTCTCGCCGTTGTTCGAGTTCCGCGCGGCTTCGTGGAATGATGAACGACAGGCCAGCCACTTCTCCGTCACCGTCGCATCGGTAAATCATTTTATCGCGCAGGTCCGGATTGACCTGGCAATCATAGATGGAGGCCATTGCCGCTACCGGACGGCGAAACGCGGCGTCACCGGTTACATCGCCAACCTTCCGACCCGATATCCATACGTCCTTTGGATGTTTACGAAGTCCGGCAATGTAGTCGCTTCCGCCGCGCACGCTCATCGAAAGTGCCTCTTCGACAATTCAACGAAATAAACATTCCACTCTGTCGCAGTGGTGAACGGTCTGCCGCGTGAAATTAGCATCACGCGACGAAATCAGGTGATACTTTCTTCCGCAGTCGCGATACCTTTCCGCGGAACTGCGCTATTAAAACCGAGTCCGTGTGGCATCGTGCGTGCGGCCTCTTCAGCCAGAATCGTCGGAGAGGGACAAGTTTAGCGCGGACAGTATATGTTTGACCTCCTGTCGGCGTTGTGCGGCAACGTGCACCAATTCGTTCAATAACACACGGGCCGGCGCTGTCAGGGAATTCTCGCTGCGATGGCAGATCCCGAAGGGCGGGAGAACCCAACCTGGTTCACTCTTGATAATGGCAAGGCGTCCCGCCCGGATTTCGCTCGAAACAAGGTTGCTTGGCATCGCCGCAACGGCGTCGCTCTCGTCCATGTAGATCCACATCGACGGACCAAACGTCATCTCGACGCGGTTTCTCGGTAAGTCGAGATTGGATCGCAAAAATATTCCAGCCAGATAGTTCGTGAAACCAGCGTCAGCAAGTGGGACAAGCCACGGCAGCCCCGCAAGGTCTGCTAAGCTCGTGTCACGGCGCCCAGCAAACGCGTGCCTTGGGCGTGCAACAATGACGAGCCGATCTTGGAAGAGGCGTTTGAAAGTCAATCCGACCATCTGAGGCGCCGTTCCCTTTCGGCCAAAGAACAGGTCAATCTCACCGACCCGCAACGAAGGCAGGAGCTGCTCATGCGGTCCCGGCAGGACGCAGATGCTCACATGTGGGAAGCGGTGTTTCAGCCGTGCCGCGGCTTTGGGCACCAGC
>JBAVGI010000015.1:0-2585 GCA_049684755.1 Candidatus Sulfotelmatobacter sp.
CGTCAAGTCAGGCGCAGTGTTAGCGATGGCAGCGGCAGCCCGTCGATATCAACGCGCCAAACGTCACCTCTCTCGGTCCGATGTCCGGCCGTGAGCGTCCCAGAGCTGACGATTTCTCCCGTGCTCACCGGTTCGGATGGAAAGCGGCGTTCGATGGCCGATCCAAGTTCGGCCAGACACAACGCGGGACTCTTCAAACAATTCTTGCCGGAGCCTTCTTCCACGAACTCTCCGTCCTTGAACATCCGAACCTTGAATCGCGGCAACTCCTCGACAAGCTTTGGAATCAATTCCGGTCGAACTCGAATCTTCTCGCCGACCACGAGAGCGGCATGAAGTCCAAATGAAGCCACAAAATCGCTGGGCTGAAACTTCCATTCGGGGAATGGACAATCGATGATTTCGAATCCGATCGCCAGCCAATCTGTGCATGCCAGGGCAGCCGCGGCATCAAGGCTTTGGCTCGTCAGCGGCTTTTTCAAACCAAAAACAATCTCGGGTTCGATCTTCAGCGATCGAGGATTTGCGATAGACAAGGTCGGTGAGTTGCCCTCGCTGAAATGCACCGTGTCGTCGTACATGTGAGCCCAGACAAGAGTCTCCAACTTGAGCACGCGCCACATCGCCTTATTGGCATAGCCAACTTTGCGGCCAACAGAGCTGTGCCCATCAGCCTCGCGGAACTTCTTGAGACCGACTTCGACCGCATAAGCAGTGTCAAGATCGAACCCAGGCCGGGCAGACGGGGGCTCGACCATCTTGCCCGTCTGCTGCGCGGAAAACAGTTCGCGCGCTAGAATTTCGATATCGTTTTGCGGCATACGTGGATTCGAGGTCACCGTTGGCGATCGAGTCGCGCGTCATTTTAACGCGCTGGCAGTTGGGCTCTCCCGAAAACAATGATAACTTGTTAGCGCGCAGGCAATTCCTATCTGGAGAAACGATGAAAAGCTGCTTCGCCTCCATCTTTATTGTTGTCATACTCACGTCACTGGCAATGGCGCAACAGCCCACAATGCCGGCCAGGTTCGGAGAAGAGCGGCCGTCCGGAAATCCCTCCAATGATGCCCTGAGGAATATGTTTGAATCCAAAATCAAAGCCGAATGGGAAGCGATCAAGAACAAGGATAAAAAAGCCTACGGCGATCTCTTAGCGGATGACTATCAGGGCGTCGAGGTCGACGGCAAGGGCGAACGCACCAAGCTTCAAGCCGTGAACGAAATGGCGGAGCAGAATGTATCGAACTACACCCTGTGGGGAATGAAGCTGATTCCGCTTGGTGCGGACGCAGCTTTCGCCGTCTACGAAAGTACCATTCAGTTCCCACCCAAGTCGGCAGTACGCTACTCAAGGGTGTACGTCGGCGAACTCTGGGTGAAGCGTGGAGGACAATGGAAGGAATTGCATTATCAGGAAACGCACGTAAAATAGCCTTCGCGTTCAGATTGCGAATTAACGCAACCCGGGCAACCGGATTGCCATCCCATTCTAGTTGAGAGGATGAAAGGTGAAGTGTCATGAGAAAAGTATGGTTCGCAGTGCTTCTGCTTTCTGGAGCCTTCCTGCTCGCACAAGACAATAAATCCGCCAACACTACTCAGCAAGACTCGAAAAATTCCAAGGGCGAAGTAACCATTCAGGGATGCGTGAGCCGTTCCAACGGCGATTACATATTAATGAAAGAGAGCCCGGCTGTGAGCTATGAACTGCAGGGCAGCCGTAAGATCAAGCTCCGCCACTACCTCGGGCAACGAGTCGAAGTGACGGGAAGCGAGTCGCCGACACTGAGCACCAGTTCCGACGCGATGAATAAGGTCGGTTCTGCGGCGCCGGTGACCTTGACCATCAGTTCCATCAAGACCGTGGACAAGGATTGTTCAGTTCGCGACGTCTCGAGGTAACTAAGATTTTCCCGGGCTGGGCGCGCTACTGGCAGTCGGGGGGCATAGCCTGAATCTCCGCCTCGGAATCACACGGCGGCTTTTTCTTGGCTGGCTCGAATCGCGATGGGTGCTCGTAACGGAGAATATAAAGCCCGTCATTGTTGGTAAGGTAGATCAGCCCGTGGCCGCCGTCGGGAAGGATTCCGGTGACCTTGTTGAAGGTCTCCAGAGTCTTTGGATTGCGGGGATCGCTTAAGTCGAGCACCCGAACGGTTTCCGTAGGGTGGCTGCTGCTGGTTAAAGTCGTCGGATTTTTGTCCGGGGCCTCGGCGATGGCGACGTTGGGGCTAACCATCTCCAGGTTTCCCGAGTTCGACTCGACCGTCCCTTGTAAAAGGGCAGGCATCTCAGGCTTACTTACGTCCACGATCATGAACCCCTGCTTCGAAGCTTGTTGGATGTATAAGTATTGCCTGCCCTTTTCTTTCTTCAACAACATTTGAGTTCCGGCTGCCTGCGGCAAAGGCAAATGCGCGATCACAGTTGCGGGCACATCCGTAGGTTTTTGAGCCGACTTGTCATTTGCTGCTGCCAGAGTGGCTGACAACAGCAGAAGCGAGAGTCCGAATGCAGGAATGCAGAAAGAGCCGCTAAAAGTTTTCATAAATCACTTCCCGACGCAAGAGGCGAAACTTTCGAAG
>JBAVGI010000016.1:0-2799 GCA_049684755.1 Candidatus Sulfotelmatobacter sp.
GCCATCGACTGCAGCGAAGCGTTGTGCAGATTAGGATCCGAAGGTGCGAAACGCCGGGTCGCAATCGCCATCGACGGGCCCGAGCCATCCGGCAGCCGGTGTGAATACATGGCCCGTAAGGCCGCCACTGGAACACCGTCGCCGTAACCGACATTTCCCTTGAGTCCAATCCGGTCCATGGAAAAAACGTTCCGCTCTAAAGAAAACCCGGTCGTCATGTCGGCGCCACTGCCGTAGCCGCTGGCTGCCGAGCCGGCCAGGAACGACAAGCTGCCTTGAACGTCATTGTCCTGTTTTTCCTCGCCCGGTGCGGGATTGTCGAATCGCAAAACGGGACGATTCGCCACCGAACGCAGGGTCCACTTCCAGTCGTCATCGTCGGAGCCGCCGCGCAGCGGTCCCACCTGCATGGCATTCAGTAGAGTATTCAGCGTGATATTCAGGTGGGTACTGGCGCCGGGGTGCAAACCAACTTTGTCGCGCCACGCCGGCAAGAACGAAGCCGCCGAAACTCTAACGGTGTATAGCCCGGGCAGCAGATCCGTGGCTGAGTAGAATCCGGCACCGTCAGTAAATACGGTCAGGCTACGCGCTGCGGTTCCTACGATTTCGACAACGGCACCCATCTGTGGAATGCCGGAGGCATCGCGCACATATCCGGAGATAGCCCCCGGCCGGTCCGCAGACCATGCAGGAAGCGACAGCGCAACGATCACCGCCCAATTTCCGAGCTGGCGAAGTTTCATCCCACCCCCGGGGAATCAAGCATTCCGTTATTCCACGGCAAACGTCGCCGAAGGATCCACGGTTTGCTTGGAGATGTTGTCGTTCACTTTGATTTCGATACGATACACGCCGGGCTGCAAATTCGCCGATGCAATCGATTTTTGCAGCGTTACCTGCTCGCCGACATTACCCATCTGTTCGGTCGATTCCGTTTTCTGCACTACGGGTTTGTTAGTCGCGATATTGACGATATCAAACTCGAAAGTGGCCGAAGGTTTGTGCGTCTTTTCATCTACGCCCAAATTATAAACTTGCATCCAGAAGTTTACTTTCTGGTCGCGATCGCGCTTGAAAAGCGCCGGTTTGCCGTCGGCGGGAGCCACGCGCGGGCGAACCTTGGTCACGCCGATTACAAAGCTTCCCGTGCTCACATCCTTGGTGGGCACGGCCTCCATCTGATCGGCCACGATCAGCGAGGAAGTGGACAGTTTGTCGTCGGAATACTCCGGCACAACAATACCGCGGCTCCACAGGCCCTTGCGGTCTCCATTCACGTCTTTGACTGCAACCTCAATCTTATAACGTCCGGGACGCAGCGGAAGTGCCTTCCAATAGACCGAGGAGTTTTCCGCCGTGCGCGGCAACAATTCCGCGGGAACATCCACCTGGGCCGTATCTTCAAAGGTCTGCACCACGCGTCCCGTCAAAGTGGTGACTCGGCCAAAAATGTTCACCGTGCCGCGCTGCACACCGTCTTTGTTGGCAAATGTAATGTCGCGATACTTTACCTGGATGGTAATCGGCACCAGCACGGTATCGCCCGTGACCTTCACGAAATCCGAACGTACGTCGAACGGCATCAGGTTGGTGATCAGCTTGGTATTGACGATTTCTTCCAGATCCTTAAATTTGATGGGCGGAGGAGCCTGCAACTTAGAGTACTGCTCCAGGCGGTCGAACTCTTTTGTCTGCAGGTCCGCACTCATCGGCCCAGCGCCCAACTGCTCCAGGCCTCCAGTATTAAAGCGGTCCGCCTTGCTCGACATGCCCATCTGCTCATAAAGCGTCAAGCCTGCGTTTGGGGTGTATTTCAAAGCATCTTTTTCCGAACGGTCCAGCGTCATGTGATAGTCGCCGCACATGCAGCTATCGACGAATTCTATGATTACTTCCTGACCGATGCCTTCCAGATAGCGGTAACGCCAGTCCTCAAATGGGAAAGTGGAAGTCTCGCCACCGCCCTCTTCCATGGGCCGCTCGTAGGATCCACCGGAGGGATGCGAATCTACTTCGTCGGCGGGACCGTACATGATGTAGATGCGACCGCGATCCGACTTCCAGCCGGGAATGCCGGCGGCAAAATGTTCATTGGCGTAGGCAATACGCCGGTAGTGCTCTTCCTTATATTCGTTTTCTTCGGTGTCTGGCGTGGGGTCGCGGCGTTGCCAGAAGGCTTCGATAAAGTTGTCGCGCTCTTCGTCGTTCGAAAGCTGTTTGAAAGCGGCTCGCTCCTGGTCGGTGATAATCCAGACCACGTCTTCGTTCAACCACTTCTTGTAAGTCTTGCTGAGTTCGACGTTCAGCGCCCTTTTCTGCGCTTTTTTCTGCTTCTCATTCGGCTTTCGCTTTAGAGGGTCTGTCTGATCGGTGGGCTGAGTTTGCGGATCAGAAGCGGTAGCGCTGGAAGCTGGAGAACTGGAGGCCGCAGGGCTGGATGCTGATGGCGTATCACTTTGCGCGCGAGCGGGCGCGGCTAAGCCCGAAGCTATGGCGAATGCAATAAGAGACGAAAGATAACGTGAACCAACCCGAACCATGAGAGGGACTCCTACTACGGCACGACTTTGTCGCTCTATTTTAGGCTCTCTATTGAACGAAAGCAAGGTTAAGTCACATTAAAAGAAGGGCCTGACGACCGTAGCAAGCCCTTGTGGTTGGAACCTGGGGATTGCAGCCGAGTTGCCTGGGGAAGAATGAAATTTGGGACTGGCGCTCTGGCTTTTGATCTCGCTGGTGTTTGCGCAGAGTGGGGTGCCCCGTCCTTCGCGTTCTGTGCGAAGGGCGGGTACCACG
>JBAVGI010000017.1:0-1588 GCA_049684755.1 Candidatus Sulfotelmatobacter sp.
GTTCGTAAATGCACGCTGGAGGGAAAGCTTCTTCTCAAACTCGGTATCTCGCACAAACCGGCTCCGTTCATGAGTGGACTGTCGTTTCACCGCTGCACCCATACGGCGCTTGCCCCAAACGGCGACATCTACGTATCGGACGGCTACGGTAATGCACGCGTGCATCGCTACAGCCCTGACGGCAAACTCCTGTCTTCGTTTGGCAAACCGGGCACCGGTCCCGGTGAATTCAACATCGTCCACAACATCTGCTGTGACGATGATGGCTTCGTCTATGTGGCCGACCGCGAGAACCATCGGATTCAGGTGTTCGACGGCAATGGCCGATACGAAACCGAGTGGCACAATTTGTACCGTCCCTGCGGGCTGTGCCTCTGCTGCGGCCGGTTTTTTGTCGCCGAGCTGGCACCCGGCCAGGAATTTTCCAACCGCAACTGGCCGCGTCTTGGGCCGCGCGTCAGCATTCTGGACAAGGACGGGCAGCTCGCGGCGCGCCTCGGCGACTTCGGCGGAGAAAACGAACCGAGCCCATTCATCGCTCCCCATGGCATTGCGGTTGACTCCATCGGAGCGATCTATGTTGCCGAGTTGTCGCACGCTGTCGCAGGAAAAAAAGCGGCCGGGATATCGCGGCAGCAACTGACGACATTGCAAAAATTGGTTCCAGTGACTGAGATTGTCTGATCATGCCGTTCGCTACGCTCGACGGAATCAAAACGCACTATGTCAGGCGGGGCTCCGGGCCGCCTCTGTTAATGATGGCGCCGCGGGCCTTCGATTCCACGCTGCAAAGCTGGAAGCATGGTAAGTGGGATGCCATGAACGCCGTCGAGGCGCTTGCGAAGCATTTCACGGTGATTGCATACGATCGTAGGGAGGCGGGGCACTCCGGTGGCCGCCTCGAATTGCTGACGTGGAAGGTATTCGCGCAGCACGCCAAGCTTCTGCTCGAGCACCTGTCCATCGAGCGCGCCAATATTCTAGGCGTCTGCATGGGAGTGGCGGTGGCTTACCAGTTTGCCTCGATGTACCCGGAAGCGGCTATCGGACTAATTTTGGCTCAGCCGGTTGGCGGGCATCGCTGGAGGAACAGGATGCACGCGTTCTTCAACCGTCACATTTCCTACGCGCGTCAACATGGGCTCGTCGCCGCGTGCGCACGTGCGAAGGGGGTGAATTTCATGCGCGATCCCGAGGCCGGCCCCTGGGCGACAAGCATCGCCAACGACCCTGGCTTTGCCGAACGCTTCGCCTGCCAGGATATCGACTGCTATCTGTGTCTGGTAACACAAAGTCGCGATGCGATGTTTCCGGACACGTTCGTTTCCGGGCCGCCGCCAGAGGAGCTGATGACGATCGATATCCCGGCTTCGATCTGGCCCGGCGACGATGCATCGCATTCGACATCCAGCGCGCAGCAGCTGCGCGAGCTGTTGCCGCGCATGGAGTACTGGGACCTGCACCCCGACAAACAAACGGCACAGAACATGCTTTCCCACCTCATTGAGTTCACGAACAACGTGGAGACCCGTGGCCTGCCGCCTAGCCCTCCGATCCCTGGACCTCCAATGCCACCGCAAGTCTCAAG
>JBAVGI010000018.1:0-2275 GCA_049684755.1 Candidatus Sulfotelmatobacter sp.
GACAAAGCGGCGCGGACCTGCGCGCTGCGGATTCGCTCTTTCAGTTCCTGCAAGAACGCGTCGTAGCGGTCCGGCAGTTCAGGATGTTTTCGTTTCATGATCGGAAACCAGCATAGCCTAAGAGTCAGATTGAATTGCACCTGATCAGGCAACATACCCTGCCAGGGCTCCTGCGTTCACTTTTGCCAAAGCGTCTTTCGATTGCACCCCCTTCAGATAAACCATGGTCGATTTGATGTCGCGATGGCCCATCCACGTCTGAAGAGTGCGGATGTCCACACCGTGGCGCAGGTGCTCGGTGGCAAATGTGTGGCGGAACTTGTGCAGGAAGAAGTGCTGGCAGTACGGCCCTTCAGCGCACTTGTTGCCGTGCTTCGTAACGCACTGTCCACAATTCAACTTCGCCCGGTCGGCGACCCGCTTCACAATCGTGTCGTTCTCGCTGTTGGGATTTCCACGTTTATTGGGAAACACCAATTGCGCTGGCAGAGCATTGCGTGACTCTTTTAGTCGCCGCAACTGGTCAATGAGAGCTGAGGGCAGCGGTACAACTCGCTCCTCCCAGTTCTTCGGCCGAAAGTCCCAGAGAGCCTTGGCGGTGACCCGAACGTGACTGTTGCGGAAGTCGAGATCGCGCCAGCAAACATGTTGCGCCTCCTGATCACGAAATCCAGAACCCAGCATAAATTTCAGAAAGATTGCCTCATCGCCGATGGCGTGATTGAACATCGACTGGATTTCTTCCGGCTCGTAGATCGGGCGGATCTTTTCAACGTACTTCGGCCAGTCGCTGGATGCGATCAGGCCACTTTTCCCGCGCCGTTTGAAGAGCTGCAGCACGACGACCAGCTTGTCGTAGACGGTACGATGGCCGAGTCCAAGTTGGTAACAACGTGCCATGAAGACCAGGATGTCCTCGCGCGCCACCTGGTCTACGGAGCTTTTTTCATAGGACGGGACGAGCAGTTTCTTCAGGGTGTAGCGGTAGCTGATGTAGGTCCGGTGACTGCGCTGGGCCTGGACCATCGCGAGGTACTGGTCGACGGCTGCCGCGAGCGTAATGCCGTTTGGGTTGATCACGGCTGGCTGTGCCGGGCGCGACATCACCCCGGCTTTGAGAGCCTCAACTTCGATGGCCTTGAGCCGGGCCGCTTCGGCTACGGTCGCGAAGTCAGCAACGGCCTTGCGGTGACGCTTGCCGTGCTCATACCACTCGAGGTAATAGCTGCCTTCGGGGTGGTGTTCGTCGCGGCCCGTAATCAGGACGTGGTCGCGCACAATCCTGCCGCTGCGCTTGATGACGTTGGCGAAGCGCCACGCGTCTCCAACTTTCACGTACTTGAGGATCTTGACCCGATGTGCGTAAAGCTTTGGCTTTCCCGGCATATTCCATCTCCCTGTCGAGGGGATGGAAGGTAGACCGGATCGCAAATTCGGGCAAATTCCGGAACGGTATGGAGGGAGTGGAAGGAGTTGACGGAATTGACAGCGACTTTATCGACAGGAAGACCGACAGGAAGCGGGTTAAAGCGATGAAAACAAACAAAACCGAGGAGAAGGCAGCGTTCTAACCGAAGTGTCCATTCGGTCTTTGTGTTTGGACCCCGGGGTTGTTCGCCCTTGTCTGCTAACGCCTCTGTGACATGCTTAGGGCATAGATTTCAGTTTGCCCGACAGGCCAGAATCCAGCTCTTGACCAATACGTTCGCAGCTTGCGCACTGCATTGTCCACATCAGTGTTAGGCGGTAGCAATCTCTGAAGTTTTCGCCGATTGTTCGTAAACGCCGGAGTAAATTGCAGCGGCCAAGGCTTGCAGGCGACTAACCCGCAACCCGGGCCGAAAATGTCGATAGTCCGACCGACAGCCGCTAAACCGATTTCCTCACCTCGGAAACGAGGGTAAACCTCAAGGCAATCAATAACTAGCAAATCGGTCCCGAGAATCTCAAAGGCGTCCTGTATCGCCCCCTTCCACCGTCCGGTTTCGACATCGAGGAGATGCTCCCAGTATTCGGCGATGTCTCCGCTAATGCCATCCCCCAGACGGTCTGGAGTTATTCCGTGGTCTAGTGCACCCCCGAACTGGACAAGGGTCGCAGTGATGTATCCTGCGCGCGACTCCCGCTCGTCATTGTCGTGACGGGCCAGAATCTTACCGGAAATTGACTGCAGAAAGTCCTTTGCTCCATAACTTTCCTGGATCGCGACGCTCAAGGTGAATTGGACCCTTGTTAAGAACGGCTCCTTGACTGTTGATGACGAAGACACTTTGCC
>JBAVGI010000019.1:0-1821 GCA_049684755.1 Candidatus Sulfotelmatobacter sp.
TAGGAGTTTTGGGCGCGAACAAAGAGGACGAAATATCGCTCGCCCTGGTGGAGACATATCAGGAGGAAGCGTAGAAGTGAACTTAGAACGGGAGTAAGGTGAAGCAACCGAACAAAATCTTGACTCATTTGAAAACGGTAGCGTCATGCGCACTCGGCCGAGTTCCGGCGGGACGATCCCTCACCGTATTTCCCGATGACATCTTCCTGGTCAGCTACTTCCGGTCCGGCAGCACATGGTCTCGTTTCCTATTCGGAAATTTCCTCCAGGATGAACCTGTCACTTTCACCAACATGGAACGGCTGGTGCCGATGATCTACGATTCGCCCGATCGCCGGCTGCGAAGTTTGCCCCGTGTCCTGAAAAGTCATGAGTGTTTTGATCCACGCTATCCGCGCGTCATCTATATCGTTCGCGACCCACGAGATGTTGCGGTCTCGTTTTATTTTTACAATCTTAAGGTACGGGTTATTCCCGATGGCTATTCGATGGATGAATTCGTCGATCGCTTCGTAGCCGCGAATGTTGTTCCCTACGCTGACCGGGTGGGCTGCTGGCAGGACCATGTTCTCAGTTGGGTGCGACTGCGGGAGGGCAAGCCCGGATTCTCTATGGTTCGCTACGAAGATCTTCTGGCCGATCCCGCGAAGGAGCTCAGGAACCTGGCGCCGATGCTGGGGATTGAGCCCAGTCCAGTGCGCATCGAGCGCGCGGTGCGTTTGAGTTCCGCCAGTCACATGCAGTCTCTGGAGAAGGAGCAATCAAAGCAGTGGGGAACGACAAAGGACACGCGCCAGGATATTCCTTTTGTACGCGAGGCCAAGTCCGGTGGCTGGCGGAATAAGCTTTCGCCAGGCGGGGTCAGGACCATCGAGCAGGCCTGGGGGGCAACCATGAAAGAACTGGGCTACGATCTTGTGATGGATGCCGATGCGGACCGCGAACTGGTAAAAGGCTGAACCGCTAGCAGCGTAATGGCAGTGCGAACTTTGGTGGAACAGGTTGCAACGATGAAACAATCGAAAGAGAAAAGAGTTCGTCGGGTTCTGGGGGCGGCTCTTAAAGTTTTGACCGGCAAGCAACTGGCGGGACGCAATCTTACTGTTTTTGATGACGATGTCTTCATCGTCTCCTACCCTCGATCGGGAAATACTTGGACTCGATTCCTGATCGGAAATCTGTTGCGTCTCGACGAACCCGCTACATTTGCCAACATTGAATCGCGGGTTGCCGAGATTTACTTCAATCCCGACCACGAACTGCGAAAGCTGCCGCGGCCTCGGCTGCTTAAAAGTCATGAACCTTTTCAGCCGCGGTATCCGCGAGTAATTTACATTGTGCGGGACCCCCGGGACGTTGCGGTTTCTTTCTATCATCACAATGTAAAAGCGCGGAACATTCCTGACGGCTATCCGATGGACGATTTCATTCCGCGGTTCATGGCAGCGGAATTCGACCCGTGGTCCGGTTCCTGGGCCGACAATGTAATGAGCTGGGTCACGATGCGGCAGGGCCGGGACAGTTTTCTCCTGGTCCGATACGAAGATATGAAGGAGAATACGCAACGCGAACTTTATACACTGGCACGATTTCTGCAGGAGGCGGGAGTCCGAAACATTGACGCCTCGCCGGAGCATCTGGCCAAGGCCGAGGAACTGAGTTCTCCGGAGCGCATGCGGGCCCTGGAAAAGGCTCAGGCGCGGAAGTATGCGCAGCTTAAGCAGACCCGTTTGGACAAACCGTTTATCCGCAGCGCCAAGGCGGGGGGTTGGAAATCCGATCTTTCAGAGAAGGCTGTAGGGCTCATTGAGGATAGTTGGG
>JBAVGI010000020.1:0-2803 GCA_049684755.1 Candidatus Sulfotelmatobacter sp.
GAGCGGTACATCTTTCGTGTTTGAGAGCCAAGGATGTCATGACATTCGTTCAGGGTCGCGCTAGACGTCTGCACGTGAAGCGAGCGAAGCTCATGACGACGGCGCTGCGCTCCTTTTTCCAATACGCCCGCATGCGCGGAGAGATCACATTGGATCTGGTCGCCGCCGTTCCGATTGTCGCCAACTGGTCTATGACCTCGATCCCACGAGCGATTGCTGCGGAGCAGACTCAAAAGCTCCTCGCCAGCATCGATCGGAAGAGCGCGATGGGACGGCGCGATTATGCGATCCTGCTGGTTCTGGCCCGGCTTGGATTGCGAGCGGGCGAAGTGATGTCCTTGGAGCTTAACGACATCGATTGGAGCACTGGAGCGCTCACCGTTCGCGGCAAGGGCCGCAGGAACCAGCTGCCCCTTGCACCGCATGTCGGCAGAGCGATCGCAGCGTACTTGCGCCACGGCCGGCCCGAGTGCGCGTCTCGGCGTGTGTTTCTGCGCGCCAAGGCACCGATTGGAGGGTTCCACGGCGCAGGCGGCGTGGGATCCATGGTTCGACATCGCCTCAAGCGGGCGAGCATCCACTCGCCCACCTTTGGCACGCATCAGTTTCGCCATGGACTGGCCAGCGATATGTTGCGCCAAGGCGCGTCGCTCGCCGAGATTGGTGCAGTGCTGGGCCACCAGCATCCCGATACCACTCGCATCTACACGAAGATCGATTTGAAGGCTTTGCACGCGCTGGCTCAGCGCTGGCCGGGAGGCGTGCCATGAACACGCTGCGGCAGTCGATTGCCGAGTATCTGGCCCTGCGTCGTAGTCTCGGCTTCAAGATGAACGATGCCGCTCGGGCGTTGCCAGACTTCGCCACGTTCATGGAGCGCCGCCGTGCCTCGTATATCACGCAGGTCTTGGCGTTGAGGTGGGCACAGATACCTCAGCACGCACAGCCCTCGCACTGGGCCAGCCGGCTTTGCCACGTGCGGCAGTTTGCGCTCTATCGAAGCGCAAGCGACCCGCGTACGCAGACGCCGGCGCTCGGCCTGCTGCCATTCAAGCCTAAACGGGCCCGGCCTTACCTTTACACCGATGACGAGATTCAGCGGCTTTTGCACACGACGCTGCACATGCCGCTGTCGCCACAGCAGCGTAATACCTGTGCGCTGCTGCCGTGGGTTTATTACTGCCTGTTTGGCTTGCTCAGCGTCTCGGGCCTGCGTCTGGGTGAAGCGCGCAACCTCAAGCTCGAAGATGTCGACCTGAGAACCGGCGTGCTGACCGTTCGCGGCGGCAAATTTGGTAAAGACAGGTGGGTCCCCATTCACGACTCCACCTGCAAGGTATTGTCCCGATATATTGAGAGGCGCAAGAGGCATTGGGGCGCACGCTCGGTCTCCCCGTACTTGTTCGTCTCGAGCTGGGGGAACCGATTAGATAACGGACAGGTTCATCGGGCGTTCTATGCAGCCTCTCGACGCACCGGACTGCGCGGCGCGCGCGACAGCCATGGGCCGCGTCTGCACGATTTTCGCCATCGATTTGCGACGACCACGTTGGTTAACTGGTACCGCTCGAAGCAGGACCCCGAACGACGCCTGCCGCTTTTGAGCGCATTTCTTGGGCATGTTCATGTCGCGGACACCCAGTGGTATCTGAGCGGATCTCCAGAGCTGATGCGCGAAGCGATGCGTCGTCTCGAGCATCGCTGGGGCAGGCCCTCATGAGCGACACGGCGACCTTCGCCCCGTTGCTTGAACGATTCTTCCTGCAACGGTTGATGCAGCAGCGTCAGGTGAGCCCGCACACCATCGCCTCCTATCGCGATACGTTCTGTCGGCTGCTGAAGTTTACGCAGCAGCACCTGCACACGGAGCCCTCCAAACTTCGATTCGAGCAGATCACCGCGCCCTTGATCGGGAAATTTCTGGACCACCTGGAAAAATACGACAAGATCAGCGTGCGCACGCGTAACCTGCGCTTGACGGCGATCCATTCTTTCTTTCGCTACATGGCCTTTGAGGTGCCTGAGCATGCCGCGCAAATCCAGCGTGTCCTGGCGATTCCGAGCAAGCGCTTCACCCGCACGTTGGTCAGCTTTCTCACACGCCCAGAGGTCGATGCACTGCTCGCTGCGCCCGGCCGCAACACCTGGTCCGCCCGGCGTGATCACGCATTTATGCTCACGGCGGTACAGACCGGCTTTCGCCTCTCGGAGATGACCGGCCTTAAGCGCGAGGATCTTTTTCTGGGCGCTGGCGCCCATTTGCGAGTGATCGGCAAGGGCAGACGTGAACGATGTACGCCGCTCGCCAAGGCAACTCGCAACGTGCTCAAAGCCTGGATGCGTGAGCCCCAACGGGGTGAGGACCATGTCCTCTTTCCAAATGCCCGCGGTGGCCGGCTCACCGTTCACGGTGTTCAGTATTTGCTCAACAAGCACCGGCGCGCAGCAGCCCGCACCTGTCCATCTCTCAAACAAAAACGTGTCAGCGTCCACCGTCTGAGACACACCATGGCCGTTGATATGCTTCAAGAAGGTGTCGATCGGTCCACCATTGCACTGTGGCTTGGTCATCAACATGTCCAGACCACCCAGATCTACCTCGACGCCACACTCGCGATGAAGGAAAAGGCTCTCGCCAAGGCAACTCCGCGTGAGGGCAAGCCGAGCCGCTATCGCCCAGGCGATCGACTGCTGGCCTTTCTCAAGGACCTGTGAGGCTGCAAAACTATGTCGCGTAAATCAACTGAGGCCCTACGCCCCGCACAGCCAAATCCCAGAGAAAATACGATGGGCGCTTCTTCTG
>JBAVGI010000021.1:0-5592 GCA_049684755.1 Candidatus Sulfotelmatobacter sp.
TGTTCGCGCAAGGTCGAGGCGGCCTCCATATCGAATTCATCCAGCGCCACAATGCGGTCGATTTTCTGCGTGCGCGCCAGGTGCGTGACCGCCTGCACGATATCGGCAAGCGGAAGTTCGTTGGGAAGATAGAACATCTCGTCCAGGCTTTCCCGTGGCCAGTCGGCATCTCGCAGTTTTTCCGCCGTCACCAGGAACACCCGGCAACCCTGGCGCTTGCACTCCCGCATAAAATCCTGCCCTTTCTCATACGTCGTGATGCAGAGCAAGGTTAGCGGTTGCGATTCCGGCATGAGAATCCCTTTCCCTGACAGGTTTGAGAGAATAACACGGCGCATGGGACGAGGCAGAAACGAGAATGGAGAAAGTATGATCCTTCTGCTGATGGGCGTCGCCGGGGCAGGGAAGACGACCGTAGGCAAATTGCTGGCCTCTCAGCTCGGCTGGGAATTCGCCGACGCGGACGATTACCACTCCTCTAGTAATGTCGAGAAGATGCGGCACGGAATTCCGTTAACCGACGCGGATCGCGCCCCGTGGTTGGAGGCGTTGCGTGCACTGATCTCGGATTGGCTCACTGCGCATAAAAATGCGGTGCTCGCCTGCTCTGCGTTGAAGCAGTCCTATCGAGATAGTTTGCGGGTCTCACCTGAAGTCTGCGTTGTCTATTTGAAAGTGCCCGCTCAAGTCCTGCACCTGCGGCTGCGCGAACGCCACGGACACTTCATGACGGAAGCCATGCTGCAGAGCCAATTAGCGGCACTGGAAGAGCCAGAGAACGCAGTCATCATTGACGCGGACGCGAGTCCGGCGGCGATCGTCCCGGAAATTCTAGCTAAATTGCGGCTCACAAAAATGCTGTAAGCCATCCATTCAGTTCGACCGTTGGCCACAACCGTTTTCTGCAGCTCGCGATGCACTTAGTGTTCTAATGCGGTAGCTGCTATCACGACTGAAAGCGCATGGAGTTTGCCTGAAACGAAAATGAATAAATTTAGAATGAGTCTAATCGGCTGCGCCCTCATCGCCCTCATTCTTTTGCAGTCCGATGCCGCGCTCGCTTGGGGCAACGAAGGACACATCTACGTAAACCGCGTTGCGGCGGAAAAAATTCCCGCCCGCATGCCGCGTTTCCTGCGCCGCGCCGTCGCCGAGATTGCTTACCTCGGCCCCGAGCCTGACCGCTGGCGCAGCCCCACAGAATTCGCCCTAAAAAACTCGCAGGAGCCGGATCACTTCATCGATCTGGAGCGCGTCGACTGGCTCAATCCTCTGCCGTCCGGGCGCTACGAGTTTTATCGCAAGCTCTACGAGAAGCGCGCCACAACCACGGACCATCCCGACAACTACCTTCCCGAACACGTCGGCTTGCAGCCCTACATCACGATGGAAGTCTTCGAACGATTAAAAGTAGGCTTCCGTGAATACCGTAAACTGAAAGCCGATCACCAGCCCACCAGGCCGGTTGAGGACGCAATCATTTTCTATGCGGCGTGGCTCGGCCATTACGTCGCCGACGGCGCCCAACCCTTGCACACCACTATTCAGTACAACGGCTGGGTAGGACCGAATCCCAACGGCTATACCACGCAGCATGACATCCACGCGCAGTTTGAAACCGTCTATGTCGGAGCGAATATCTCGTCAAATGATTTTGCTGGATTCGTGCATGCTCCCGAAAAACTGGACGATCCGTTCGCGGCCTACATTGCTTACCTGAAGCAGTCCCACGCGCTGGTGGAAAGAGTCTACGCCATCGATAAAGCAGGAGGTTTTCACGGCAAAGGTTCCCCCGAGGCCTTCGAATTCACCACTCATCGCCTCGCCGCCGGGTCACAGATGCTGCTGAATCTCTGGTACACCGCCTGGCTAGAGAGCGCCGACCCCGTCCCTTCACCCGAGCATTTGCCGCCCAACCTCCCGGCCAAGAAATAGCTCCGGACGAATCTGGGAAGCTACTGAGAAATCCACAACTTATATTGTGCAAACCATTTCTCACTCTGCTAACATAGTCCGCACATGAACGCGGATCTTCTTTCGTTTGTTAAGGTCCGCAAGTCGCGATGTGGCACTCCGACTGCCGCTAAGTCCGTTGGGGGAGTGCTGCCGGTCTTGAGCCCAAGCCCGTCGCCTCAGGTAGGAGCAGTGAGTGAGTGATCCCGTAGGAGGGAACGTCCAGAAAATACGGCGCCGTCGCAGCCGCCGGCACCGCCGGAATCGAAGCATTCGCCGTTGGCTCGGCCTCGTAACTCTTGCCACCTGTGCTGTCGCGGCCTCCGCCGTAGGGTTGCAATATCTCAGTCCCTCTTTATTTCGCGCCCATCAGTCCACCCCTCCCAGCTTTGAACAGTCGGAACTGAGTCGCAGTCGCGTCGTGGAAATGAATGAGATTCTTTCCCAGGCTCAGCCCTCCGCCGATCGTCCCGTATACCCTTATTCGCTGGTGCCGGGAGGAGTGCAGGATGCGAAAGAGCTGAAGTGGGTGGCCGAGCATGATCCCATAGTGGCCGCACACTACGCAGGTTTCGATTATGATCACGCCCGCGTCGTCCGGCTCACGCTGGCGAGGACGGTTTACCTCTCTTACCGGATTGGCAATCAGGTTTATTGGACCAGCCACCGCGTCACTCTTCACAAAGGCGAAAAATTAATCACCGACGGGCGCATGGCAGCGCGCACCCGTTGCGCCAACCGCGTGGAAGAACTGCCGCAACAAGCTACCTCGCGTGCCGAGCCCCCTGCGGAAAAATTCGATCAGCCCATCGTGCCGGGCGGCGGCACTGCCATGCAGTCTCCTCCTACCCCGTTCCAATCCATCCTTTTGCAGCGGCCGGCGGCTTCGGGCCTGGGGCCCGCGGGGCCATTGGCTTTGTACGATCCATTTGTCGGTGGAAGTTGGATTCCCATTGCCCCGCCGCCGCTCGAGTCTTCGCTTTGTGGCCCGGCCAAGAAGAACGGCAGTGTCGAGGCGGGTTGTTGTGCGGGCGAAGTAAGTGTCCCAAAGAAAAAGGGAGGCCCTTGTGGCGCTCCCGGGGTCGTGCCCGAACCTGAGACGTGGATCATGCTCGTGTCTGGATTGGCTGCCATCTACTGGGCCCGCCGCAAGCTCCGCGCTTGATGTTTAAAGCTGCAAATTTCCCGCTGACTCATCAGCCATCGGCATGAACTGTCGGCTCGAAGGTGTAGTCCTTTCGTAAGCCTCGCTGCTCGCGAACGCTGCTAGAATCCCTATATCGCACCGCGTACCGTTCGCAGAGCATTTAGGATATTTATGAAACC
This sequence comes from Candidatus Sulfotelmatobacter sp., assembly GCA_049684755.1. Lineage (GTDB taxonomy): Bacteria > Acidobacteriota > Terriglobia > Terriglobales > Acidobacteriaceae > Sulfotelmatobacter. The sequence goes on from JBAVGI010000021.1 coordinate 3,280, forward strand.
CTCCCTCAGGGCCGCTGCCAGCCTGCTGCTTTGTGCTGCGGTGCACCTTTTCGCGCCCATCCCAGGGCAAGCGCAAGAGGCGTCGTCGGTGCGCCGCGTGCAGGTGTTAAGCAAACAGAATCCGCTCGAGATTGAAGTCGAGGGCAGCCAGAGCCTCGTCCCGCAAGCGCAAATCCTCTCCGATCCCGACCGCTTGGTGGTGGATTTCGCCAATGCGATTCCCGGCGCTCAACTACGAAATCAAACGCTGAATGGCGAGGAGGTCAAGAGCGTTCGCGTTGGCCTGTTCTCATCGAAGCCTGCAGTCACTCGCGTTGTTCTGGATTTGAACGGTCCGCAGGCGTACCAGATTTTTCCCTCCGGCAGAACTGTCATCATCAAGATAGGGAGCGGCGGGTCGCAGACTTCTCGGGCAGTATCTGCGCCTTCGCCAGCCGCACTGGTGAATACCACCTATCATGTGGGGTCGCTCGAAATCACGCCGCCCCCGCCACCACCGCCGCTGGTGGTTACCTTCCAGGCTGGGCTGCTCACCATCACTTCCAACCAGGCCACACTGTCGGAAGTTCTCTTCGAAGTGCACCAGCGCACCGGAGCGGAAATCGCCATCCCGGCCGGGGCCGAGCAGGAAAAAGTAGTAGCCGCACTTGGCCCCGCGCCCGCGCCGGAAGTTTTGTCTCACCTGCTGAACGGCTCCAAGTTCAACTTCCTCATCCTGAGTTCGGCGAACGATCCTCGCTCACTCGATCGCGTGATTCTCAGCGCCCGGCCGGAAGGAACTACCCCGGTCTATAACGCCCAGTCGCCCGCAGTCGCTCAGTCCCAGGAAAATGGTGAACCCGAGCCTCCAGTTCAACCAGTTCCACCCGCCGCCCCAGAAACCAAAGCGCCCCAGAGCAACGACGTTCCAGACTAAACTCCAGAGCTGCCGCTTTCATTCAATTGGAGACGATGTACCGAGTCGCCCCCGAGCTATGGCGTAACCACCGGTGGCGTAATCAGCCGCACCGGTACCGGAGAGGTCCCATATAGGGGCGGATTCCCAGCGTTACTGCCACATCCAACAACATTTAGTACCGTCACGTTCGGATGTCCATTTCCATCGATGTCATTGATAAAGACCTGGAGAAAACCAACAATCGTAACGGGAGGATTAGGTGGAGTGCCGAGCGCCGTGCCATCATAGATAGGCAAAGTCACGATGCTGTTGCTCGTGGTAATGATGTCGCTCGAACTCACAACTTTCGACTGTGCCAGCGGACTTCCAGCCCCTGCCTTGATCTGAAAAGGAAAATTACTCGTGTCGAGCGAGTCCTGACCGTTTGCTTGATTAATCAGGCACTGCACCGCGGTCCCCGTGTCGCCCGCATCACTCGACGGATTCACCGGATTTTCGTCCAAATTGATTGTGGTCGCCCCGGACGCGGTGCTCGGCGTCCCACATGTATAAGCCGTACTCTGATCGCATCCTGCAATCGCGGCTTGAAAACTTCCGACGGCGCAAGCGGGGACAGCAATAGGAGTGCCTTGCACCGCTGCCGGTACGTATTCCAGTTCTGAACTTCCGGCCACAGTCACGACTTGGGGAGGATTATTTCTCAAATTCCCGCCAATGCAGTTACTCTGCCCGCGCCTGCAATCGGCCGTTAAGGTGAAGCTTTCGCCGATCACGCCTGCGCCGAGCTGCTTGACCCCGGAAGTAGTGATCGTGCCGTCAGAGTTGAGAAACGCGCTGCCGGTGTGGTCGGGATCCAAGTTTGGGATGATCAACGGCTTCACGCATCGCGGCTGCACCGGAATTATGTCCGGAGTTTTTGCCGCGCCCAAATTTGAAGGATTAAATGCCTCCGCCACTGCTGTTGCGCTGACGGTTGCGCCGGAGTACTTCCCCCCCAGCAAGGAAAATACTCGGGCAAAGAAGATTGGCAGCGTCGCACTTTGAACCGTCACGGTTACAACAGGATTAACGGCAAAGGCGCTCCCCGCTCCGCTGCAATCCGCGCTAGGCGAACCTGTACCTGCCGAGTAGGTCACGGTCACCGAGCCGCTCGGGATCGTAACTCCCCCGATCGGGTTCTGTTGCGCGATATTAGTCGCGACCAAACTGCTGTAAGGACTTCCTCCTCCACAAACGTCGGCCCAACTTCCGTCAGCTGCGCCATTCGTATCGCCCGTAAGACCTGAGATCGAGATCACCTGCGCCGCCGCCAATGCCGCTGCATCCGCCGCGCGTTGCGCCTCTGCCTTGGCCTCGTAGAGCGTGCCCAGATCAATCGAGAGGGCCGCCATGGAAATGATCGCCACCATGCTGAT
>JBAVGI010000022.1:0-39444 GCA_049684755.1 Candidatus Sulfotelmatobacter sp.
TCTCCGGCGATCCGGCTGGGCGATGGCGGCTTCGCATCCCTCTCTCCCGATGGTCAATGGGTCGTATCCACCGTGGGAGCACCGACGAAATTGATGCTGTTGCCTACGGGAGTCGGCGAACCGAAGCAGCTTACCGATGACAAACTAGATCATTTCAATGTGGCTTGGACGCCCGACAGCAAATCGATTATTTTCTCGGACGCCGAATCTGGACATGGCCCGCGCACTTATCGATTGGATCTGCAAGGCGGCGCTCCAAAAGCAATAACTCCCGAGGGTACGCTAGGTTTTATCGTCACGCCGGACGGCCATGACGTTCTTGCCCGTGATTTGAAACGCCAGCTTTGGTTCTATCCCGTCGCCGGCGGCAGCCCGCGGAAACTCGATTTCTCTCCAACAACTGATGAAGTAATTATCGGGCTCTCAGGGGAGGGCAAAAACTTGCTGGTGGCAACGCGTGGAGTGCCTCTGAAGATTGACAGGGTGGAGATTGCCACTGGGCGGCGCGAACCCTGGAAAGAAATCGCACCCGCTGATCTTGCCGGCGTGCAAGGTATCCCGATCGTCCGTTTCAGCGCGGACGGAAAATCTTACGCCTATTCAACTCTGCGGGTGCTCTCCGATCTCTATGTGGTCGATGGATTGAAGTAGAACTGATTTATCCGAGCCGGTCACGTCTCGATCACGATGTCCGCCCGGACAATGCTCGCACGCGAATACGGCGCATCCGCAGCAGCTACAAGAATGTACTTTCCAATAGTGTGAATGTACTTTCGGGCCGTTGACCGGAATTCCCGTTCATCCTAAAGTTCCGCCAACGTTCGACACTTCTTTTCTCACCTGAGGAAAGAATCCCTGTGTGGGATTCCGCTCCCACAGTGCTGTTCCGTTCGCGGTGAGCGCGGCACTGGCGCAATTCGCCGGACCGCAGCTTGAACCGAACAGCTAAGGCCAACCTCGCGCGCCGCCGTCGCCAAAAAGCAATCACGAGCTAGAAGTGTGTCTATCCCCCCTGATTGAGGTGCAACATGAACCGCAGGCATCTGATCGTCGCAGTGGCAGGTCTCGCACTTGCAAACATCAACGTCTCTCCGCTTCACGCGCAATCCGATCCCGGTCCTCGCCCCGGGCCCGCGGCCGCGGGTAGTTACTATCCCAGCCTCGGCGCGAAGGAACAAGCTTTCTTCAGCCAGGCTCAACTTCGTTTTCAAGAAGTGGATTCGGTCTCAGGCGGCATCGCTGGCGAGCCCGGCAGCGGTCTTGGGCCAACCTTTAATGGCAACAGCTGCGCCCAGTGTCATGCCCAGCCAACCGTGGGTGGAAGTAGCCCAGGCATCGCCAGTCCGCAGAACGCGATCCAGAATCCACAGGTAGCACTCGCCACGTTGGATGGCGCCACGAACACTGTGCCCGAATTTATAACTGAAAACGGCCCGGTGCGCGAGGCACGCTTTATTAAGACCTCGACCGGCGCGCTGGATGGCGGAGTTCACGACCTCTACACCATCACCGGCCGCTCCGATGCCACGGGCTGCTCACTAGCGCAGCCAAACTTTGCTGCCGCGCTCTCCGAGCATAATGTCATCTTCCGCACGCCCACGTCTCTATTTGGCTTGGGCCTGGTGGAAGATACGCCAGACGCCAATCTGCAAGCTAACCTGACTGCGACGCAATCGGCGAGAGCGGCGCTTAGAATCGGCGGGGAATTCAACACCAGCGCCAATGACGGCACGATTACGCGTTTCGGTTGGAAGGCACAAAACAAATCGCTAATGATTTTTGCCGGGGAAGCTTACAACGTGGAGCAAGGAGTATCGAACGAGAACTTTCCCAACGAGCGCAGCGCCGTGCCAGGATGCGTGTTCAACGGGTCCCCGGAAGACGCGAGCAATATGTTGAACCAAGACGCGAGTAGTCCCAACTACGGGACCGCTCTGGGCACTGTATCGGAATTGTCCTCTGATGTTGTGAACTTTGCAGCGTTCATGCGCCTTTCAGCTCCCGCTACGCCCGTCGCTCCAACTGCATCCACTAGCAATGGAGCATCTTTGTTCAACAGCATTGGCTGCAGTCTCTGCCACTCGCCCGTTCTCACCACGGGTGCTTCTCCCTACACCGGAATGTCGAGTGTCGCTTACAACCCCTACTCTGATTTTGCCCTGCACCATATGGGTTCGGGGCTGTCGGATGGAATTCATCAGGGCGCGGCTGGTCCGGACCAATTCCGCACGGCGCCACTCTGGGGCTTGGGCCAGAAGCTGTACTTCCTTCACGATGGCCGCACCACGGATCTGATTCAGGCCATCGAATCCCACAACAGCAGTGGATCCGAAGCTAATCTGGTGATCCACAAATACAACGCTCTGAAGGCGTCGCAGGTGCAGGATCTTCTGAATTTCTTGCGCTCGCTGTAATTGAGGTTGAATCAACGATGTTTTTTTGGTAAGTGCAAGATGGATGACGGAGAGCCCTTTACAGGCTCTCCGCATTTTTACTTGTCAAACTTCCATCGTGTCGCCTTGTCGACAAACTCCTTCTCCCACAGACCGAATACGACGCGGGGGTGAACCGCGAAAACAGGTTCCTTCATGGAAAGAATGTGCTGCTCCATTCCCTTCATGTCGAACTTGTATTTGCGCTCGTAGGTGGTCAGGAACTTTCTGCGTGCGACTACGTCGGCGATTTCGGCTGTACCCTCGACGATTACGGCCTCGTTGGCATGCTCCGTGCATACGATGCACGCGGCATTCTGCGCCAGGTTTCGCGCTTTCCGCGATTTACTGCCCGTGCTGAACAGGAATTGACCGCCTTGCCATAATCCCCACACCACCATCGTGTGCGGAGAGCCATCGGGTTTGACAGTGGTGATCCAGTAGTTGTGCGATTTCTTCAGGCGCTGCTCGGCCCATGTCCAAGCAAGCAAACCTTTTTTGCCTGGGGGTAGCCCGTAACCGGGTGCGTGCGGACGACAGGCTTCAGGTCGTCGCGTCGTGAATCGAATCTTTTTCGCTGCCATGAGCTGGTCAAAACTGCTCTGGGGGCTCAGAGATTCTCTTGCGTCCACTGGTTTATGCGATCCAGCGCCTGCTGCAGATTCTCCAGTGAATTGGCGACGCTGAAGCGCAAATAGCCTTCCCCAAACTCACCAAACGCTGTCCCGGAAAGCGCAGCGACACCCGCCTGTTCCAGCAGAGCATCGGCCAGCGGCTTCGATTTCCATCCAGTCTTTGTGATATTCGGGAAAACATAGAAAGCGCCTTTTGGCATGCGGCAGGAAAAGCTTTTGATCTTATTCAACCCGGCAACAAACACATCGCGGCGCCGCTTGAATTCCTCGCACATCTGGTCTACGGAACTCTGGTCTCCGCGGAGGGCCTCGATGCCAGCCATCTGGGTAAAGCTGGCGGTGCAGGAATTTGAATTCGTCATCAGCCGGGTAATGTGCGTCGCCAAGTCGGCGCGCATCACGCCGTAGCCCATGCGCCAGCCGGTCATCGCATATGTTTTTGAAAAGCCGTCGAGCAGAATGGTGCGCTCCTGCATGCCCGGCACCGACATAATGGAGAAGTGCTCGCCTTCAAACAGCAGGCGGCTGTAAATTTCGTCCGACAAAACAAGAATATTCCGGTCGCCAATAATCTTCGCGACTTGCTCGACATCTTTGCGCTGCATCACGCCGCCGGTGGGATTGTGCGGCGAATTCAGGATGATGAGTTTGGTTCGGTCGGTAACCAGCGGAGCGAGTTCGTTTACATCGAGCGAGAAATCGTGCTCTTCGCGGAGTTGGATGGGCACAGCTTTTCCCCCGACGTAGTGAATCATGGATTCATAAATCGGGAATCCCGGATTGGGGTAAATAACTTCATCTCCTTCATCAATCAAAGCCATGATTGTGAAGAAAATAACCGGCTTGCCTCCAGGCACCACCACGACTTCTTCAGGAGTAACTCTGACTGCACGAGTCCGGCTCACGTAATCGGCAATAGTTTGGCGAAGATCGGGCAGGCCGGCAGATGGGCCGTAGTGAGTCCATCCGTTGTGAAGCGCGTCGACGCCGGCCTCGATCACGTTTGCCGGAGTATCAAAATCAGGCTCACCGATTTCCAGATGGATGATGCTTTTGCCCTGACGCTCCAGCGCGCGCGCTTTGTTCAGAACTTCAAAAGCAGTTTCAGTACCCAGCCGCGACATGCGGCGGGCCAGTTGCAGTTCGTGTTGCGTGGTTGGGGCCATGTTGACCGACACTCCTAAGAAGTCGAGTGGCACATTATACGCTGGCGAATGCAGGGTTTGAACTTCACGGCCTGCATGCGCGAATCGCCCAGGCGCGTGCGGGCAGCTCAATTTCTCCTCGTGCATTTGCCGGCAGAACTGCCCGCAGTCGGTCCCGTATCAGGGTCTTTGTGCGCTCATCGAGCGTGGCCAGGTAGTTGGGCGCTGAGCCTTGACCGGTCAGGAGCGGTTGCCAGTAATCATCGAAGTTCTTGAAGCGCGTGACCACGTCGATCGCATGCACAGTAGAGTTTTGCAAACCGGCCCGTTCGAAGAGCGTTCGCAGCCCTTCGGGCGTACACATGGGGAAACGGCGAGCCTGATCAAACTCGACTGCTTCGCTGTCTATCGCTGCCGCTGCGTCCCAGAATTCGCGCAGGAACCTGGTACCTTCTGAGTAATCCCAGACATAGACCGCGATGTTGCCCTCGCGACGAACGACACGGCGGAATTCCTCCAGGCCTTCTTTCGGTTGCGGAATGTAATTCAATCCCAGGCCGCAGACTGCAACGTCGAAACTGGAGTCGGGAAACGGCAGGGCCATGGCATTCCCGGTTTGAAAGGTGACATTGGGATGTGCGCGGTGCTGGCGGGCGAACTCTATTTGCTCAGAGGAAGCGTCGATTCCATTGATGCTTGCAGGTTGACAGAGTTCGACAATAGTTTCCGCAACAACGCCGCTCCCGCAGCAAACATCAATCCATCGAAGGCCGTGGGGAAGATCGAGCCATTTCAGGAACTCGCGGGCCAGAAGCCTGCTCCAGCGGCCCATCCACTGGTCGTAGTCGGCGCCTGAGGTCCAGCGGTCGGTGTCGCGGCCCATGTCGAATAGATTATGAATAGACGAAGGGCGAATCGGAAATTATTCCGAGACGCTGTGCTCTTCGTTTTGCGAGCGCAGAACTCGATCGACGGAATATGGCAGCCGGTGCCGGGGCTCGTGGTAGTGGCGAACCTGCATCTCACCGAGCAAGCCGATCGCAAGTAGATTCAAACCGCCGAGCAGAAGGCCCATCGCCGTCATCATGAGCGGACCATGCTCGCCCATAACAGGAACATGGCGGAGAAATTTCTCGGCTCCCAGCCACGCCACCAGGGCGCTGCCGCTAAACATACTGAGCACTCCCAGAGTTCCAAAGAAGTGCAGAGGGCGGGAAAGATAGCGGAGCAAAAAGCGGATGGTGATGAGATCGAAGAAAACGCGGAAGGTACGGGAAATTCCGTAATGTGAAATGCCGCGTTCGCGGTTCACATTGCGGATGGGAACTTCGCAAATCGATGCGCCATACCATGACGCCAGCGCCGGAATAAAACGGTGCAATTCGCCGTACAGCGGCACTTGCTCCAGAATCTCGCGGCGGTAGGCTTTGAAGGTTGTGCCGAAGTCGTGAATATCCACGCCGCTCAATTTAGCCATCAGCCAGTTGGCAATCCTCGATGGAATGCGGCGCATCCAGAAATTGTCGATGCGCACCTTCCGCCAGCCGCTGACGATGTCGTAGCCGGCGGCAATTTTCTCCAGAAAAATTGGGATGTCCGCGGGATCGTGCTGCAGATCGCCATCCATGGCGATGATATATTCGCCGCGCGCGTGATCGAAACCAGCGGCGAGCCCAGCCGTTTGCCCGAAATTGCGGCGGAGTTTCACCACGGTAACGCGGCTGTCTACGGCGGCAATCTCGCGCAGCATTGCAAACGTGTGATCGCTGGAGCCGTCATCCACCAGCACAATTTCGAACGTCTCACCCGCCGTCTCCATGACCGCTTTCAAACGATCGTAGAGATCGGTGACGTTCTCCTGCTCGTTATGCAGAGGGACAACGATGGAGTATTTTGGCACAGTCTTTTTATTATAGCGTGCGAGCCCTCCGAACGAATGTAAATTCGTCGCGAGACGTAACCTTTGGGGCGACCCTGACGCATTACCCGCTCGGGTGACGACTGTCAGCCCTGTTCTTTTAGCTTTAGTCGGGCCTTGTTTTCTTCCATGAACGCTTTGATGTCATTGGCCGCGCCCAAAAGCCGGTTCCACTGCTCGTAATACAGAGTCACTGGAAAGCGGCCCAGGCCGTAAACGCTGACCCCGCCTTTTTCGCCTACCTTGAAAATCAGGTCTCCGCTGCGTTTCTTGGTTTCTACTTCCTTCTCCAACTGCGACAATCGCGCTTTCAGTTCTTCGTAAGTCGGTTCGGTCATGAGTTTTCCTCGACGATTTTTTGGTGTCCTCTCTATAGTAACGTGACCACGCCACGCCTCATGCCTCCCGAGAAAACAGAACTTAGAATCTAGCCCGGAGCGGGAAAGACGATGACTTGTAAAGGAATGTAAAACCAGCGCGCCCCCGCCAGCAAATCGGATACTCACTGTAGAATGATAAGACCCGGTCTTGCTTACTGCAGTGTGCATTCTTCGAGGAGAAATGATTGTCTATTCTAGGTACGACAAAGTTTTTGATCCTTTTATTGGTCGCCAGCACTGTTGCGATTTTCGCTTCGGCCCAGCAGGCTCCGCCGCCGGATGTCCCACAGCAGCAAGCGCCATCGAGTCCAGCTCCATCGTCTCCGCAGACTGAAACGCCTGCCCAGAAGCCGAAGCCATCTGATGCGAAGGAGAAGGAGCAGACTTCAGCACCGGCGAACCCAGGGACTCCGCCGGGACAACAGCAGCCGAAACGAATTCTTGGCGTGATGCCCAACTTTCGCGCGGTGAGCGCCGGCGCCCTGCCGCCTCCGCCCACGCCGAAGCAGGCCTTTAAAATCGCGACCCAGAACAGTTTTGACTATTCGTCATTTGTCTTCGTAGGAATCACCTCCGCGCTGGCTGAGTGGACCGTCGCTCATACACAGCTTGGCCAGGGCCTTCCGGGTTTCGGTCGATATTACTGGCGAGGATTCGTGGACAAGACCGATGGCAATTACCTGGTTATCTTTGCTCTGCCCAGCGTGTTCCATCAGGACGAGCGTTATTACGCGATCGGCAAGGGCACTATTTTGAAACGCGGTTTCTATGCGGCGTCCCGCATCGCCGTTACGCCCAACTATCACGGAGAAAACAGCTTTAATATTTCCGAACTCCTGGGCCGCGGCATGGCCCAGGGAATCTCAGTGGCGTATTACCCCAGCGGAAGCCGGACAGCCAGTGCGCTGGCAACGAAGTACGCCTACGCGATTGGACGAGATGCGCTGACGAACGTATTCCGAGAGTTTTGGCCGGACATTGCGACGCACGTGCTTCACCGTCAACCGTGAGACCTAATTTCGTCAGCACATTACTCGTCTTCACATAACTCCAGGAGAATTCTCGGTCCATGAGGTCAGTGGCTCAGTTATTGATTATTCTTCTACTCATATCCGTTTCTTTAACCGTCGCCGGGGGGAACCCCACCACACAAACTCAGGGCACTCGAGCGGGAACGCCCGAGAACCCAAAGGATACTGAGCCGAAATCGCTGGGCACGCCCATTCCAGTGAATACAGACAAAAATCCAAAAAACCAAAATGCGGGGACATCAAATGACCGGCTCTTTTTTGCCCTGCCCAACTTCTTGACGTTGCGGAATGCCGGACAGGTTCCTCCGCTAACTTCGGGGCAGAAATTCAAAGCTGTATTTCGAGGTTCGTTTGATCCAGCGCAGTTTGTCTGGTACGGACTTGTGTCGGGGTTGAGCCAGGCGGAAAACAGCGAACCCGGATATGGACAAGGGTGGGAGGGATACGGAAAGCGCTATGCCTCAGCCTTCGCCGACGGAACCATCGAGAATCTTATGGTAGGCGCGATTTTTCCCTCGCTGCTGCATCAGGATCCGCGGTTTTTCCAGGAAAGCAACGGTGGATTTGCTCACCGGACTGAATACGCCGTCAGCCGGATTTTCATCACTCGCACTGATTCAGGAAACTCTCAATTCAACTATTCGGAAATTATGGGTAGCGCCCTGTCCGCCGCAATTTCGACAAATACGTATCATCCCCGAACTTTCATTACGACGCGCTACAACCCAAGCACGGGAATGTTGATGTCTATTCACAATGCATCCGATCGCACTTTGCCAAACACCATCAGCGTCTGGGGAACGCAGTTGGGGTACGACACGATCACGATCGTGATCAAGGAATTGTGGCCGGATGTGCATCGCAGGTCGAAACATAAATCTCCGAGTGAGGCTGCGCCGGGCGGTAGTCCCAAACCCTAAAACGACGAACGCATCAGTCTTCGTCGGCAGAACAGTCACCGATTATCACAACAGAGTATATCTGCTATTACTCCTGGTATTACTCCTGTCGCCGAGTGACCGATTTGAGCGCGTCGGTTGACCCAGTGACAACCTGAGGAGTAGTGTTTTTGACAATTTCGGCGAAGCCGTTGCTGGTTTCCCGTCGCTTCAGGAGGACCAGAGATCGTGTTCTGTTCGGGCTGTGGCAACAGCGTGGCAGTCGGAGAGAGGTTCTGCAGAGTATGCGGAAACGAGGTTGCCGCGAACTCCGCTCCCCCGCCAGAGCTTGGACCCGCCGCAGAGGGCACGGTTTTCCCAGCACAGACCAGCGGCAAAGCCATCGTCAGTTTCATTTGTGGTCTATTCCTATTCGCCTTTCCCTTGTCGATTTTGGCAGTGATTTTTGGGCACCTCTCGGTCTCCGAGATTCGCAAGAGTGCCGGCCGGCTTAAAGGCGAAGGAATCGCTATCGCCGGACTAATCCTCGGCTACGTGGGATTGGCGATGATACCGCTGATCCTGATCATTGCCGCGATTGCGATTCCCAACCTGTTGCGCGCCAGAATGGCGGCCAACGAGTCTTCAGCGGCATTTTCAGTAGGCAGAGTGGTACGTGCGGAAGTTGCGTACTCCTCGTCGCATCCTGAGTCCGGTTATACCTGCAGTCTTTCCGATTTGGCCGATGCGGGGTTGATTGATTCCCGACTGGCTAGCGGGCAAAACAATGGATATGCTCTTGAACTGCTCGGCTGCCGCTCGGCCGGCGATCCGGGGGCAAACAAAGAATATCGCGTAGTCGCCTATCCTGTGGTTCGGCAGCAAACTGGGACACGAGCGTTTTGTTCCGATGAGTCAGCCGTCGTAAAGTTTGATCGCACCGGCATACCCCAAGATTGCATCGCGAATGGCTCGGCTTTGCAGTAAGCAGTGTGACCACGAATCAACTGGAGGGACGATATGTTCTGTTCGCAATGCGGAGCAAATAACGCGGACAGCGCCGCGGTTTGTGTACAGTGCGGCAGGAACTTACAACAGGCTCCGCTGCCGGGCCAACCGCTTGCGCCCGCCCCGCAGGCGAGCGCGGTCTACGTTCAGAATTATCTTGTCTTCGCGATTTTGGCTACGGTTCTCTGTTGTTTGCCCGCCGGGATTCCGGCCATCATTTACGCCGCGCAGGTCAATGGCAAGTTGCAGGCCGGGGACATTGCTGGGGCCCAAGCCGCTTCCAACAACGCAAAAATGTGGTGCTGGATTTCGTTCGGGCTCGGACTGGCGTTCTGCTTCATTTACGGCCTCATCATGGTTGCGGGAATCATGCGTCACATGAACCGCTAGCAGCGTGGTTTGCTTTATGTGGAAACTACGAGACCATCGACTCCGGATTGGAATGGTTGCGGCGGCCACCGCGGCAATCGTGATACTCGACTTCTTCGATCCGGCCACGTCGGGTCTATTTCCCCCGTGCCCGGTCCATTACCTGACAGGCTGGTATTGTCCGGGATGCGGTTCACTCCGCGCTCTGCATCAGCTGTTGCATGGAAATCTGAGCGCTGCCTGGGCGCTGAATCCGTTGACTGTGATGCTGCTGCCTTTTCTTGTTTACGGAATAGCCTCTTACGCACTCAACGAAATTCGCGGACGCCACTTGCCCCAACTCTTTTTGCCGGCGCTGGGGATTCGTGCGCTGTGTGCGGTAATTATCCTATTTGGAATTGTGCGGAATATTCCGTTCCATCCCTTTGACTGGCTGGCGCCGGCAGTGACCTTGCTTCCCTGAGTTTGGGAGGCTAATTCTTGCGGCAGTCCTCGCATACGCCATAGATCTGAAAAGTGTGGCGAGTGGTGGTGTAATTGTGTCTGCGTCCGATTTCCTGTTCCAGTTGATCCACTTCCCGGGAAAAGAATTCCACGGAACTGCCGCACTCCGTGCAAACCATATGGTGATGACTGCGCCGGTTGTACTGGTGTTCGAAGCGGGCAATGCCATCGTGGAAGGCGACTTCGCTGGCGAGTCCACACTCCGCCAACAACTTGAGCGTGCGATAAACCGTGGTGTAACCAATGCCAGCATCTTTCTTTTGCACCAGGCGGTGCAGTTCATCAGTGGAGAGATGGTCTCGGGTTTCCAAAAACGATCGCAGGATCGTATCGCGCTGTGCCGTTTGCTTCAGGCCGACACGCTTAAGATGCCGGTGGAGGATTTCCTGGGCTTCGCGCACCATCTCGCGGGAAATAGACGGCTGATCATCGATGCGCTTCTGCAGCATGAAAGGAAAGGATAGCATCGCCGATCTTGAAAATGAAATTCATTTTCAGCGGCGAGTTGCGTCTGTCGGAAAAACCTTAAAGACAAAAGCTAAAACACAGGGGGCACAGAGGCGGACGGGAAGTGAGCTCCGGCAGAGTGGTAATCGCTTATTTGTGCCGCAAGCCGTTCTCACCCTAGAATCAAATTGCTTATGAGCACGTTTACTGCGGCTGGCGTTCCAACCTCGCGGCGTTCGACCGGCTTTCGAATCGTTCTACTGCTCGTCTCGCTCCTGCTTGTGCTAATCGCAGGAATGGTGGGCTATGCGTATCTCATCGCTCGGTCTGCTCTGCCCGAGTTGGATGGAACACTCCCGGTCCAAGGCTTGTCGGCTCCCGTGAATGTCACACGCGATGCCCATGGAGTTCCCGCCATCGAAGCCGCGAACTTAGAAGATTTATTTTTCGCTCAAGGATACGTAACGGCGCAGGACCGGCTCTGGCAGATGGACGTGATGCGGCGCTTCGGCTCGGGAGAACTTTCGGAGATTCTAGGCGAGGATACGCTGAAGATCGACCGCGAGCAGCGCATTCTGGGATTGCGCGCTGCTGCGAAAAAATCTCTCGCCATGGCAAGCCCCCGTGATCGCTCTTATTTTGACGCCTACGCACGGGGTGTAAACGCCTTCATCGCAATGCATAGTAACGCGCTTCCCACAGAGTTCCATATTTTGAAGTACCGGCCAAAGCCGTGGCAGGCAGAGGATTCCATCGTCATTGCGAACCAAATGGTGAAGGACCTCAACTTTTACACCTTCGGAGACACGCTGGAGCGAGAGAAAATCTTGGCCAAGCTGGGGCCGGAATTGACCGCGGACCTGTACGTGAACAAGTCATGGCATGACCGTCCGCCAACCGTGATGCGAGAAGACGTTGACGATCAAAAAAATCATCCAGACTCCGGCGACAAAGACAAAGATGATGACGACGACGAAGACTCCGGCCCGGATAACGCGGTCACAAGGCTCAGGAATGTTTTGGAAATCTGGGCGCAACAAGCTCCGGAAGCGGTTAACGGATCGAATGACTGGGTAGTTTCAGGTGCGCACACGGTGACCGGCAAGCCGCTGCTCTCAAACGATATGCACCTCGGGCATCAGATGCCAAATCTCTGGTATGAAGCTCATCTGAAGTCAGGCAGCCTGGATGTCGCCGGCGTGACTCTGCCCGGAATGCCGTATGTCATTGTCGGCCACAATCAGCGCATTGCCTGGGGATTCACCAACGTCGGGCCCACCGTGGCCGATGCGTTCATCGAAAGTTTTAACTCGGACGGTGCGTATCAGACCCCCCAGGGCTGGCAGCAGCCGGAACATCGCCAGGAAGTGATCCACGTCAAAGGGAGGCCTGATGTCACGATCGATGTAAAGATGACCCGTCATGGGCCCATAATTTCCGAAATAATTCCCGGCGAATCGCGGCAAGTGGCTTTGCGTTGGACGCTCTACGATGGACTGCGCATGCCGTTTTTCGACGTCGACACGGCACAGAACTGGCAGGACTTCCGCAAGGCTTTTTCACAACTCGACGCGCCGGGGCAGAATGTTGTTTACGCCGACGTGGACGGGAACATCGGCTACCAGACCACGGGCCATATTCCGATTCGCACCTCCGGCGATGGCAGCCTTCCGGTAAGCGGAGCGGACGACGCGCACGAATGGACGAATTACATTCCGTTCGACAAATTGCCCAGCACCTACAATCCTCCTTCGGGCATTATCGCCACTGCAAACGGGCGCATTACGCCGGACGGGTATCCTTATTCGATCAGCACCGGGTGGGAAGCACCCTGGCGGACAGCGCGAATCTATCACGTGTTGGAGTCTGGCCGAAAATTCGGGCCCTCCGATATGCTGGCGCTGCAAAACGATGTGCAGTCGGAGAATGATCTCTTCGCGGCGGAACGTTTTGTGTATGCCGTGGATCATGCTGCCAAGCCTTCGGCGCGCGCCAGGCAAGCGGCGGACCTTATGCGTAACTGGGATGGGCGCATGGTCGCTTCATCGACGGCGGCGACGATTGCCGTACGCTCCGAGCAAGAACTGACGCGACTGCTTCTCGAACCGCGCCTGGGAGCTGCCCCGGACGATCCCAGGCAACAGGCAACAACGCTGAGTTGGAAGACCTATCACTGGCAGATGAAAACCGTGTGGCTGCAGAATGTGATGCTGCATCAGCCCAAGCGTTGGCTGCCGGATAAATATCCTGACTATGATGAGCTGTTGAGTGCAGCTGTCGAAGCTGCGGTGAGTGATCCGGATGCACCAAAGGATTTGGCGTCGTGGCATTGGGGACGTATCAATGCACTGGACATCGAACACCCGGTGCTGGGAAAGATTCCCGGGCTGCTGCGGTGGAGCGGGCCGGGAATCAAAGAACAATCCGGGAGTGGCTATACGGTTAAAGCTGTGACGCCCCATCATGGACCGTCCGAGCGCTTTACTGCGAACCTTGCCGATCTCGATCAATCCACATTGAACACGGTTACAGGCCAGGGCGGAAACTTCCTCAGCCCTTACTACATGGATCAATGGAAAGCGTGGTATCAGGGCTTCACTTTCACCTTGCCCTTTAGTGAACAGGCCGTGAAGGCAACGGCTGCGCACCGCTTGGTGCTGCAACCGGAGCGATAGGACTGGAGGCTCCGAACCCGATCAGAAAGAGTCGACCGACTTAACGTCTGTGATGTAACCGGGAAGAACGATGGTTCCGGTGGTGATGTAATAGTAGTTGCTCAATAAAGCATCGGTGACTGTGTAATAGACTCGCAGATTGCCGCCTTGAGCAACATACTCCACTTGGCGCGAAGCAAAGTTTTGCAGGCCGGTTACATCGCCATTGTCCGGCGGAATAATGATATTGCCGTTGGTAGTATTCAGAATGGTGAGGCAGCCTCGCACTTCACCGGTGACATTGTTGACGTCCCCGACGTTGGTACACGTATGAGACCCGATGAATAGCTGGCCGCCGTTGCCCATGTCGATACGGTCGTGATAGCCGTCGGTGATGATGTATCTGCTGGTGACGGTCATCGAATTAAGATCTACCAGGTCGAGGCGTCCGCAGGTGGTGGCGGCCGTGGCTTGGCCGGTGCAAGCGTTATTGGTGGGCGGCGTACCGGCTACATAAAGAGTGGAACCACTGATAAGGCCCATGGTTGCGGCGTCTACCGGAACTGCCGCTCCGGCTGTTGGCGGACTGGTGGTGAGGTTCAGAATCTGCACGCTGGCCTGCGTTCCCATGCATTCCGCGCCACAATTTAAAATGTACGCCTGGCTGCCATCGCTGTTAAAAATTCCATACACCGGACGATCGAATCCCGGCACTGAGATTGTCGCTGGAGTGCTGGTGTTCAACGAAGCTGGCGTGACCACGGTCACGACATCCGAGTCATTGCTAAAGGCAAGCAACTGAGATCCAGTCGAGTTTGAGACCACGGTCTGCGCACCCGGCACACTGATGGTCGCTGCAATCCCCCCGGCAGTAAGATTCATCTGCACCACTGCACCCGGCGAATACCCGATGAGTGGCGCTGAGGGCACGGCCGCGTAACCGACAGCGGGCTGCGGCACAACTATGCTGGTGGTGATGCCGGGCAACTGGATGCTGCCGGTTTCCGATTCTTTTAAAGTGTTGACCACGTCGACCTTAAAGCTCAACACATCAAAAGCCACCAAGGTTGCTCGATTGGGGGATATCGCCATCATGCCCGGGGCACCGCCGGTGCTGACGTCGCCTCGGCCCACCGTATCGAATTGGCCATCAATAATGACGAGACCGGCAAATGCCGCCGGGCTGGAGGCACTCTGCGAGGCAAAAACGCGTTCCGACAATTTGCTCGGGGGAGTCGTGCTTGACTTCGATCCCCCCCCGCAGGAGACAAGACCGAGCAGCACCGACAAAAGTACGGCATGCAGCAGAGCGGATTTCTTCAAACTTCAAGCTCCTAACCACAGGAAAACTAGAGATTTAAGTGCGAAATACCGGATTATAGCAGAGCCCGCCAAAAAGCCTGGTTACACCGCAATTAACACGTCTTCACTCGTGCACCGCGTTAGATGCAAATACCTGCGCTCATCTTGTATTCTCTTAAGATGGCGGACAACATTCTGGCACGGCTCAAGCGGTCGCCTGTTCTCTGCGACGGCGCCATGGGCACGCTGCTTTACTCCAAGGGAATTTTCATCAACCGCTGTTACGACGAACTGAATCTTTCCCAGCCCGATCTCATTCGCGCCATCCATCACGAGTATCTGCAAGCTGGGGCTGAAATCATCGAGAGCAACACTTTCGGAGCCAATTCCTTCCGCCTCGCCAGGCACAGCCTCGCCGATAAAGTGCATGACGTAAATCGGATGGGTGCGCGGCTTGCCCGCGAGGCCGCTAAGAGCTTCGATGTTTGGGTGGCGGGATCGGTTGGCCCATTGGGAACAAGAATCGAGCCGCTGGGAAAAACTTCGTTCGAAGAAGCTCGCCAGGCGTTCCGCGAGCAGATCGAAGCGCTGGCCGAAGGTGGCGTCGATCTGCTCATGCTGGAAACTTTCGGCTACCTGGAAGAACTCCATCAAGCCATGCTTGCCGCCAAGGATGTAGGAGCCAAGTTGCCGCTGGTGGTGCAGGTGACAATTGATGAGGACGGTAATTGTCTCGACGGCTCGGATCCGCAGACCTTTGCTCCGCGGCTTGAGGATTGGGGTGCCGACGTTATCGGCTGTAATTGCAGTGTGGGTCCAGTGGCAATGCTCGACGCCATCGAGCGCGTGCGAGCGCTCACTTCCCTGCCCCTCGCCGCCCAGCCGAATGCCGGCATTCCGCGCTCGGTGGAGGGCAGAAATATTTATCTCTGCTCGCCGGAGTACATGGCCAGTTATGCGCGGAAATTCGTCGCGGCCGGCGCGCGCATCGTTGGAGGATGCTGCGGCACCACTCCCGACCACATCCGGGTGATGAAGTCTGCCTTGCGCGCGGGAGAGGCTCGAGGAAAGTCGGCGTCGACTCAAGTCTCCAGCACGAACACACCGAGGGCAACGCCAGCCCAGCCTTTAGAGGAGCGCTCCGTGCTGGGCGCTAAATTGGCAAGAGGCGAGTTTGTCACCATGGTTGAGGTGGTGCCTCCTAAAGGAACGGATATCCAGAAGGAGTTGGAAGGCTCGCGCTTTCTGAAATCGGTTGGCGTAGATGCTGTCAACATTCCCGATAGCCCGCGGGCTTCAGCGCGCATGAGCAATCAGGCGCTCTCTTTGCTGGTGCAGCGCGAAGCAGGAATCGACGCCATTCTGCACTACACTTGCCGCGACCGGAATGTGTTGTGCATTCAAAGCGATCTGCTGGGCGCGGCCGCGGTAGGCATCAAGAACCTGATCTGCATCACGGGCGATCCTCCGAAGATGGGTAATTATCCGGACGCGACGGCGGTGTTTGACGTGGATGCTATCGGTTTGGTCAACATCGTTCACAATCTGAATCGAGGATTGGACCTGGGGGGAAATCCCATCGGCGCTGGCACAGGATTCGTAATTGGAGTCGGCGCGAATCCGGGCCTCACCGATCTCGACGAAGAGATCCGGCGCTTCGAATTCAAAGTGGCCGCCGGCGCCGAGTATGCGGTGACGCAGCCGGTTTTCGACATTCGCCTGCTGGAAAATTTTCTGCGCAGGATCGAGCATTGTCGTATTCCGGTAGTGGCGGGAATTTGGCCGCTCGTGAGTGTGCGCAATGCTGAATTTATGAAAAACGAACTTCGAGTCTCGGTGCCCGATTCCATTCTGGAGCGCATGGCGCGTGCGCAGACGCCGGAAAGTGCTCGAGCCGAAGGTGTGGCCATTGCCCGCGAGATGCTGATCGCAGTTCGGCACACCGTGCAGGGAGCGCAGATCAGCGCGCCGCAGGGACGGTATAGCTCGGCCGTGGATGTTCTGGAAGCGTTGGGCACAAACACTCCTGCTTCGGCGTAGGCTTCCTTTATGGGGACACGAAAGTGCATTTTCACTATCTATTTACAATAAAAAACTAGACATTGCGCGCGGTTAGTAGCATTACAATAGAGAAGGAGCTAAACCCCGTTGGCTAAATTTGAAGAGTGTCTTCAGCGACTGGAAAAAATTGTTCAGGAGCTGGAAAAGGGAGATGTGCCTTTGGAAACTTCCCTCACCCTCTTTGAAGAGGGCATGAATCTTTCCTCCGCATGCCGCAAAGAATTGGAGCAGGCGGAAGGCAAAGTAGAGATTCTGCTCAAGAAGAACGGGAAGCTCCAGGCTGAACCGTTCGAACCCGTAGCGGAAAAGGCGAGTGCCCGCAGATAGGCAACTCGCTCCGTTGCAATCTTTATAAAAATGTCTGTGGAGTAGCGGTTCCGAACCCTTCCCCGCAGCCCAAGACCGTTGTAACTGACGGTTGTAAGTCAGGAGGATCTATGGGCTTTAATGTAGTAGTCCTGGAAACCGATGCCAGAGTAGCGCGGTCTCTGGCCGGAAAACTTTCCTCTCACTTCAATGCGGTCCACTTAACAAGCTCCGGCGATGAACTTCGGGAGCGCATAAACAGAAACCATCCGGAAGCGGTAGTCCTGGATATGGAGACGTCTCGGCTTACGGATGTGCGGAGTTTGCGTCGCGATTTTCCATCGTTACCTATTGTGTGCACGCATCGGATACCCGATGAGCAACTCTGGATTGACGCACTGGAGGCTGGGGCGAGCGACGTCTGCCAGTCTGATGATGCGCAGAATGTTTTGACTTCAGTTTTGCGAAGCGTGGCAGGAGCAAGAGCCGCGTCAGCTTGATGGATTACGAAGACCAGCGAGGATGCCTTTTCGGCATCCTCGCTGTTTTAGTTTGTGGACCGCCGAAAGCCCACTATCTCGGCATTACTACCACTTCCTCTTTCGGCATCGCATCAAGCGTTGCTTGGTCGATGCCTAGGTGCTGCATCACAAGTTCGGGCGGCGTGTGAGTGAGCCATTCCGACAGCGCAAGGTCCTGATAGTAGCTGCTCTTGAACATCTCTAAAAACTTGAGGTCCGTATTGCCGGTGTTTTCCACGTAGTGTGGAAGCGTCTTCAGGACATAGCCAACATCTCCAGCTTGAAAGTCCATGGTGCGCGCGCGGCCTCCGGTAGCGAAAACCGTCATCCTTCCCGAACCGCTGATGTAGTACTGCCATTCGTCGGCATTAGGATGCCAATGCAGTTCGCGTATTCCTCCCGGATGCACGGTAACGATGGCCGCAGCGATTGTGGCGGATACTTTGAATGTGCTCGAGTCGACGATCCGCACCTCTCCGCCTTTCGTGGTTCTCGAGACAGACTGCTGCGTCTTGCGAAACGCGAAATCAACTTTCGATAAGCCGAGCAAGCCTTCCGTCGCTTTCAGATCGCCATTGAGTGGCCCGGGAACAGGGGCCTGAAAAATAAATTTCTCCCTCCTCGGCAATTTCGTCAAAGATTGTTCGTTCACACCAAAGTTCTTCGACAGCACCCCATGCGGCGTATGGGCCATCCAGTCGGTGAGCAGTACGGTTTCGTACTCGGAGAAGTTGCCGTCATCGAATACGAGCAAAAACTCACAACCATCGGGATCCAGGCCTTGAATGGAATGCGGAATTCCCGGAGGAAAATACCACAGATCGCCTTCCGTGATGTCGATGACAAAGCTCTTACCTTCGGCATCAAGCCCGGTGATGCGGGCGTTTCCGTAGAGCATGAGCGCCCACTCGGCTGCCGTGTGCCAGTGCAGCTCTCGGATGCCCCCGGCGGTCAGTCTCATATCCACGCCGGCGATCGATTTGGAAACCGCGAGTTCTCTGACTGTAACCTCGCGTGACCATCCTCCTTCCTGCATCCGCTTGTGAGCGATGGAGAACGGATATTTGAAGGTTTGCACGGCGCCTGCGTCGGTGGGTGGAGGCAGAAAAGAATCTGGGTTCTGGGCATCCAGCAAAGGATTGGTTGGACCAGGGTCGCTGGCGCTTGGGTCATCCTTCGTCGGATACGGCTTTCCTTCTCGCTCTTCCTTGCCTGGATAGGGTTGCTGAACCTGGCCTGCGGCGTTGACTGGGATCATTCCGGCGGCGGCCAGCGCGGCCGTTCCTACGCCCAGAAATCCACGTCGCGAATACGCGTCTTTCTTCACATCATCGCTCATAAGTCTCACCACTCGAAATAGAAATGAAATGAACGCGGCAATCCCAGTGTAATCGTTCCGCGGAACGATACGGCAGCCATCCTGCGCTCTCAACCCTTCCGCTCGATAGCTACGCACGCCAGAAGCTTCGAGCCGCAACTAATCCACAGTGCACGCTATGGTTGGGTCCGTGGGAATTGCTTACGGCCGGTGCTTGAGAACGCGCCTCTTGTTATACTCACTGCGCAATGCTGCAAGAAACCCTTGAGCAAGGTCGAGCACGAACCGACGCGGCGTTGGACCGCCTGATTCCTCTGGAAACCCAGGACCCCGTCTCCATTCACAAAGCGATGCGGCACAGCGTATTTGCCGGCGGCAAGCGCCTGCGGCCGGTGTTGTGCATGGAGGCAGGCCGCATGATCGCGGGATCGCTGCCTGAGAAAATTGACGAATTGGGCGCGGCCATCGAAATGCTTCATACATATTCGCTCATCCACGACGATCTGCCCGCCCTCGACAACGACGATCTGCGCCGCGGACGTCCCACTTGCCACAAAGTCTTCGGTGACGCGGTCGCAATTCTCGCGGGAGACGCTTTGCAAACTCAAGCCTATGAAGTTCTGTCTCGGCTGGAATGTCCGGCAGAGGCGCGAGTTCGAATCATCGAAGAGATCGCTCGCGGCACCGGAACAATTAACGGCATGATTGGCGGTCAGGTGGTCGATCTCGAAGCGGAACACATGCAACCCACGGCGGAGATGCTCGAATATATACACCGCGCAAAAACCGCCGCGCTCATCGCCGCGAGCCTGGTGAGCGGTGGTATCTACGCTGGAGCAAAAGATAGCGAAGTCAGGAAGCTACGCTCTTTCGGTCAGTCCATTGGCCTGGCTTTTCAGATTGTGGATGATGTACTGGATGTGACGCAGAGTTCCGAACAGTTGGGGAAAACCGCCGGCAAGGATACAGCCGCTCAAAAAGCAACGTATCCCGCACTTTTCGGAATTGAGGAGTCCGTGCGCAAGGCGGATGCGTTGGTGGCTTCTGCATTTTCGGAATTGGACGGCTTCGGAAAACGAGCCGACAATTTGAAGGAGTTGGCGCAATATCTGGTGCGGCGGAAGAAGTAGAAATAAAAGCTAGTCTAAACAAGGCAAACTCCCGTCATGATCTCGACTCCCGGCAGTCTCGACATTCTAGCCATCGCCGCTCATCGCGACGATGTGGAGCAGACCTGCGGCGGAACATTGCTGAAGATGGCGCAACGTGGCCAGCGGACAGGGATTCTGGACCTCACACAAGGTGAGATGGGCACGCGCGGCAGCGCTGAAGATCGCGCGCGCGAAGCCACAGATGCAGCCAGAATTCTCAATGTAGCCTGGCGCCGTGCGCTCGACATCCCCGACGGCCGCGTGGAAAACACCTGGGAGAATCGCCTTAAAGTAGCCGGCGTGATTCGCGAAACTCGGCCACGGGTTGTGATTCTGCCGTACTGGAAGGGACGTCATCCCGATCATTACACCTGTTCCGTGCTGGGATACGAGGCGTGTTTTCTCGCTGGATTGTCGAAGCTTGATCCGCAAGCAGCACTAAGTAATCGGCAGTCAGCAGTTGACCGGCAAGACGCCAGCGCTACGAAGCTCCCGCCACATCGTCCATTCAAAATTATTTATGCGACGCTGTACTATGATGTGCGCCCTACGTTTGTAGTGGATATCAGCGAGCAGTTTAAGCAGAAGGTCGCGTCCATCTTCGCTTACAAATCACAGTACAGCGATCAAGACGCGGGCAAAGATATCTTCCCCGCCCACGATGAGATTCACGCTCGAGTGGAATCGATGGCCCGCTATTACGGAGCTCTCGGCGGCGTCACCTATGCAGAGCCGTTTCTGCAGAAGGAAGTGGGGCTGGTCGAGGATCTACTGGCGATTCCCGTGAAATCAATTTGATTTCTTCGCATTACTTTTTCAAAGCGACAGCCAGCCCATCGCGAATCGGTAAGATCGTTGTGTAGAAATCGGCCGAGTTGTACAGCTGACGGTTGAACTCAAGGATTGCCTTGGTCTCCGCGGACTTCGGATTTTTCTCCGCCACGCGCCCGCTCCACAAAACATTATCCGTAATAAATAGTCCACCCCTGCGCAAACGCGGCAGTACCAGACGCAGCACGCGCGGATAATCCTCCTTATCGACATCGTTGAAAATGATATCGAACTGCTGCTTATGCTCGGAGAGAAATTCCAGCGCATCGCCGATGTGAAGCGTGATTCGATTGGAAACGCCGGCGCGGTCGAAGTAGCCGCGCGCGCGCTCCGCATTCTTGGGATCGCCGTCCGTGTAGACAACGCGCCCTTTCTCGCCCACGGCCTGCGCCCACCAAACGGTCGAATAGCCAATAGCCGAGCCCAGCTCGAAAACCGTTTTCGCATTGATCATCAGGGCCAGTTGTTGCAGCACACGCGCCACGGCCGGCCCCACAATGGGGATATTGTGCTTGCTGGCATAGTCTTCCATCTCCACCAGCACGTCGCCGCGCTTCGGCAGCATGGAATATAAATAGTCGTCGACCGGGCCGGCGGTGGTGAAGTTGTAGTGCCGCCAGTTCGGCTTGTTTGCTTTTTTTTGTTTTTTTGCGGGCACTCGCCTCCTTCAGGATTTCGAATTCACGTTAAGCAGTTGCGCGATCTAAATCCCGCAAGGTCACACCCGGCGTCAAGGTCAAGATTTCGACGCCTTTCACCAGCTTCTTCAAATCTGCAGGACTTCCCGTCAGCACCGGAAAGGTGCCAAAGTGCATGGGAATTACGGTTTTCGGCTTGAGCAGATTGCACGCATACGCGGCTTCGCGCGGGCCCATGGTGAAATGATCGCCGATCGGCAACATGACGATTTCAGGATTGTAAAGCTCACGGATGATTGCCATATCTCCGAAAACGTTGGTATCGCCGGCATGGTAGAGTTTCACTCCGTTTTCAAACTCCACCACGTACCCGCAAGCTTCGCCCCCATAAACCATCTCGTCGCCATCCTGAATCCCGCAGGAGTGATCCGCGTGCACCATAGTGACTTTGACGTCGCCAATTGTCTGCGTGCCGCCCTTGTTCATCATGGCGATTTTCTTCGCGCCCTTTTTTTCCAGCCAACCGCAGAGTTCAGGAATACCGACTACCTGCGGATTATGTTCCTTGATTATTTCAACAGCATCGCCAATGTGGTCGCCGTGACCGTGGGTGATCAGAAGAGTATCGACCTTCTTCACTTTCTTCTCGGACGGCGGGCATACGGGATTATTCATGATCCAAGGATCGATGATGATGGTCTGTCCGCCGGGCGTTTCGATGCGAAATGTTGCGTGGCCCAGCCACGTAAGGTGAATGCCTTTCAGATTCATGGAAATAGCTCCTGGCCGCCAGCCACTCCCAGTGGACCTTGAGCGGAAACCCACCCATGGATGGGCTGCGACTGGATTTAGTTTAATATGAAACGCCATGAAAGAACTTAAGGTGCTGATTTCGCGTGATCGAATTACAAAGCGAGTTGCGGAGCTGGGTACGGACATCACTCGCGACTTCGCAGGCCAGCCGATCATCCTGGTCGGTGTGCTGAAGGGTTCGGCGATCTTTCTGGCCGACTTGGCGCGGCAGGTGGATCTCGACGCCACCTTCGATTTTATTGGCGTTTCCAGTTATGGCAATCGCCCCACCCCCAGTCAGGAACTCAAGAGCGGATGGGATTCCACGGGTGAGGTAAAGCTTACCAAAGACGTTGACCAATCCATGAAGGACAAGAACGTGATTGTTGTGGAAGACATTCTGGATACGGGGTTGACGCTGACGGTTCTAAAGAAGCTGTTGCTGGCACACGGGCCTAAATCGCTGAAGATCGCGGCGCTGCTTGATAAGCCTTCCCGCCGCAAGCTGCCGCTGCAGGGCGACTATGTTGGCTTCACAATTCCCGATGAGTTCGTGGTCGGCTACGGCCTCGACTATGCAGAACGGTATCGCAATCTGGCGGATATCTGCATTGTGCCGCGAGAGTAAAGTCGGTACCCAGACCGAGTGCCCAGAGCCTGGATCTGGCACCCAGAACCGAATGAGCCTTGGAACATTTTGCGGACTCGGTAGTAGTAGGTAAAGAGTACGGAAAGCACGGCTGCTATCATAGAAAACCATGGGGGCTGTTCTGAATACGACGGCAAATTCTCTGCAGGTTGAGCCGCTGTTGCTGGAAGTGGCCGATGTGCTGGCCACTTCGCTCGATCTGGATACCACCTTGAGCCGCGTTGCCGAGGTGGTGCGGAAGGTCATCGACTATGAAATCTTCGCCATCCTTCTGCTAAACGAAAAGACGCAGGAATTGCGCTTTCGCTTCCAGGTAGGCTATCCGGCTGACTTCGCCGAGCGCGCTCGGGTGAAGCTAGGCGAGGGCGTGACCGGCCAAGCCGCGCAATCGAGACAGGCGGTCCTCGTTGATGACGTTACGCAAGATCCCAAGTACATCGCCGCTGTGGCTAACGTACGCTCCGAGTTGGCGGTGCCGCTCATTACCAAGAATCGCGTGATTGGCGTGATCGATCTGGAAGCGCGGAATCCCGGCTACTTCACTGAGGAGCACAGCCGTCTGCTGACTCTGGTGGCTTCCAGAATCGCGGGTGGAATCGAAAACGCACAGCTTTACACACGCACCACCCGGCAGGCACGCATTCTGCTTTTGCTCAATGAAATTGCGCGCGAGCTGTCATCCATTCTGAATCTGGACGAACTGCTGAATCGGGTTGCGGAACTTCTGCGGCGGCTCATCGATTACCAGATGTTCAGTATTTTGCTGCTGGATTCTTCCGGGGAAAAGCTGCAACATCGGTTTTCGTTGCGCTTCCGCGAAAATATTCATCTCAAGCACGAGGTCCCTCTAGGGCGCGGCCTGGTCGGTTACGCCGCACAAACCGGGCAGGCGGTGCTGGTGCCAGATGTGACCAAAGACCCGCGTTATATCGAGGGCAACCCAGAAACCCGGTCTGAATTGGCTGTGCCGCTGATCTACAAAGATAAAGTGATCGGCGTGCTCGACCTGGAACACACCCGCCGCGGTTTTTTTACCGACGATCATCGCCGCACCATGATGACCCTCGCCGCACAGGTTGCCATCGCGATCGAAAATGCGCGTTTGTATGAAGAGATCGCACGCCAGGAACGTCGACTGGAGCGGGATTTGGCGCTGGCTCGCGAATTACAAATGCGGCTGCTTCCGCAAACGCTGCCCAAGCTGGCGAATCTGGAATTAGCGGCGAAGTTCGTTCCCGCGCGCGCCATCGGCGGAGATCTTTATGACTTCATCCCTTACTCGCTTTCGCGGCTGGGAATTGTAATTGGCGACGTGAGCGGCAAAGGCGCGCCTGCCGCCATCTACGCGGCGCTGGTGAGCGGAATTTTGCGCTCCCATGCGCCGATTGAGCCCGGCCCTGCGGAGATGCTGAGGGCAGTCAATCTCTCGCTCGCCGAGCGCCGCATCGAAGCGCAATTCGTTTCCCTCATTTATGCGGTTTGGGACGATGAACACCGAACCCTGCAGGTGGCCAATTCAGGCCTGCCTCGGCCCATCCATGTGCATGCCGGAAAGAATCATGTGATCGAAGCGACCGGCCTCCCGCTGGGACTCTTCGACGATGCCAATTACGACGAGTTCCGCTTCAAGATGAAGCCTGGGGATATGTTTGTTTTCTTCAGTGACGGTATTCTGGACGCGCGGAATCGCAAGGGAGAACTTTTTGGTCGAGGCCGGGTCGAACAACTGGTTCTGGAATGCGCCAGCAAATCAGCCGACTGTGTGGTCAACACTCTGTTCAAGGCTGCGGCCGAACATTCCGCGGGAGTCGAATCCTTTGACGATCAGACCGTGGTAGCAATCAAAGTGAAGGATAGTGCCGGTTCAGCCTCTCTAAAACGAAAATGACGCGCCCCAGCGAACCAGTTCACATGGAGCGTCCTCCCGGATTTGTTTCGCGAAAGGGCCGCAAGGGGCTATCTCATCGCAGTGAAAAGTTTCATTTGCATTGCGAAAATGTTCCGCTCGCAAAACTAGCCGAGCGCTACGGTACGCCGCTCTATGTTTACTCCGCGACAACGATTCTTCAGCGGCTTGCCGACTTTCAAAATGCATTCCACGGCGTTCCCCATACTATTTGCTACTCCGTAAAAGCGAATTCCAACGTAAATATCCTGCGGCTGCTGGCGCGGGAGGGTTGCGGATTCGATGTGGTCTCCGGGGGGGAACTGGAACGTGTGCTGGTGGCCGACCGGCGCGCGGCCAGAAAAGTCGTGTTCTCGGGCGTCGGAAAATCGCGAGAAGAGATGACGGCAGCTTTGAAAGCCGGAATCTTGCTGTTTAACGTAGAGAGCGAGTCTGAACTCTGGGCATTGGCAGAATGCGCAGCGCAGTTGCGCACGCTGGTGCGACTTGCTCTACGAGTTAACCCAGACGTTGCTGCAAACACTCATCCATACATTTCTACGGGCTTGCGCAAACACAAATTTGGAGTGCCGATCCGAAATGCGCGCGAGCTTTACGCTAAAGCATCCGTTTCGCGTTATCTGAAGGTTGCCGGGGTCAGCGTGCATATCGGGTCACAGATCACGGATATTGCGCCCTTTGCGGAAGCCGTGGCTCGAGTGGCTGATTTGGTTCGCGAGTTGCGCGTGGATGGACACAGAATCGATTACGTAGATACCGGCGGCGGCCTCGGCATCGCTTATCAGAAACCGGCTTCCGATTTTGCCGACTATGCTGCGCGTTACGCGCGGGCAGTGACCAATCCCTTGCGCGGGTTGAAAGTTCACCTGTTGCTGGAGCCGGGACGATCGATTGTGGGTCCCGCTGGCGCATTGCTCACCTCCGTAATTTACCGAAAGGACAATGGCGGCAAACATTTTCTCGTAGTGGATGCAGCCATGAACGATCTAATCCGGCCGGCGCTTTACGGCGCCTACCACGAGATTGTGCCGGTGATTCAGGCCGAGGCATCCACTGCCGAATTGGAAGCTGTCGATGTGGTCGGTCCGGTTTGCGAGTCGGGAGATTTCTTTGCGCGCGACCGGGAGTTACCCCGAGTGGAGGAAGGCGATCTACTTGCGATTCTCGATGTCGGAGCCTACGGAATGGCACTGGCTTCCAACTACAACTCGCGACCGCGGCCTGCTGAAATTCTGGTTCGCGGCAAGTCAGCAACAGTTATCCGGCGTCGAGAGACCGCTTGCCAGCTATACTGCGCGGAGTTGAAGCATTTGAGATTGATGATCGATGGTTAAACATTGGGTTTTCAATCAACAATCAAAAATCTCGAAATCAGCAATCGGTTCTCTCTATCTTTCTCCCCACTTCAACTTCGTCCTCAGCACGTGGAAAAAATCATGATCAGTGCGGAAGAGGCTGACGCGGTGTTCAGAGCGGCGGCATCGCACTCGATCTCCGTCGCGTAGATCGACACCAGGCTGGCCGTCGAGACTGAGATACGCGACTTCTTCGTCACTGCGCAGCAGAAGTTCGATGACTACCGAATCCGGCACGACCAGCGGCCGATGCGTGAGAGAATGCGGTGCGACTGGAGTAATCACGAATGCGTTCACCGTTGGCATCAGCACCGGACCGCCCGCCGAAAGCGAATAGGCGGTTGATCCCGTAGGCGTAGCGACGATCATTCCGTCGGCCCGATAGCTGGAGACGAATGCTTTATCCACGAACAGATCGTAATTATTTAGACGCGCTAATGCAGTCTTGTTGACCACGGCATCGTTGAACACGAGGTAGCTTCCCAATATCTCGCCGCTGCGCAGCAACTCACACTGCATCAGCGAACGCTGTTCCACCGCCGCCTCACCACGGGCGATCGACTCGAGCATGGAGAAAAGAGAAGACAGCGGCACATCCGTGAGGAAGCCGAGCGAACCCAGGTTTACGCCGAGCAGGGGGACATCGATAGGCGCAGTGGCTCGAGCCGCGGAGAGTAAAGTGCCGTCGCCACCCAATACCACCACCAGATCTAAAGGTCGCGCTGACATTTCCGGCCGTGAAACTTCTTCTTCGCCGTCGGAATATTTTGCCGTTTCCGGATCGACGATGACCGAGTACCTATGCGCATGAAGCCATTTCAGCAATTCAGGGACGGTGCGTGCCACCTCCGGCCTTGCCGGACGCGAGATGATAGCCGCGACTTTCGAGAGGGAAGATGACGACGAAATGTCCATGTTGAATAGAGAAAGAAAGATTGTACAGAATTTGCGGGAAAATCTTTCACTGCGATCAGCTTTGGCTTGCGAGCGCTAACACCTAGAAAACCGCACGTAGAAGGAATTCGCGGTTGCCCTCTGCCCCAAGGATGGGGGAATCGATCACGTCAACTTCAGAGTATGCGAGATCCAGCAAGCACTTTTTTACTTTTTCCACGGACGCCAGTTGCGCCGCCTCGTCGCGCACAATGCCGCCCTTGCCTACGAATTCCCTTCCCGCCTCAAATTGAGGCTTGACGAGCACTATCGCCTGCCGCCCGCGGCGATCTTCTTGAGATTGCGGGAACACAGCATTCACCACCGCAGGAAGAACCAGTGTCGCAGAAATAAATGCTACGTCGACCACAATCAAATTGGCAATCTCGCCGACGACTTCGCTCGTCAGATAACGCGCATTCGTCTTCTCCAAAAGTCGAACCCGCGGATCCTGGCGCAACTTGAAGGCCATCTGGCCGTATCCAGTATCGACCGCGATCACGCGACTCGCACCATATTGCAGCAGACAGTCTGTGAAGCCACCGGTCGACGCGCCGACATCCAGGCAAACCGCGCCCTTAACGTCGATACGCCAATGTTCCAAAGCTCGCTCCAGTTTGAGACCTCCGCGGCTCACATACCTCTGATCTTCCCCGAGGAGGCGAATTACCGACTCGGCAACAACTTGCGCGCCGGCTTTATCGATCTTTTGATCGTTGACCAAAACTTTACCCGCAATAATTAATCCCTGCGCCCTTTCTCGTGAAGGGGCGAGTCCACGCTCAACCAGAAGTTTGTCGAGTCTGAGTTTCAAAGTTTATCGGCGACGTAAATCATCGAGCGGCTATTCCCGCGAACGAGAGGTTGTAACACGAAAGTGCCAGCACTCGCATCGGTGCAAAGAGCTGAACCATCTTTCGCTGAATCACTTACAAAGATACTTCCATGTTTTTCCACAGTCTTATCCACGGTTGTGTTGAAAACTTTTTTATTTGCGATGGGCGGCAAATGGTCGGCAAATAAAAAAGCCGTCCGCAAGGACGGCTGCAATGAATTGTAGCGAGCGACTAACCCGCCACTTCTTCCAGCAACTTCTGATCGATATCGAAATTGGAGTGGACGTTTTGCACATCGTCCTGATCCTCCAGAGCTTCCATCAAGCGGATCATGGTGTTGGCGGCTTGCCCTTCCAGCTTGATGTAGTTTTGCGGAATCATGGCGACGCCGGACGACGCCGGCTCAATTCCGGCCTTCTTCACGGCTTCCAGCACCGCCTCGAACGCCGAGGGCTCAGTTAATATTTCCCAGTTCTCGCCATCATCATTCAGATCCTCGCCACCGGCTTCGAGAACGATGTTCATCAAGTCGTCCTCTTTTGCCGCGCTCTTTGGAATGACGATATCGCCCTTCTTGTGGAACATCCATGAGACAGCGCCAGCTTCGGCCATGTTGCCGCCATTTTTGCCGAAGCAGTGGCGAATTTCGCTCACCGTGCGGTTGCGGTTATCCGTATTGATGTCAAGCAGGACTGCAACCCCACCCGGGCCGTAACCCTCCAGCGAAAATTCTTCGTAAGTGGCGCCTGGAAGCTCACCGGTGCCGCGCTGTATGGCCCGCTTGATGTTATCGGCAGGCATGTTCTCCGCCTTAGCGGCGACGATGGCGCCACGAAGGCGGGGGTTGGAATCAGGATCGCCACCACCGTTCTTCGCGGCAATGCTGATTTCCTTAATAAGACGGGTAAAAATCTTGCCGCGCTTGGCGTCGAGCGCGCCCTTCTTGTGCTTAATTGTGGCCCATTTTGAATGGCCGGACATGGCTAGACCTCGTATGAAAGATCTTGATTGGCGCGGGATTCGCCCGAAGAGAGAATCACTGGCTGCCTCGTTAAATCCGCAGGCGAAACGAGATTATAGCACGACATCGTTTCTCCAATCCGCGCTGCTTCGATAATAAACAGCAGACCGGACCCAGGGCAAGGTCATCCCGCAAGCGGCGATTGATGGTCCGTATTTCGGTTATTGACGGAACGAGATGCGCACCCTAACATGCCTGCGGGCGTGCTTGCGCATGAATGGTCGTGTCATAGGTCACTACAGAGTTATCGACAAAATCGGCGCCGGCGCCATGGGCGAGGTTTTCCGTGCGCGGGACGAACGCCTGGATCGCGAAGTCGCCCTCAAACTCATTCGTCCGGCGTCCAGCGCAAATCCGGATCACCTCCGCCGTTTTGAATTGGAGGCCCGCGCCGCTGCCGCTCTCAATCATCCGAACATCGTCGCAGTTTACGACATTGGTGTTGACGAGGGAACTCCTTACATCGTCTGTGAACTGCTCGAAGGCAAGACTCTTCGCAAACGGCTTTCGGAGGGAGCTTTGCCCGCTCCGCTGGCAGTTGAATACTCCCTGCAGATTGTGCAAGGGCTCATGGCGGCTCATCAGCGCCGCATTATTCACAGGGATCTCAAGCCGGAAAACTTATTTGTGACCACCGACGGACGGATTAAAATTCTCGACTTCGGTGTCGCAAAGCTGCAATCCGCGCCGGACGAATCAGGCCGCACCGTAGAAGAATTAACCACCATCACCAAGAGCGGTATGGTGCTTGGCACCGTGGCTTACATGGCCCCAGAGCAACTTCGGGGCAAGCCCGTGGACCATCGCTGTG
This sequence comes from Candidatus Sulfotelmatobacter sp., assembly GCA_049684755.1. Classification (GTDB taxonomy): domain Bacteria; phylum Acidobacteriota; class Terriglobia; order Terriglobales; family Acidobacteriaceae; genus Sulfotelmatobacter. The sequence goes on from JBAVGI010000022.1 coordinate 29,833, forward strand.
ACATCTTCAGCGTAGGCGCAATCCTCTACGAAATGCTTGCCAGACGGCGGGCTTTTCGCGGCGAGACCGAAGTCGATACGATCACGGCGGTCTTGCGAGAGGATCCTCCCGACAGCGATCTGGAGCAGGCCGGGATTCCCTTACAATTCCGGCAAATCGTGCGCCATTGCTTGGAGAAGGAACCTGAAAATCGTTTTCAATCGGCAAGCGACCTGGGATTCGCCCTGGAAACTCTGTCGGATGCATCCGGCCTTCGAGCCGCACGCCGGAGGTCTACAAGATTTCAAGCGAGCATCCTGCCTTGGGCGCTGGTTGGGATGTTTTTAGCCGCGATGTTGGCCTTGGTCGCAATTCAACTTAGTCGAAAACCTCTGCCCAATCCTACCTACCAGCGTCTGACATTTGAGGAAGGCACCGTCTATTCGGCGCGCTTTACGCCTGACTTTCACTCCATCGTCTACGGGGCCGCGTGGAACGAAAGGCCGTTGCAGCTTTTCTCCACCGTCGGCGATTCCCAGCTGACTCAACCGCTGAACATTACGGATGCAAGTTTGCTGTCGATATCCAAACGAGGCGAACTGGCATTGACGATTCACGGTGCGCACATGCAGCACCTGAAGATTGAAAAAGGTACGCTGGCCCGTGCGCCGCTGGCGGGAGGGTCGCCGAGAGAACTGCTTGAGGACGTGGCGTGGGCGGACTGGGATGGGAACGGCGAGATCGCAGTCGTCCATCACGTTGACGGCCGCGACCAGATCGAATATCCGATTGGCCACGTTTTGTACCAAGGTAACGGATGGATCAGTCACATCCGGATCTCGCCGCAAGACGATAGGATTGCGTTCATTAATCATCTGTCCCTCTGGGATGATCGTGGTTCAGTTTGGCTGGTGGATCGTGCTGGAAGGGTTCGTACTTTGTCGCCGGTGTACGACTCCGCAGACGGCCTCGCCTGGAGCTCTGACGGGCAAGAGATCTGGTTTACCGCGGCGATCAGCGGTTACACGCGCAGCTTGATGGCAGTGAACGACACAGGAAAGGTTCGAACGATTCTAAACATTCCGGCCGGGCTGACCTTGCAGGACACGGCACCCGACGGCCGGGTTCTAGTGAGTCTGGATGTCGAGCGCCTAGCCATGGCCACTTCCACGCGAGCAGGCAAAGCGGTGGATATTTCCTGGCACGACTGGGATGTTGCCAAAGATATCTCGCGCGACGGTCAGTCCTTTCTATTTGAGGACGCGAGTGAGGCCGCCGGCCCCAACTACGAGGTGGCCATTCGCAAAATGGACGGCGCACCGCCGATAAAACTGGGAGAGGGCAGTGCGGGCGGTCTTTCGCCCGATGGAAAATGGGCGATATCGATTATCACGGGCAGTCCGGGACGCGTCACTCTTTACCCGATCGGTCCCGGCCAGTCGCGTACCATCCCAGTCACTGGCCTGGAGCGCATTTACAACGGTTCTTCGCATTTTCTGGCGGATGGAAAAAGAATTACCATCAACGGCAACGAACGCGGTCATGCCGTACGCTGCTATTTCGTGGACCTGGAGAGTGGTAAGCTCACGCCGGTCACACCTGAGGGGGTTACCGGCGGTTTGGTATCTCCCGACAGCCGATACATTATTGCCAACAACGGTCCCGTAGCTGCCGTATATCCGATCGCCGGTGGTCCCCCGCGCCCTATTCCCGGCTTCGAACCTGGATTAATCCCAGTTCAATGGTCGCAGGATGATTCTGCGCTCTATGGATATCTCCCCGGCCAGATTCCAACCAAGGTCTTTAAGATCAATCTAGCCACGGGCGAGAAGACCCTCGTACAAGAACTGCACCCAGAGACAAACGCTGGACTGGTTATGATTGCACCGGTGGTCGTAAGCCACGATGGTTCACGCTTTGCATACAGCTACTATCAAGTCTTCTCGGTGTTGTATGTAATCTCCGGATTGCGCTAGCCCAGCGCGGCCTAATTCAGAGGTCCTGAAAACTCCGCTGGCACATAGTGGAAGAAAAGCGATGTCGAAGTATATCCTCGGGGCAGCACATCCCGGTAATGCGGAACCCTTGTCCCCCGGTAAACCAGCCCATCGCCCAGAGCCTGGTAAGCCGTGACAGTTCCGGCGGAAGTATCTAAGTGAATTGGCCAGGGGGTTGCAAGCGCAGGTTCCGGGGAAAAATCCAGGCATAAAGTGACACTGAATTCACATTGCTCCCGATCAGTGTGCTTCTTCAGCTCTGCACCGCTCATGTAAGAAGCCAAATAAACGTACGAAGGCTTGATCGGCTCGCCCACGATTTCAGCGACCGCCTTCGCAATCTGGTGGTGGAAATAGCGCGCGACCGGTTCGTTATGGGCAACATAACGCAGAGCGCTCTGCTCGTCGCCCAGCCAAATCGCTCCCCGCCGGATTGCATACCGGTAGTAGCGGCGCAAAGCGGCGAGATTGAACGGGTGAATCAAATCGCCGAGAGGCACGTAATTCTTTTCTCGGAACGTTTGACTTCGTTCGCTGATGATCGCGGACCATTCCGCACGCCGATGATGCGCGGGGTCCGCCGGTACCAGTATGCCTGCCGCTGCAAGCAAAACTCGCTGCTTCGCGGTGAAGAATGCCGGAACCGCCTCACCGCTCCGCAGATTCGAAACCAAGGTATCGAGTTGAGGCCCAAGCCAGAACGGATTTAGCGAGCCAGTGCCCGAGTCTCGAACCCAGGCGATGGTGCTCTGCAAATGGAATCCTTCCAGCAACTCGAGATGGGTTTCCAACTCCGGCGGCGCTACTCCGGATGGCAGTACGAGGCACTCCGGATTAAGAAATAGGGGCTGAGAAGTATCAACCCGCTGAAGCCGGCGATCGAACCCATGTTGCGGAATCAAGTGCAAGGGTAGTTCGTCCAGCAGGCAATGAAACTTTTCCGGAGGCAGCATCGCGGTGTGACGCTGCCGCGATGCTGCTCCCATCAGGCCTGCCATCCACTCAAGCCATGCTCCATCTGTTATTGGTGAAGCCATCCATTCACCGTAAAGCGGCTGTCCGCGAATTCTCGCGACCGGCACTGCACTGGCGTGATTTCATGCAGTGTCGAGCACGGGAAGAATACAATCTGGTTCTGCTGCGGCATGATCGTCTGATAGCTGCCGGTGCTGTTCGGATGCCCGTCACTCCTCGTTGAGTCGTGAAGGCGCAGCTCTCCTCCCTCGAACTGGGTCGGTTCGCGGTGGAAGAAATAGACGAACGTCAGGCGGCGGGAAGCGATTCTCTCCTGGGCATCATCACAATGAGCCCGGAAGAAATCGCCATCGTTGCTGGCCGTGATCTGCACCTCGGTGCGCGCTGCCGGAAACTCTTCAATGCCAAGCTGCCGGAAAACTCTCGGAAGCACTAACCGAATTCGTCCCAGAATCGTATCCTCCCACGGTCCTGGCTCCATGAGTACTCGGGAACGCCGATGGTTGTAGTCGGTGACTCCCGGGTCGCCGCTGGGCGAAATCACCTCACTGGTTGTGAACTGGGTTTCGTGCTCCAGCGTGTAGCGGATAAGCTCCTGCATCTCCTGCGGCGCCAGAAACTCATCCAGTACAACGCATTGTGCCCGAACGATGTCAAGCGAATCCAGAACTGCGGTGCGGCCCTTGAAATCAGGCTGTGTTAGTGCTGCTTGCCGCGCCTCCTCGCGTTGTTGCCGCAGACTGATGCTCGGTGGCTGCGGCCCGCTTGGAGGTTGCGGTCCGCTCGGGGGTTGCGGTCCGGCTGGTCGATCCTTGGGCGCACCGGAAGGCGGCTGAGGCCCACTCGGGGGTTGCGGGCCACCAAATAAAACTGGCAGGCCATCTTCCGTGGCAGAAGATGCCGCACCTCGGCTCACGATCTGCTCTACGATACTGCTTCCCAACAATGCAAAAGCGCGTTGCGCGACCGTCTCACCCACGGAGCGGGCAATCGCAGCGGTGACGGCGGATTGAATCTCGGGATTGTTGCTGGATTCGTTCCTTGCATTGTGCACAAGGCTCATCAGCAATTCCCGCTCACGAGGACTCAAAATGCGCTCATCGCGCATGAGAGTTTCAGAAAAAGCGTCAAGCATCTGCTTCGACGTCATCAGGCACACTCCTCCCTACGTTGTCTCGAACGTTTTCAGTTTCGGGGCGAATAGGGGATGCGCTTCGCGGAGACACTAACAGGAATAAATTGGATTATCAAACAAAAATTTTGTTGCCGAGGAAATCTGCGGCCCGGGGTCAAGAAAATGTCTACCGGCTGGCCATTGCTCCCACCATGGAATTAAATACCTTCATTCCATCGGTACATCCCAGCTCGGGCTCAGCCGATCTTTCGGGATGGGGCATCATTCCCACCACGTTACCACCCGCGTTGCAAATGCCGGCAATATTCTCCAGCGAACCGTTAGGATTGGCCGATTCTACAATCTCACCACCCTCCGTCGAGTAGCGGAACACGATGCGGTTGGTCCGCATTAGTTCATCGAGCGTGGCCTGATCACAGAAATAATTCCCCTCCATATGGCCAATAGGGATGGTTAACACTTCCCCTTGCGAACAGGCGTTGGTAAACGGAGTAGAAGCATTTTCAACCCGCACCTGCACCGGTTTGCAAACGTACTTCAGCCCGGCGTTGCGCATGAGAGCACCGGGCAGTAGTCCCGACTCACACAAAATTTGGAAGCCGTTGCAGATTCCTAGCACCAGACCTCCGCCATCGGCAAATCGACGCACCGATTCCATCACGGGCGAAAACTTCGCGATGGCCCCGGTTCGCAGATAGTCTCCAAAAGCGAATCCGCCGGGGACAACAATGGCATCGCAATTTTGCAGATCCTGCGATTCGTGCCATAAAAACGTAACCGGCTGCTTGGCAACCTGCTGAATAGTCCAGAAGGCGTCATGGTCACAGTTCGAGCCGGGGAAGATGATGACTCCAAATTTCATCGCCTGTCCTTGATGTGGGGATTTGTGGTCAGTTTAACATGATAGGTTCAGTGTGCTCTGCAGCAGTTCTGCGTGGTCTCGGCGTTTTAAGCTTTTTGACGGTGCCGAAAGTTAGAAACCGGAACCGCTCCCGAAGATCGTAGCTCGGTGTTTAGTGGACCGCGGTCTCGGGATTGGAAGGAGTTGTAACCGGACCCGAAACCGAAGTCTGCGCGGTTACATCGGGCGGTCCTATAGCCATTGGCGGTACGGGGACCTGATCCAGTTGTGTCGTTTCCGCCAGAGGAGGTGGTGGCGGAACTCCCTTAGCGCGCACGATCGCCCAATGCCACTCCTGATCGGGAAATAGGGCAAAATTCAATTGCGTGCGAAACAGCGCCGTCGCAGCTGGCGCGGCCGACCCTTTCACTCGCAGCAACACCGTTACGTCCGGCTGCTTCTGGGAAGAATCTTGCCGCGATGGCGTAGAAACACCTGCCGCTGCGGATACGATTCGCACTTTGCCATAAGAGACGCTCGCGTCGACGAACTCGGGGTGGCGCAGAATCGTGAGCCCGATCACCACCTCGCGCAGTTCCCAGGAACTTCCATTGTGCATTGTGACTTGCAGCGAGTCCCCATCGATCGTTGCCGGTCCGTCCAGCTTGGCCAGCTCGTTTCGCGGCAACTCGTCGAGCGCAACAGGGTCGGCGAGCAGCGCACTGGTCTTGGCAGTGAAAGAAAGGCTGCAACTCACGTCGGGTGAGGAGACGTGAAAATTCTTTTCCCCAGGATCGAGCGAGAACACCATCGTGGTCCCGGCTGCTCGCCGGCGCTCGGCTTCCTCCACAACAGTGGAAAAGTTATCGTTATCGATCACCAGCTCGGATGGCGCGCTCTTCTTTCGAAAACTTCGGGCAACATCGCCCAGTGGAGCGTCGTTGGCATCGCCCTGTGCACTGGCCCATTGCGGCGAGGCAAGCGCGAACAGCGCCGCGAGAAGCAGCAGCACCGTCATCAAACGGATTGTTGTTAGCCTTCGCACCAAGACTCTCAGAAGCCGGATCACGATCCGCCCGGATTCTGCCCGGCGCAAGATAGGATCACACTGCAGCGATGCAGCGAACCACCGCAAGCCGCATAGGTTCTTCCAGAATTGTAGTGAGAATAAGGGGTAAAACAGAGATAACTCAGGCACACCTTAGTACTAGCACTTCCGGGAGAGGCTTAACCCGAAGAGTGAAAGGGCGCGCGCTGGACGAAATGGAGGCGCAACGGGGCGCGCGCCCAATACCGGACCAAGCCTTTTTCTTCCTTACAGAAGGCCCGAAGAACGCAACCTGGTCATGGGATCAACTACTGGCTGGCGACGAAATATCCAGCGAGCCACCGCGAAACCGACCGCCGCGTAACAAAGATGCATGAGCCTCATAGACACCCCCATGTCCAATCAACCATCACCTCAGGGGAGGTTCAGCATCACTATCGGCAAAATAGCAGCGGAGCCTATGTTGCACAAGGCACAACAGTGCCATCGAACTGGCACGGAAGTAATACCAAGGTCATCTCAGAACGGAGCAAAAATCGCATCAGTGAGCCTCGGTATTCTCCACTTCCGCAGCCCGTCCAGCGGGTGGAACGACCACCGTCGACAAACTGCCCTCAGCGGTTAATTTCTGAAAGGCCGCGAGATCGCGACGCTGCAAGTCGTCCCAGCGGCTCAGCAACTCTCCACTCTGCCGCTTTAGTTTCTCGAATTCGATTTGTTCCGCCTCGGTGGGCGCCGAATCCGCGCTGCTTACGTCCATCGCGAGGTACGCCAGTTTCGCGTCGATTTGCGGCGGGTAGGCCAGCGAATCTTCATTCGCGCTGATGGTGAGATTCACCATCTGATCCCGCACGGCGACCAGCTTTTTCTCAAGCTCATCGGCCGAGGCGGAAATCGCCTTCGTGCTCGCATTCACGGGCAAACGCCGCTTCAAACCCGCGACTTGTGTGCGCACATCCTGAATCTGGTTGACCGCGTCATAAACACGGTTCAGCTCTTCATGGATCTGCGACAGCAGGTTGAATTGTTGCTCCAAATCTGGCTGACTCACCTTCACGCGCGGATCCAGCTTCACCTCCAGGGGCGCAACCTGAGTATCTGTTCCCACCGTGAGTCTTACCTGATATTGTCCGGGCGCGGCCACAGGGCCTTTCGCACCACCGTTGTATTCCCAGAGATAATAACCGGGAACGCGGTGGGCTTCCTCATAGCGAAGATCCCATACAAAACGGTTCAGGCCCGCATCAGGTTTTATTTCCTTTTCCGGCTTCTTGTCGTCCGGCCCTAAAGGCTCGTCCAGCGGTTCGGTTTCGACGCTCGAATACTGGCGAATCACTTTCCCGGACGCATCAAGAATCTCCAGCTTCGTCTCCGCCCCTGCCTTAGGCGCATCTTTCAGGTAGTAATAAATGACCGCGCCCGCTGGAGGATTCTGCCCCGTGCGTTTCGACGGATGATGCTCTCCGGACTCTCCCGCCTGAATGCGATACGCCGCGCCGGGAGTGTAGAGATGAACATCTTTCTTCATCAGGTCGTCGTTGAATTGCCGCAACGGGCTGATGTCATCCAGAATCCAGAATGCCCGCCCATGCGTAGCCACAACCAGATCGTTGTCTTTAACTACCAGATCATGCACCGGCGTGGTCGGCAGATTCAGCTTGAGCGACTTCCATTCCGCTCCATCGTTGAATGAAACATAGACTCCGTTCTCGGTTCCAGCGTAGAGAAGTCCACGCTTTTTTGGATCTTCTCGCACGGCGCGGACAAAACTGCCATCAGGAATTCCATTGACCAGCTTCGTCCAACTCTGGCCATAGTCGCTGGTCTTATAAATGTACGGTTTAAGATCGTCGCTTTGATGGCGATCCACTGCCACGTAGGCTGTGCCGGGATCGTGCGGCGAAGCTTCAACCTGACTGACGCGGCCCCACTCCGGCAAGTCTTTGGGCGTAACGTTGGACCAGCTCTTCCCTTCGTCGCGCGTAATCTGGATCAGACCATCGTCGGTGCCAACCCAGAGCAACCCCTTCGTAATCGGCGATTCGGCAATCGCAAAGATGGTGTCGTAGTACTCGGTGCCTGAATCGTCCAGTGTAATTTCGCCACCAGAAACGTGCTGCTTGGTCTTGTCGTTGCGAGTCAGGTCCGGACTGATCGCCTGCCAATGCACGCCGCCATCCGTGGTTTTGAATAGACGCTCGGCGCCGTGGTAGAGCGTGTTGGGATCGTGCGGTGAAATCATCACCGGCGCAGTCCATTGAAAGCGATGCTCCAGATTGGCCGCGCCCCAGGCATCGGATAACTCCGGCTGCTCGGTGATCGATTTCACCTGGCCGATTCGCTTGTCGAAACGAGTGATGTTTCCCTGGTAGTCGGCGGCATAAACAATATTCGGATCGGGCGGATAAGGCGCAATGTATCCGGCCTCGCCGCCGCCGACGTCATACCAATCCGTGCGATCAATGGCGCCGTCATCGCTGCGGCTGGCGATGGCAACGGTTCCACTATCCTGCTGCGCGCCGTAGACCCGGTAGGGTGTGGCCGTGTCAGTGATGACGTGATAGAACTGCGCCGTCGGTTGATTGTCTTCGAGCGTCCAGTTCTTGCCGCCGTCCAAAGTAACAGTAACTCCGCCGTCGTTCGCCGCAATCATGCGTTGCGTATCTTTCGGATCAATCCATAATCCGTGGTTATCTCCATGCGGAACTCTGACTCGATCAAACAAGTGCCCGCCGTCGGTCGATTTATACGTTTCCACATCCATGATGTAGACAACATTTTCATCCCGCGGATCGGCGAAGATGTGCATGTAATACCACGGCCTCTGCCACAAGCTGTGGCTGGGGTTGACGAAGTCCCAGGTCTCGCCGCCATCGTCGGAGCGGTAGAGTCCGCCATCGGGATTGTGCGCCTCAATCAGCGCGTAGACTCGATCAGAGTTGGCTGCGACCGCAATGCCAACGCGTCCGTACGGACCTTTCGGCAGACCATGTTCTTCCAGTCGCTTCCACGTGGTACCACCATCGTTCGACCGGTAAATCCCGCTGCCCGGACCGCCGCTGGATAAGTTCCAAGATGTGCGCCGCGCCTGCCAGAGCGCGGCGAACAAAATATTGGGATTGTGTGGGTCGAAGGCAATATCGATGCCACCGGTGTTCTCATCTTTGTAAAGAACTTTCTCCCAACTCTTCCCACCATCGGTGGTGCGGAAAATTCCGCGTTCTGTATTCGGACCATAAGGATGTCCGAGTGCAGCCACGAAAACGATGTCAGGATTATTGGGATTGATAATCACCTTGCCGATAGCGCGGGTGTCGTGGAGCCCGATATTTTTCCAGGTTTTGCCGCCATCGAGAGATTTATAAACTCCATCCCCTTGAGCAATATTTCCGCGAATGCAAGCCTCGCCCGTGCCCACATAGATCGTGTTGTGATCCGAATTTGCGACTGCCAGACTGCCGATGTCGCCACTTCCCTCTTTGTCGAATATGGGCGACCACGTCATGGCTCCGTCCGTCGACTTCCAGACTCCGCCTCCGGTCGCTCCGAAATAATAGGTGGTTGGATCGCCCGGGATTCCCGCCGCGGTCAGCGAGCGTCCGCCGCGGAAAGGGCCGATCATGCGATACTTCATGCC
>JBAVGI010000023.1:0-6000 GCA_049684755.1 Candidatus Sulfotelmatobacter sp.
ACAACCTGTTCACCAATGCTCTGTTTAACGATCAGTCGGTGATCGTCGGCCAACGCATCTTCATCGGCGGCAGCTATTCCAGTTCAGTCTTCACGCCGCAGATGATTTCGCTGCGCTTCCAGGGCGTCTACGGCACGCTCACGCAAGGCAGCGTGGCCATCACAAATGGCAACGCCGGAGCCTTCGAACTGCAGAACAACGCACTGATCGGTTATTCGCTGGGCGGCGCGCCTTTGAATGTGGCTACGGCCAATGGCACGCTGTTTATAAATACCACTGGCCTGAGTGCGCTGCAGGCCGATGGATCCACTCCGCTGGTCGCAGGCGGCCTGCTCTTCGTGAATCCGCTCAACAGCACGCCTGTGTTGGCGGCGGCTGTAGTGGCCACACCGCCGGCACAATAATCAAACTCGATCGACTCCACGGGCGGCTGAAAAGCCGCCCGATTTGTTTCCCTTATGTGGAGACAGCCGCCCCCGGCTGTCCGTCGAGCGACGCTCGACTTTATTGACTTGGATTGCGTTGACAGATCCGGCCCGCGCATTAACATCAGGACCTCTATAATTGTTGTTCATGAAAACTCTCGTCCACGCCGCATGTCCGCACGATTGCCCGGATGCCTGCGGCGTGTTCATCACGGTAGAAAATGGCCGAGCCACCAGGATTCAGGGCGATCCTAATCATCCGGTCACTCGCGGATTTCTCTGTGCCAAAGTCGCAAAATACCTCGATCGGGTTTATTCACCGGATCGCGTTCTCTATCCCATGCGCCGGATCGCTGCCAAGGGAACTGCCTCCACAAAAGGGGGAGAAGTTTGGCAGCGCATTACCTGGGACGAAGCTCTCGACGAAATTGCTTTGCGCTTCCGCCAGATCATCGCCGAGTTCGGCAGCGAAGCGATTCTTCCTTATTCCTACGGCGGCACTCTCGGCGCACTCAATGGCGCATCCATGGACCGCCGATTCTTCACCCGCCTCGGCGCCTCCGAACTGGAGCGTACCATTTGCTCCTCTGCCGGCGAAGCCGGACTCGAGTCTGTCATGGGCGTCAAGCTCGGCACCGAACCCGATCAGTTCGTGCACTCGCGCTACATCATCGCCTGGGCGTCGAACATTCACGGCAACAATGTTCACCTCTGGCCCTTCATCGTGGAAGCGCGGCGCAAAGGCGCTAAGCTCGTGGTCATCGATCCCTATCGCACCCGCACCGCGGCGTGCGCGGATTGGTATCTTCCCATCAATCCCGGCACGGATGGCGCTCTCGCCCTTGCTATGATGCACGTCATCATCGGCGAAGGTCTCCATGACGCCGACTACGTTGCAAAATACACGCTGGGCTTCGAGCAGTTGCGCGAAAAAGTGAAGGCCTACCCGCCGGAAAGTGCCGCTCGGTGGACCGGAATTTCCGCCGATGATATTCGCAAGCTGGCGCGCGAATATGCCACGACGCGTCCGGCAGTGATCCGCGTGAACTACGGTGTGCAGCGTTCAGAGAACGGAGGAATGGCCACTCGTGCCATTTCGATGTTGCCTTGCATCACCGGTTCTCTGAAAGAAGTTGGCGGCGGAATTCATCTCTCGACCAGCGGCGCCTTTGATCTGAACAAAAACGCTCTCAGGCGCCCCGACCTAAAGCCGCGCAACAGCAAGACTCCGCGGGTAGTGAACATGGTAAAGCTGGGCAAAGCTCTTAATACGTTGAACGATCCTCCGCTGAAAGCATTGTTGGTCTATGGCTCGAATCCAGCGGCAGTTTGTCCGAACCATAACGAAGTCGTACGCGGACTTAAGCGCCCAGATCTGTTCACCGTAGTCCATGAGCAATTCTTCACCGACACTACGGATTACGCCGACCTCGTATTGCCCGCAACCACATTTTTCGAACACAAGGATTTGCAAGCCGCATACGGCCACTATTACCTGCAAATGTCAGACCAGGCGATTGCCCCTCTGGGAGAGTGTCGATCGAATGTCGAGTTGTTCCGGTCGCTCGCCGCGCGCATGGGATTTACCGAAAAAAGCTTCAGCGAAAGCACGGACGAAATGATCGACGGAGCCTTGTCCTCTGGCAACCCATGGTTGCAGGGCATCACTCGCGAGCGGCTGCAGCGCGAAGGCCACGTGCGGCTGAATTTTGCCGCGAATGGATCAACCTCAAATTCACCAGAGGCACAGGCGTCATCGTCCCCGTTCGTTCCTTTTGCGCAAGGCAACTTCCGTACTCCTTCAGGAAAGGCCGAACTCTATAGCGAAGCCATGAAAGCTCTCGGCCTCGATCCCGTAGCCGAGTTCATCCCTCCCGCAGAGTCGCGCAACGGAACCAGCAAAAGAAAATATGCACTGGAGCTTTTAGCCCGCAAAGCCGACAATTTCCTGAACTCAACTTTTTCCAACCAGCCTTCCGTCCGGCAAATGGAGGAGACGGATCTCCTGGAAATAAATTCGGCCGACGCCCTGGCCCGCCGCATTGTCGACGGATCCACCGTAAAGGTGTACAACCATCGAGGAGAAATTTTCTTGAAAGCCCGAGTGGATGGCGCAGTTCAGCCCGGAGTGGTCTCCGCCAGGCTGAATTGGGCGAAGTTGAGCCCCGGCCTTCGCAATATTAATGTGCTCACCTCAGAAAAACTTTCCGACTTGGGCAACTCCGCAACGTTTTATTCCGTCTTGGTTGAAGTGGAGCCAACCAGCTCCGTTTCATAAAACCGCCGGCAAGCGCGGCATCTTGGACGCTTTCTCGTTCTCTACCGTATAATTGTCGTTTTCCTACATCCGAAAGGCTGAGGTCGTAGCGATTCGCTTTCGCTTTCATACGGACATTGTTGTGCCTGAGAACGGCTGCGGCCTTTCCAGCGCCACACCCACTCCATCTCCTTCATTCGCACGGCTTTGTCGCCGGATGAAATGGTGCGGATGGGTACTGGGAGTTCTGCTCGGAGTTTTCCTCGCCTCGGCAAGCTGGGCTCAATCGGATGTCATCTCGGAAATCAATGTTACCGGCAATCGCCGAATTCCCTCCGAAACGATTAAGGCCCGCATCTTCACCCATCCAGGCGATATTTACGACCCTGCCGCACTCGAGCGCGACTTCAATGCCCTATGGAATACCGGTTACTTCGAAGATATCCGCTTCTCGCGCGAACAAACTCCCAAGGGCTGGCGCCTGATTATTCAGGTAAAAGAAAAGCCGACCATTCGCGAGATCAACTACGTCGGCCTTAGTTCGGTTTCTACAAGCGATGTGCTCGACCGATTCAAAGAAGCAAAAGTCGGCTTGTCGGTGGAAAGCCAGTACGATCCCACAAAATTAAAGAAAGCGGAGGTCGCCATCAAAGGCCTGCTCGCCGAACACGGCCGCCAGTTTTCCACCATCCGCACCGAGATTCGCCAGATTCCGCCCGCCGCCGTCGGCATCACCTTCGTGGTCAAAGAAGGTCCGAAGGTGAAAGTTGGCAAGATTAAGTTCGAAGGCAACAAGAACGTCAAGACACGGGTGCTGCGTTATGCCATGAAGAATCTGCGTCCCATCGGCATCCCGCACTCGATCTTCCTGGAAAACATTTTCGCTCGAACCTACGACGCCACCAAGCTCGATGAAGATACCGAACGCGTCCGCAACGAGTACCAGAATCGCGGATATTTCAAAGTCATCGTGGATCAGCCCAAGACGCAGATTCACGACACCGGACACAAGGGAACGCACATTCCGCTTTTGCAGGGTGGCCCGGGCAAAGCCGTCGACATCACCATGCCCATCGAGGAAGGCGAACGCTACACCCTGGGCGGGATTACCTTTAAGAACAACAAAGCAGTCTCGAACGTAAAGGCTTTGCGAAATCTATTTCCCATAAAAGATGGAGACATTTTCAGTAAAGATAAAATCGGCAAGGGCCTGGAGAATCTGCGCAAAGCCTATGGCGAGCAGGGCTACATCAATTTCACGTCGGTGCCCGAGACCAGGTTCGACGACGACAAGAAACAGATATTTCTCGATGTTGACGTAGACGAAGGCAAGCAATTCTATGTTCGCCGCATCGAGTTCCAGGGCAACACCACGACCCGTGACAAGGTCATCCGGCGCGAAATCGCCCTCGAAGAAGGCAACATCTACAACTCGCGTCTCTGGGAATTAAGTTTGCTGCGCCTGAATCAGCTGGGATACTTCGACCAGTTGAAGCCCGAGGATCCCAATATTACTGACCGCAAACTGGACGAGAAAGATGGTTTGGTCGACCTAACTCTCAAGGTCCATGAAAAGGGCAAGAACAGTATCGGCCTGAACGGTGGTGTGAGCGGGCTGGAAGGCGCTTTCGTCGGCATCAATTACTCCACCAACAACTTCCTCGGTCTCGGTGAGACGCTTCAGGTGCAGGCCAGCATCGGGAACCTGGCGCGCAGCGTGCGTTTTGGATTCACTCAGCCCTACGTATTCGACCGCCCTCTGCAGTTCGGGTTCAACGTTTACCTGAATAAGGTGAGCTATGACCAGGCCCGGCAGCTTTCCATTTTCAGCGGCCAAACCCTGAACCTGCCCAACACTGTCCTGCAGAACCTGCAAAATTACACCCAGTCGAGCGCCGGATTCACCACTTCTTTAAGCTATCCGCTGCGCCGCTCCTTCAAACGTGTGGGCATCACTTATTCGTTTGATCGATCCTCGCTGCTGGCTCTGAGCAACGCTTCCAGAAATTTGTTTGAGTTCATCGCCTTCCGCGGAATTTCCGGTCCCAATGCGCTGGAAGGAATTATTACCAGCAAGATCTTTCCCAACTTCTCTTTCAATACCATCGACAGCCCAATTTCACCTCATCACGGGCAGCAATTTACCTTGGGCGCGGAGTTGGCTGGAATCGGCGGCACGGTCCGCTCCATCCGGCCCATCGTCCAATACAAGAAGTTTATTCCGGTGCAGAACCGGAGAAACGCTTTTGGCTTCAATGTTCAGGGATCTTTCATCACCGGCTACGCGGGCTTAGTAGCGCCGCCATTCCAGCGCTCCTATATGGGCGGCGAGAACGATCTCCGCGGTTTCGATATTCGCTCGGTCTCTCCAGTGGCGTTCCTGCCCAGCGTCGGTTCCATCGCCCTTACCAATCCGGATGGAACTCCGGTCCTCAAGAACCCTCTGAATCCGCTGCTCGGCCCCTTGACCGTGCCGATCCCCGTGGACCAAATCACTTTCCCCGGCGGCGACCTCAGTATCGTTACCAATTTCGAATACCGAATCACCATCTATGGGCCGGTGGCCATCGCTCCATTCATGGACGCGGGAATCGATCCCATCGTGCGTCCATCGCAGTTGCAGATTGCGCCGCAGCAGTATGACGAGGTCATCGGCCAGCTCTTCGGATGTCCCGCGCAGGACCAGGGGACTGCCACTGCTACCGGTACCGGCTGTACTCTTGGCAGTTTCCTGAACCCCCTGCCCAAGCAACAATTGCAAGTCTTGGGGCAGACGAATTGGCGGCCGCGCATGTCCACCGGTCTTGAACTGCAGATGTTCCTGCCGGTGGTCAATGCTCCCTTCCGCATCTATTGGGCCTATAACCCGCTGCGCCTGAATAGCCCCGCAACTCCGCCGATTCCGATCACCCGCGGCATGTTCCCCAACACCGCTGCTGGCGACTATACCTACCACCTTGCCGTCAACACCTACGCACCCACCTTCCTGTTGCGCGAGCCCCGCAAAACTTTCCGCTTCACCGTTGCCACTACGTTCTAAAGACTTGTCATCCTGCAGAGGGATGGGTGCCCATCCTTGCGCACACTTTGCGCAAGGGTGGGATTCCACGAACCTATCCCTCCAGGGATTCGAGCTCCCAGGAACCCCGCACCCAACTGTAGAATTACGCCCGCGCCCTAATCCGCGCTAAAATCACGGCGCAGTGCAAACCGTGCAAAAGAACTGTCTCTACTACGGTGACAACCTCACCGTCCTCCGCGAGCACATCAAGGACGAATCCGTCGACCTCATCTACCTCGATCCGCCCTTCAACAGCC
>JBAVGI010000024.1:0-1824 GCA_049684755.1 Candidatus Sulfotelmatobacter sp.
GATACAACCGTTACTTCGAGGACGTGGTATTCGAGAATCCCGAGCTGTGGAATTTCAAACCGAATATTGTCTTCATTCATACCACCTGGCACAACCTCTCGGGATTTCCGGAGCTGCTGGAATCAGAGGCCGAGGTCGAAGCCCGCGTGCACCGGGAGATGGCGCGGTTTGAATCGTTGTGGGAAAAGATTCATACCGAACTCGGGGCGGTCATTATCCAGAATAACTTTGACCTTCCTTCCCTCCGGCCGCTGGGAAATCTGGAAGCTTCCGAATCGTTCGGACGGGTGAATTTTGTGTTGCGGCTGAATGCCGAATTTGCACGTTATGCTCGCGGCCACGCGCATTTCCTGATTAGCGACATCCTTTACCTTTCCGCACAGGTCGGCCAAGCCGCGTGGTTCCGGCAAAGCTATTGGTACAACTTTCATATGGCTCTGAGCCCGACAGCCAGCGTAGCTCTGGGTCAAAGCGTGGCTGCCATCGTCAAATCGATCTACGGGAAATCCAAAAAATGCCTGGTGCTGGATTTGGACAACACAATTTGGGGGGGAGTGATTGGCGATGATGGTCTGCAAAATCTGGTTCTTGGCAAGGATCATCCCGTTGGCGAAGCGTACCTGGACTTCCAGCGGTACGTTAAGAATCTGCGACGCCGCGGCGTGATTCTAGCGGTGTGTTCGAAGAACGATCCTGAAAATGCGAAAGAGGGATTTTCCCATCCTGATGGCGTTCTGAAGCTGGAGGATTTCAGCGTATTCAAAGCGAACTGGAATACCAAGCCGGAGAACATTCGTGAGATTGCCGCCGAGCTCAACATTGGCCTCGACAGCATCGTATTTGTAGACGACAACCCGGCCGAGAGAGCGCTGGTTGAAGAGCAACTGCCGGAAGTGGGGGTGCCCAATGTCGGCTCGGACGTTTCCAGTTTCGCGGAAGTTCTCGAACACGAGCGCTACTTCGAGATCGACAAAATCGTTGCGGACGATCTCAATCGCGCTGCCTTCTACAGTGCGAATGCCGAGCGCAGCGCCGTCCAATCGAAGTTCGCCAGCTATGGCGACTTTCTGGCCTCGCTTGCAATGACGGCGGAGATCGCCCCTTTCCGGTCTGTGTATCTCGAGCGAATTAGTCAGCTCATCAACAAGACGAATCAATTCAACCTCACTACGAGACGATATACGGGCGGGGAAGTGGAAGCCATCGCTCAGGACCGGGGCTTTATCACGCTGTACGGGCGGCTGACGGATAAATTCGGCGATAACGGCCTGGTGTCAGTCATAATCGGGAAAATTGTTGATGACAGTTTACATCTCGACCTTTGGCTGATGAGCTGTCGCGTGCTGAAGCGCGAAATGGAATTCGCTATGTTTGATGCCCTGATCGAACAATGTCAGGAGCGCGGAATCCGCAAAATTGTCGGCACGTATATTCCATCCAAGAAGAACAGTATGGTCGCAGGTCACTATGCCGATCTCGGTTTCAAATCGATCGGGTCATCGGATGGTCGCGAACGTTGGAGCTATGAAGTCCCAGCCACGTATTCGCCGAGAACCCGCTACATTCGCCGGACTGCGGAAGCGCTGCAGACGGCTCCCATCTCGGACGGCGCATCCGTGGCGTCGGAGGTTTAAGTGCAATCCGTTTGCGACCCCAGCGCCGTTGCTGAAGAGACTACGCTAAACGCCGGGCGGGATCCGGTTTGGCAGGTCGAAGTGGATCGGGCAACTCCGGAGGAGTGGTGCGGGATGCTCGATTGTTTCGAAGACGCGAACATCTATCAAACCTGGTCCTACGGCGCGGTCCGTTGGGGAAGAAAAAACC
>JBAVGI010000025.1:0-1824 GCA_049684755.1 Candidatus Sulfotelmatobacter sp.
GATACAACCGTTACTTCGAGGACGTGGTATTCGAGAATCCCGAGCTGTGGAATTTCAAACCGAATATTGTCTTCATTCATACCACCTGGCACAACCTCTCGGGATTTCCGGAGCTGCTGGAATCAGAAGAGGACGTTGAAGGCCGAGTCCGTCGCGAAATGGCGCGGTTCGAATCCTTGTGGGAAAAGATTCACACCGAACTCGGAGCGGTCATTATTCAGAACAACTTTGACCTTCCCTCCCTCAGGCCGCTGGGGAATCTGGAAGCTTCCGAATCGTTCGGAAGGGTGAATTTTGTATTGCGGCTGAATGCCGAGTTTGCACGTTATGCCCGCGGCCACGCGCACTTCCTGATCAGCGACATCCTTTACCTTTCCGCACAGGTCGGCCAAGCCGCGTGGTTCCGGCAAAGCTATTGGTACAACTTTCATATGGCCCTAAGCCCTACCGCGAGCGTGGCTCTGGGCCAGAGTGTGGCGGCGATCGTCAAATCGATCTACGGAAAGTCCAAGAAATGCCTAATACTGGATTTGGACAATACGCTTTGGGGCGGAGTAATTGGCGATGATGGCCTGCAAAATCTGGTTCTTGGCAAGGATCATCCCGTTGGGGAAGCTTATCTGGACTTCCAGCGGTACGTTAAAAATCTGCGGCGCCGCGGCGTGATTCTGGCGGTGTGTTCGAAGAACGATCCTGAAAATGCGAAAGAGGGATTTTCCCATCCTGACGGCGTCTTGAAGCTGGAGGATTTCAGCGTATTCAAAGCAAACTGGAATACCAAGCCGGAGAACATCCGGGAAATTGCCGCCGAGCTCAACATTGGCCTAGACAGTATCGTATTTGTAGACGACAACCCGGCCGAGAGAGCGCTGGTTGCAGAGCAACTCCCGGAAGTGGCAGTGCCCAATGTCGGCTCAGACGTTTCCAGTTTCGCGGAGGTTCTCGAACACGAGCGCTACTTCGAGATCGACAAAATCGTGGCGGACGATCTCAATCGCGCTGCCTTCTACAGTGCCAACGCCGAGCGCAGCGCCGTCCAATCGAAGTTCGCCAGCTATGGCGACTTTCTGGCCTCGCTTGCAATGACGGCGGAGATCGCCCCTTTCCGGTCCGTGTATCTCGAGCGAATTACGCAGCTGATCAATAAGACGAATCAATTCAACCTCACTACGAGACGATATACGGGTGGGGAAGTGGAAGCCATCGCTCAGGACCCGGGCTTTATCACGCTGTACGGGCGGCTGACCGATAAATTCGGCGATAACGGTCTGGTGTCAGTCATAATCGGAAAAATTGTTGACGACAGTTTGCATCTCGATCTTTGGCTGATGAGCTGTCGCGTGCTGAAGCGCGAAATGGAATTCGCCATGTTCGATGCGCTGATCGAGCAATGTCAGGAGCGCGGAATCCGCAAAATCGTCGGCACGTATATTCCTTCCAAGAAGAACAGTATGGTCGCCGGTCACTATGCCGATCTCGGTTTCAAATCAATCGGGGCATCGGATGGTCGCGAGTTATGGAGCTACGATGTGCCGGCCACCTACTCGCCGAGAACGCGCTACATTCGCCGGACAGCGGAAGCATTGCAGCCAGCTCCCATCGCAGACGGCGCATCCGTAGCGTCGGAGGTTTAAGTGCAATCCGTTTGCAACCAAAGCGTCGCCGTTGGAGAGACCACGTTGAACGCCAGGCGGGAGCCGGTTTGGCAGGTCGAAGTGGATCGGGCAACTCCGGAGGAGTGGTGCGGGATGCTCGATTGTTTCGAAGACGCGAACATCTATCAAACCTGGTCCTACGGCGCGGTCCGTTGGGGAAGAAAAAACC
>JBAVGI010000026.1:0-13498 GCA_049684755.1 Candidatus Sulfotelmatobacter sp.
GACATTAGCTATTTCTGATACACAAAGTGACCGCGGCGGTTCTGCTGCCAGCAGGCTTCGTTTTCTTCCATGCAAAATGGCTTTTCTTTGCCATAGCTGATGGTCTTGATGCGGTTGGCACTGATTCCGCCAGCAACCAATGCGTTCTTTACGGAAGACGCGCGCTGGTCGCCAAGGGCCAAGTTGTACTCGGTCGATCCGCGGGAATCGCAGTGTCCCTCGATCGTGAAGTTGATTTCAGGATGCTGATTGAGGAACAGGATATCGGCTTGAATGGCGGATTGTTGATCGGCGCGAATGTCAGATTTGTCGTACTCGAAATAGACATCCTTCACATTCTGGCCGAAGAGATCCTCTTCCGAAGGCGACGGCGGCGGCGGAGCAGCCGCGGTCGGAGGAGTGACGGTGAGGCGCGTCGTCGCATCCTGCGTTCCACCCGGACCTTTCGCAGTGAGGTGATACGTTGTCGAATCGCTGGGAGTGACCTGCTGCGATCCGCTGGGCTGGACCGCGCCGATGCCATCGATCGAAACGTCAGTGGCATTGGAAGTCTGCCAGCTGAGCGTCGCGGATTGTCCCTGTTGAATCGTATCCGGGCTCACAGAGATGGAAGCGGTGGGCGCGGGCGCTGGTGGAGGCGGCGGGGGTGGCGGAGGAGCCGCTTTCTTATGGCAAGCGCCGAGCAAAAGAATAGCGCCCAGTGCGAAGGCGGTTGATACAGATTTGAGTGTGTGCTGCTCCATGTTGATCTTTTTTCCGTTGCTGCTGTTCAAGATAATCCTCCTGCGAACTCAGAATTAATTCGAGTCCAGACGAAGTGAATTTATTTCCAACTCCAGTTCGGTTGCGAATTACGTCCCGTAAAAGTCAGTTGATGAAGCTTGGTGCCGTCGGCCAGCATCTCCCAGATCTCTTCTTTGCCCGAGCGGCTCGACTGAAACACGATATGCCGGTTATCCGGCGACCACCAGGGATAATCGTTGCGGCCGCCGTCGTGGGTAAGCTGAACCCACTGCTTGCTGGCAATATCCATCAGATAAATGTCGGAAGAGCCGGGCTCGCCGGGACCATACTTGCGGATCCAGGCAAGAGAGAGAAATTGTCCGTTCGGCGACCAGTTGGGCGAGACGGCGTAGCCCTGGTCCGTCATGCGTTGCTGGTTGGTGCCATCGGCCTCCATCGTATAAACCTGAGGCAATCCGGTGCTGCCGCTGACGAAAGCAATCTGGGCTCCGGTCTTCCGGTTCCACGCGGGAGAAACATCGGGACCGCGGCCCGTGGTCATGGCGTGCAGATTACCGCCGGCCGAGTCGCAAACGTAAATCTCTGAATGGCCGTTGCGCGAGGAGGAGAATCCAAGACGTGTCCCGTCGGGAGACCATGAGGGCGAAAGGTTGGTGCCACCGAAGTGCGGGAAGCTCACAAGACGGTTCAGCTCCGTGGAGTACATCAGAATTTCCCAGCCAGACTTGGTTAACGAACTGAAGGCGAGGCGGGAACCGTCGGGAGAAATCCTCGGCGAAAGCGAAATCGAACCTTGATGGGTAAGCTGGCGCTGGTTGCTGCCGTCGTAATCCATTACCCAGATTTCTTTGTGGCCGGAGCGATCGCTGACAAAATAGATTTTGCTTTCGGCGATACCGGGAATGCCGCCGCCCAGACGAAAAATAATCTCGTCAGCGAATTTGTGGGCAATCAGGCGGGTTGCGTCGTCCGTCGCGACATCGGTGTACTGCTTCCCTAAGACCAGCGGTGACGCGGTGTTTTTTACGTCGTATAGCCAGCCCTGTACTACGACTTTGCCTGCGGCGACGCCGAGGTTGCCGAAGGCCAGCATAGCCGCATTGGGCGGAGGAGAATTCCAGACTCCGAAAGTGACCTCGGGCGGATTACCCGGCACTTGCAAAGGATAAAAACTTTTCGAAATCAGTTCGACGACTCCGGAGTTGTCGAGGTCGTTCCAGAACGTATCGTTGAACGTTTTCAACAGAGCGGTGTTCTGTGGGTCGGCGTTGGCGGGTTTGAAGTCGGGAACGGCGAGGCGTACTTTTTCAACTCCGAGGCCAGAGCCGGTGCGAACCCAATCCTGGGCGAACGAGAACGAAGACAAGAGCGAAGCGAGAAGAATTAGGAAGCACGCGTGCGCAGCGCTAGCGCGGGACTTAGCAGAAAGCGGAGTTGGTCTGCGTTTATCGTCCATCCGTTTGGAGCGTGTGCGTGGGTGAAGACAAAAATACCCCGCGAACGACAGTATCGTAGTCCGATATGTTCTCATTAGCAAGTTACGAACGATCATAATCGAGAATCCGGAACATAAAGAATCATCAGGTACATGTTCGTGCAACTTTATTTTTTACTGTAATCGAACCAATATTCCACTGAGATCTTGCTGCCGCTGTAATCGGGGGGCAGCGGGCCAAATGTATCGATACGCTGCAACGCGCGAGTGGCGGAGACATCAAGCGACGGTACGCCGCTGGACTGCTCGACGCGCACATTAAATGGATGTCCATCGCGCGCCACGTCAAAGGTAATGTAGACGCGCTCGGCCGTTGTAATGCTGGGATCGACCTCGTACTTCAACCAGTTTTCCGAAACCTTCCGCTGAATTACCTGAACGTACCAGCCGTACTTGGTTCCGAAGTCGCCGCCACCACCGGTGATGCCGAAGCCGCCTTTCGCGCCTCCGGCAGCAAATGAACCATAAGGGCCGCTGACCGGACCGCCTTCACCGAACGCTACCTGATTTGTTTCCGGTTCCGGGGTGGGCTGCGTCTTGGTCTTAGTAGGCGTAGCGATTTTCTTCGGCTTTACTTTTGCATTCTTGCCCTGAATCTCGATCGCGTCCGGTTCTTTCTCTTCGATCTTAGGTTCAGATTTTGTCAGTCCCTTTGATTCGTTGGCCAGCACATTCTGATTTTGGCTGGGCGCGGTGGTCAGAGGAATGTTGCTGACCAGGGTTACGCCCATCGCGGATCCTCCTCCGCCGGAGCCCCAATCCGAACCGCTGCCTCCGTTGAAGATAAGAGGGTAAAACAG
The DNA here is from genome assembly GCA_049684755.1 of Candidatus Sulfotelmatobacter sp. Taxonomy (GTDB): domain Bacteria; phylum Acidobacteriota; class Terriglobia; order Terriglobales; family Acidobacteriaceae; genus Sulfotelmatobacter. The sequence continues at coordinate 3,040 of JBAVGI010000026.1, forward strand.
GATGACAGCGGTGACAACGATGTGAAAACCTGCGGACCAGGCGAGGGCGCGTGCCCAACTATCGTGTTCGAAAAAGATCTCAGCGTTTTGCGCCATTTTCTTCCAAAGGCTGAGTGACGATGCTCACGTTCGTGATGCCTGATTGCTTGACCGCGTCCATGACGGTGGCAAAGGCGCCGAAGGGAACATTTTCATCGGCGCGGATAAAAATAAACTGGTTGTGGGGATCGCGAATTTTTTGCTTCAAGCGCGCCGCGATCTGATTAATGTTGATGGCGTCGTTGCCCAGGAATACTCGCTGATCCTTATTGATCGTGATGACGGTTCGCTCCTCGGTAATTTCCTTGACAGTGCGCGTCTTGGGAACGCTGACTTCGATGCCTGACTGCAGCACCGGAGCAGTCACCATAAAAATGATGAGAAGCACGAGGACGACATCGACCAGTGGAGTAATGTTGATATCGGCAAGCGCGCTTTGCGTGCGGCCATTCGAGGAAGTGAAAGCCATCAGCGCCTCACTTCGGCGGCTTGGGGCTGAATGCTCTCGATGGCATTGAGCACTTCAAGGCAGAAATCGTCGCCCCGCGCAGCGAAAACGCGAATCGAATTTCCGATCAAGTTATAGGCAATGACGGCGGGAATCGCAGCGGCCAATCCGGCAGCAGTGGTGATCAGCGCTTCAGAAATGCCGGGAGCGACGGCGCGAAGAGTTGCCCCTCCGGCGGTGCCGAGGCCGTGGAAAGCGTCAATGATGCCCCAAACCGTCCCGAACAGTCCGATGAAGGGAGTAACCGCCGCGGTGATGGCGAGCCAGGGGACGTTTCGCTCAAGGCGGGTAATTTCCTCGGAAGCGCCGATCTGCATTCCGCGCTGTACGGCGGTCAAACTGCGGAGAGTGGCCGAAGGCGTGGAGAGTTGCCGCTTATATTCCTGGAAGCCGCCTTCAAAAACTCCCACCAGAGGGCTGGGATGAAACTGGTCGGCCACAGCCGCAATATCCTGCAGGCGCTGGGCTTTGCGAAAGGCGCGCAGGAAGCGTCCGCTTTGGACTCGGGCGCGGCGCAGCAAGCTCCATTTGGTAAGGATGATGGCCCAGGAAATGAGACTGAAGGCCAGCAGGGTGACGAGCACGAACTTGGCGACCGGACCGGTATTGGAAAGCAGATCAAGAGTTTCGCCGCCGATGAACAGAGCAGGGTATGAAAACAGATGCATGTGGTTTAGGGAAATACCTTGACGGGATTATAGATGATTCACCGGATTTGTCTTAGAGGGACGTATCCCAAAGCTAACGTGGTGACTGTGGATTTCTGTTTCAAATCGACGTAGCGCCGTTTTTCTCACATATACGCTGTAGCGCAGGATGACATCCAAGCAGAGCAGAAGTTTACAGAATTTTCCGGGAGGAACTTAATGGCGAATTACGGAATGCTCCGAAACTATCGCTTCACCGATACCACCGAAGACATTCGGGGGGCGAAATTATACGGCTTGAGCGACGAAAAGCTGGGCAAGATTGACGATGTGATTTTCGACCACTCCGAAGGAACGATTCGCTACGTGGTGGTGGATACCGGCGGGTGGCTCTCGACGAAGAAATTTATCGTTCCGGCCGACCGGCTGCGTGCGTCCACGAAACACGACAATGATTTCGTGGTTAATTTAACCAAAGCGCAGGTGGAGAGTTTCCCGCCCTACAAAGAGACGGATCTGGAATCCGACGAGCAATGGTCGGATTACGAAGGCAAATACCGCTCGAAGTGGGATGCCGACCCGGTGATGCATCGCGAGGGAACCGACCGCAACATTACTCCGACAACGCAGCAAATGCCGGGCAATTCAGCTTCGGCTCGCGCTGCTGGCGCTCCGCATGCGGTCGCGCCCGCACCCGGCGACACCGCTGAAATCGAAGATACTGAATTCATCGAGCCCGGATATGCAGCCAGCACGGACACCGTTGAAATCGATGTCAGCGCGGTAGGCATTGGTCCTCGCTGGGATACGTTTCAGAATCGACTGCGAGAGCGGCGCAAGGAAGTGGTAGGCTTTGGACAAAGACGCGAGGATGAGTACCCCAAAGCCAGCTAACGGGCTAATGTTTTATAAAGCCACGGTTTCGACCGTGGCTTTTTTTGTTCATGTCACGACTTTACAGATTCAAAACCGAACAGCGTCAGTTGTGGAGTGAGCCGGAGGGGTCAGACAAGGCAATTAATTTGCCCACCGGATATTCCTCTCGCGATAAAGGAGTCAAGGGTTCAGGATTGATGATGGTGAGCACTTCCCCGGTTTGAACTCCGCGCACCATCAGGCGGTCACTTTCGACACCGACTACGCGATATTTCTCGTCGAAGATTGACATAGGGGGCCTTTGTGAGTTGGATGCCCAAGTCGGGGCTTGCGATGCCGGGGAATGGGAGATGGATTACCAGAGAGTTCCGAAATGGTCCAATTTCGGTCAGGGCGCTGGTGCTGCATCCGGCACTGCTTTCATCGGGGTTTTACCTGAGAACGCGTAACGCATGGCTAGGCTGAACCTCCCGCCAATTCTTTTTCGGCGCCGTAGAAGAGCGCCCGCAAGGCATTCAGGACCAGTCGGCCGAGCAGGATAATGATGATAATCAGCGCCAAGGCAATCGATGCGGCAGCGTACGGATGGCGCGTGGCTAGCCAGGTGAGGCCTACGGCGAGAACATCCTCACTCAAGCTCAACGAAATATTTGAGAAGGGTTCCGGGGAGGGAGTGACCGCCGCACGCAGTGCCGTCTTTCCACCATGAGCCGCGAGAGCGATGAGGGCTCCCAGAAAAGCTGCCAGCAGTTGTTGCGGTGGCGTGAGTTGTCTGGTGGCGCCATAAGCTATTAGCCCGGCGACCGGGACCCGAATAAAAGTGTGCAGAGCGCTCCACAGTAGATCAAACGCAGGAATTTTGTCGGCAAAAAACTCGATTACGAATAGGACGACGCTTACCGCGATCACGGGCCAGGTTTCGAGGAGTAGTAATTCCGGAGGCAGCGGCACGTGCCCCAAGCGTGCCAGCAGGCCCAAGGCGGCCACCGTTGCATAGACGTTCAATCCGGCCGCGAATGCGACGGCCGCCAGCACCGCAAAAAGTTCGGGCAACGGGATTTGCAACCAGTTCAGCATCCCAGTCTCATGCGCCATCAAAATTTCTGGCCTAAAAGAAACCAGTGCAAAAGCAAAGGGCCGCCATAAGGCGACCCTTGCATTCTAGCTGCAACTCCGTTACAGCGTGGACTCAATCTCAAAGCCCCAGGCTTCCAGAAGAGGCTCAGGGATGTACTTGGAGTTCTTGTTGCGCCGGGCCCACTCGCGCAAACGAGTCGAACGCAGGTATTGGTCTGGTGTGAGCTTGTACTCCCGCACCACTTGCTCGAACTCCGTAATGGTGGGGACGATCGGGCCAATCGGCTCGGGCTTTCCCCAGTTCGGATTTCCGCGACGCTTTGCCATGAAAAAGCCTTTCGTACAAATAGGGGGAATTCACTAAGCTAATAGTATTTCTCTATCTGGATGATTCTCCTGACGCCGAAGGGGATTCACAGAAATAAAGCCATCCACAGAAATGCCCGGATAGCGTTCCCAAAAAGCTATTTGGAGAAGCCCCATCCTAAGTCAATAGCGCCGGAAAGTCAATCCTGTCGTGTCGCATCGTCGCTTTAAGTGTCAGTCGTAACTACATGCCTGTAAGACTGTTATCAGCTCGCCAGTGACGCTTGCGATAAACGGAAGTCAACGGCTCGACCGGAACCTGGGGAAGTTACGGGCGTAACATCCAGCCTTACAGGTCCGTTGATGTCACCTCAGAGACCGCCTACACTTGAGGATGCATTCTCCTAGCGGGACTACGGCATAGTGGCGCTCCACCTGAAGGATAGAGATCGCGATGAATTTGAAGGCACTGTTGCTTTGTTCAGATGAGAAAATTGGACGCGTGCTGCGGCGTACGCTGGGCGATCTTGACATTGGGGTCGAACATTGCACGAGCGCGGAAGTTGCCTTGCGTCATCTGACCCGCGACAGGTTCGAGGCAATCATCGTCGATTGTGCTGGCCCCGGAGCTGCCGATGTTCTGCGCGCCGCTCGAACCGCTCCGTGCAACAAACGGGCCATCGCGGTGGCGATTCTTGACCCCGGCAGCGGATTGCGTTCGGCATTCGAGATCGGCGCCCACTTCATCCTTTATAAGCCGGTTTCCGCGGAGCGCGCCAAATCGAGTTTTCGCGCCGCTAGGGCTCTGATGAAACGGGAACGAAGGCGCAACTCGCGAGTCTCCGTGAATTTCCCGCTGGAGATGGTCAGCGCCCAGTCTGGCGCACGCATTAAAGCGAACACCACGGATGTTGGCGAAGGTGGGTTGGCGGTTTCGATCCCCCGTCGCAGCAAGCCGCACGGACGGTGGGATTTGTCATTCACGCTTCCCGGATCCACCAAGATCGATGTCGCGGCTGAGTTTGCCTGGGAGGGTAGCGGCACGCAGGTAGGCTTGCGGTTTGTGAATCCTTCGCCGGATGTGGCACACCAACTGCGCGAGTGGCTGGGTCGCAATTCGCCAGAGGGAGAGAAGGACGACCCTCCAGCGCCCTGTCAGCTTACCGATTTGAGTTTGCGCGGCTGCTATCTGGCCATGCCTTCGCCGTTCCCGGTTTCTGCCCGGGTCACGCTTTCGATGAGAGCCGCGAACGTGGAGCTGCGATCGGAAGGCGTGGTCCGAGTAATGCACCCCGACGTTGGTATGGGAGTGGAATTCACGCAAAACACCGCCGAGCATCGCATACTGCTGGAAAAATTTCTCGGCTGCCTCACCGAAAATCCCAATACGTTGCCAGAGTTGATGGTTGAGCCTGAAGGATTTGAAACGGAGAGTATCTCGTCGAATGCTTCCGAATCGGGTGATGTAGAAGATCCGCTGCTCGATCTTTTTCGTAACCAAGCGGGGCTCGCGGCAGACTCCTTTCACGCCGAACTTCGCAAGCAGCGAGGTCTATCCGCTGCCGCCGCCTCCTGATCAAGCCTTAACTCTTTCCCAATCTTATTGGGGCAGCGGCGTTCCTTCTGCCGGTCCACCCTTCACCAGATCAGTCTTTACTGTTGATTTCTGATTGGCCACCAGATCGATATCGGTTTCGAAGTCTTGATAACCGGGCAGTGTAATTCGGATTTTGCGCTTACCCGGTGCAACCAGCAGGCCTCTGCCGACGCCGCCGAATTCGGCAACATGACCCACGAACACGCCGTCGACAAAAACCGCAGCGCGATTGGGATTCACCTCCAGCTTAATCTGTGCGGTGATGTGCGGAAACTGCACCCGGGTATCTTTTTCCATCTTGACTTCGACGGTCTGGGTTTCTCCCGCGCGGACCCCCACTTTCTGAACGAAGTCCACATAGCCGCCCTGGCGAACCGTGATCTCGTGATCGCCCGGAAGCAGCAGGAGCTTTTTTGATCCTTTGAGTTCCTGCAAGTAGCCGACATACTGGCCGTCGATCCACACGCCGGAAGTGCGCTCGACTTTAGTGGCGCCGACTAGATCAACTCGTCCCAGCACATTATTTTCGGCCTGTAATGTCCCGGAAAAAATGGCGGTGCTTGTGAGTACGAGGATGCACGCTAGAGCGCGAAACCGCGAAAAAGAAATCATAAGAGATTCGTCCCTACAGGTGAGATGCGGCTCAAGGGTGAAGGGTAGCCGATGTGTGCAGGCATGTAAACGTGCCACCATCTAAATCTCAAGGAAGCTGAACGAAGTTGCATGCGATTTGGCCTCGGCGAAACTTCGCCGGCATCTTGCTGCGTTCCTTGATCGAGTGCAGACAGTGGTCAGGAAATGCTCCATGCTGGCGTTTAGAGATAACGGGGATTCCAGTCGATGAGTACGCCGCCGAGATCGAAGACGGCGATGGAGCGATGGGTTGCCACGGTAGCAACTCTAGCTGGTCTCTTTGCGCTGACCGGGTAAAAGCGTCGGTGTGTGACGCGCCTCAATAGATGAGCTTTAGCGAAAACTGAATTTGCCGCGAAGTTCCCGCGGTCTTGCTGATCATGCCAAACCCTGTACCCGCGATGATGTTCGCAGGTAGCCCCATGTTGACGATGTTAAACAGATTAAATAACTCTGCGCGGAATTGCAGGTCCGCTCGCTCCAAACCGCTTTCCCGGTGGCCAATCGGAGTTGTCTTCATGAGCGCAAAATCGAAATCATAATATGCCGGGCCGCGAAATGTATTACGGCCGAGCGTTCCAAAGCGCCCGGAGTTTGGGCCGGTCCCGCCGGCGATCCCGATGGGAATCGAAAAGAAGCTTCCGTTGTTCGCGCCCCGCCCAAAATAGTCGTCGCGCGGTCGCGTGGAACTGCCCGCGCTCGAAAGGTCCGGTGTTCCGGCCTCGTCCGGCCGGTCTGCGCCAATCGTCCCCGCACCCGTTTGCTGAATCCCCGAGTACACCGTAAACGGCGAGCCAGCACTGATCGACGAGATGCTCAACAACTCCCAGCCCTTGGTCAACAGTTGCATTCGATCCGACTCAAGGCCCAAATGCTCGAAATGCAAATCCTGGGCCGCGCTCAACGTGAAGGCGTGGGTCACGTCAAAGCTTGACGGCCCTCTTTCCGCTTGTGTATCGAACGGGTCTTGCGGACTAAACAACGTCGCAGCGCCGGTGGATCCCGTTCCTCCGATAATGCCGCTAACATCATCCAGTGATTTCCCCCAAGTGTAGCCGGCTTGCAACGATGGACCGCCGTGCCCAACATTTCCCGACAACGAAGTCTGCAAGGCGTTGTACGACGAGTGCGACGTTGCCGTCATCACGGACTCGAATCCGAAACCTCCCGTCACCGCTCCGCTTCCGTCGAAGTCTGTAAACCGCGCGAATTCCGAATCCGCTCCGGGATACGCGTTCGGATATGACATTCTGGGAAGTCGAAACGCCGATGTTCCAACATACGCGACATCGGCCGTGAGGCCGCCGAAAACCCGTTCCAGCCCTAGCGTCCAAGTTTGCAGGTAGCCGTTGCCGAAGCGGCGGTCGATCCCGGCCAGACTCAGCAGCGAGAGCTGATGACTTGGCGCCAGCGCTGCCAAATCCCGCTGGTATCGATTTACGTCCATCACGGTGTTCGCCGGGACTCTTTTCGGATCGCCGCTGGCCAGCACGTTCACGCCAGCGGTGTTATAGACGGGCGGCAATTCGTTCGGTGCAATTTGGAATCCGTAGGCAATCTCTCCATTTTGCGCCGCATTGACGCGGGGATAAACAACGTAGGGCGTTGACCCCGTGAGAAGATTGTCTTGCCAAATATTCGGAGGAATTACCGTGATCGCTCCGCCCATGTGTACGTGCGTTGCGTGCGGCGCATTCCAGTCCAGTTGCAAACGCGGCCCCCAGCCGTTCCAATCGGTTTGATAAGTAGGCTGCGGATTGATCAAGTATTCCTGCCCAACGCCCACGGGTGGGAACGAATTCAGAAAACTCGACGTCCGGTCCGCCCGCTCCGAAATCGGCGTGTAGAGCTCATATCGCAGCCCATAATCGAGCGTCCACCGCGGATTGATTTTCCATGTGTCCTCGACGTACGCGTTCACATCGTTCCGGTTGATTGCCGCCGGCCCAATGTGCGCGCCATTCGATGCGTAGGGCGGTGCCACCGCGACGGTGTATGCGTACGGATACCCGAGTAACAGACTGCTCATCGTGTCTGGCAGAGCTTGACCCGGCTGCACATCATGCTGTCCACTCGCGGAAGGAATGAACACGGGCGAGTAAACTGTTCCACCACCAAAATCGTACTCGCCGTTGGGGCTTATACCGAAGTACGTTGTGTCCCGGTTAAGGCGTGCTTCCACACCCCACTTCACCGCGTGCCGCGGGCTCGTCCACGCAAAATTCAATTGTCCCTGGAACAAATTCCCGAACGCCGACATCACCGAGCCCGCCGCTCCATTGAACGCCTCATAGAGGCCATCGATGAACTTCAAAGCCGGATCGTTGTGGTTCGGCGTCACAAACGAAGGCGTCGTTCGCGTGAAACTCACCGACGTCGACCAGAGAAAGTGCGGAGACACGGTGCGCGTGTAAGTGATGACCCCGTTGCGCTGCCGATCTACATACTGCACGCCGAAGCTTGGGTCAAGCAGTGTTTGGTCTGGATTTGTTGTCGGTCCTGTTAGATTGTCGTAGTTGAATCGACCAAACAATTGTCCTTTTGCGCCAACTTTCTGATCGATGCGGATGGAAAACTGATCCGCATCCGTGTTTACGTTTGAAGGTGCGGCATAGGTTCGCGCGCCATACGCGCCGGTTGGGTTGTTAGGGAGTGGATAGCGGGCCAGCACTGCCGCAATGGCTGGATTCACCGGTACCTGCAGCGTGTCCGTGCTGCCGTCCGAGTACGTCACCAAGTCCCGGCCCGCCCGCTCGGCTGCTGTTGGCACAGCCAAAACCTGGGTCGTTCCCAGCACCTGCCTGAATCCCTGATACTGCACAAAATAGAACGTCCGGTCGCGTCCGTCATACACGTTCGGCAACACGACTGGGCCGCCGTTCGTAAATCCGAACTCGTTTCGCCGGAATGGAGGGATACGGCCCGGGTCCGCAATCGACGGGTGATCGAAATAATTTCGCGCATCGAGGGCAGAGTTCCTGAGAAACTCGAAGAATGAGCCGTGAAAACCGCTTTTCCCGGATCGTGTCACGATATTGGTAAAGCCTGCCGCGCCTCGCCCGATGTCTGCTGGCATCCAGCCCGAGCTTGACTGCAATTCCTGAATCGCATCCACGTCGAAATTCGTGAACGTACTCCCGCCCATCTCGGGATCGCTGACATCCGCACCGTCCATCGCGAACACAGCCTCGACGCCGCGCTGCCCGTTGATGGCAAACTGCTGAGTGAAATTCGTCTGCCCGTTCACGTCGGTCATCGTGCCCGCTGCTAACAACAACAACGTGCTGAAGTCGCGTCCATTCAACGGCAACTCATTTACCTTTTGGCTGGAGAGTTTCTCCCCGCTTGTCCCGCTAGCTGCGTTCGAAGTTGTGCTTGGGTTCCCATTCGAGACTGGAGTTTGCGGATTGGCTGCGATCGACAGCATGTTTTGATCGGACACCGTCAGCACAATTGTTACGCCGGTAATATTCACTGCCACTTGCCCTGTCGGATCTCGGCCGGGCACTTGCACGCTCACGGCATGTGGCCCGGGTCGAATGTCCGCAATCCGGAACCTTCCGTCGGTTCCCGTAAGTGCCGTCAGCTTCTCTTTAGCGGACGGTGTGTATACCGTGACCTTCGCTCCGGCCACCGGTTCACCGGCAGCCGTGCGTACGACGCCAGCCCAGGCCGGCGCAGACGGCAAACTCTGTTGTGCTTTGAGCGCGGGCGCGACCATCAGTCCCAACAGCAAATACTTCTCTATCCGTCGGAAACCCCTATGAAAGCGTCGAGCTATTACGTGTTCGTTTGCGTGGCGGAATCCCCGCATGAAAAATTCCCTCGAGTGAAAACGGAATGCAATCGCGTGCATGAAGCCTTTGATCGCGCAGCATAGACCCTTGTCCCGGTCGGTCATATGTCGACGCGGCATACCTATAGAAGTGTCGCACCGCTTCGGTTTACGTACTTGTGACTTCAATCCCTTGGGAGCGGTAGGGATTCAGGACATCTTCGTCTGATGCATCGGTGATTAAACGTGTCAGTCGGGAAGCAGGACCGACCAAGTAAGGCAGAGATGCCCCCATTTTCCCAAGTGAAATCAGGCCAACCACTTCCGTTGAGGCCCCTATCATCGCTTGCTTCACGTACGCTTCTTCTCGGTTGCCGACGGTTATTCCGACCTGCGGGTGCAAACCGCACATTCCGAGAAAACATAGATCAGCGCGAATGGATTCGACTCGACGAATGGTCTCGATGCCTGTCGTGATTCGCTCCTCTTTAAGAAAATTTCCTCCGAGCATGAGCACGCTCAACTTCGGATGATCCGCCAACGCGAGCGCAAGCGGAGGGCTGTTGGTAACGACCGTCGCCGAACGCTCTCTTGAAAGGAAGGAAGCAATTCTTAGATTCGTAGTACCTCCATCAATCAGCACCACCTGACCGTCGCGGATCATGTCAGCCGCCGCTCGAGCAATTCCGATCTTGCTCTCCATGTCGATTTGTTGGCGAGACACGAAAGGAACAGCCTCGGCACGGCGAGGGAGCGCGCCGCCGTGTACGCGTTGGATCTTTCCCGAACTCGCCAATTCGCGCAGATCTCGACGAATCGTGTCTTCAGAGACCCTGTATCGACTGCTTAGGTCCGCGGCGAGGACCCGGCCCTCACTGCCAAGCAGCTCCAGGATGTATTGGTGGCGTTCTTCCTTTAGGGCGATTTGGCCTGCTTCCGCTTCTGGTTTCATGTCCTTGCACGGATACAAGTTTTCATGCACGTAGTTGCGTGTATTATCC
>JBAVGI010000027.1:0-2695 GCA_049684755.1 Candidatus Sulfotelmatobacter sp.
GGCTGCACTTTTTTAATCCAGTGCCGCTGATGAAGCTGGTGGAAGTGGTGCGCACGATCGCCACTGCTGATGATGTTTACGAAACGGCTTACGGGTTCGCGAAAAAGCTGGGCAAGGTTCCGGTGCGCACGTCAGATAAGACGGGATTCATCGTAAACCGGCTGCTGGTGCCTTATTTGCTCGATGCGATTCGCGCCTATGAAGAGGGCGTGGGATCGATTGAGGATATTGATAATGCGATGAAACTCGGATGCGGCTATCCGATGGGGCCGTTTACGCTGCTCGATTTCGTCGGCCTCGATACAACTTACTACATTACTCATGTGATGTATGACGAGTTCAAGGAGCGGCGCTTCGCGTCGCCTCCGCTGCTGAAACGGCTGGTCATGGCTGGATGGTACGGGCGGAAATCGGGCAAGGGGTTTTACGATTATTCCGATCCGAATCAACCGAAGGCCAATAAACTGTAGAATCGGAGATTCCAGATTAAGGTGCCAGACTTAAGGTGCCAAATTCAATCGCAATGCTAAGGCGCAGAAAAACCGACCGGCTGCCGGGAGAAGGCGATCCGGAAGATTTAGAGGTGTATCGCCGGGCCTGGCACAGCTATGTGGCGCGACGGAATCTGGTGGTGGTGCTTTTTGTCAGTTTTCTATTTCTCGGATTAGTGATTGGAAAACTCAAGTTGGGCGAAGGCAAGGACTTCGCGATCCTGTTGGCTTGGGTTCTGGTTTACCTGGCGGGGGCCTGGTGGCTGACAGAATGGAAGTGTCCGCGATGCGGAAAGATATTTGGCAACCGGCTGTGGACGCAGCGCTGCATCAGTTGCGATTTGAGCAAAGAGGAAGTGGCGGCGGTGGCGCGAGGCAAGTGAAGCTTTGCCACGGATTCACACGGATCTGAAATCCGCACTGCAAGTCACATGAGAATTCGGGCAAGCAGCCGCTGCGGCGCTGCCGGCAAATTGCATAGGTTCTTCGCTCCGCTCAGAATGACAAGCCTTTTTCAAACACAATGCTCTTCGGATATTGGAATTTATGAGCTTCGAAAACATACTTCTGGAAAAGAAAAACGCGATTGCCTACGTTACCGTGAACCGGCCGAAGGTTTTGAACGCGCTGAACATGGCGACCATGGAGGAGTTGCGGGCGGCGTTTCACGACATTAAGAATGATGTGGCGATTCGCGTCGTCCTGCTCACTGGCGCGGGCGAGAAGGCTTTTATTGCTGGTGCCGACATCGCCGAGTTGGCGAAGAACGATGCGGTTGCGGCCAAGGAATATACGCACCGTGGGCAGAACGTTCTGAACTTGATTGAGAATCTAGGCAAGCCGGTGATTGCCTGCATCAACGGATTTGCGCTCGGAGGGGGATGCGAGATTGCGCTGGCTTGCACGATGCGGCTGGCTAGCGAAAACGCAAAGCTCGGGCAACCAGAGGTGAAGCTGGGGATTATCCCGGGCTATGGCGGAACCCAGCGGCTGCCCCGGCTAGTGGGCAAAGGCCTCGCGATGCAGATGGTGCTGGCGGGCGAGATGATTACGGCGCAGGAAGCGCATCGCATCGGACTGGTGAATGAAATTACAGTGGCGGCGGAGTTGATTCCGCGAGCGGAGGCGATTGCGGCGAAGATTATTGCCAATGCTCCGTTGGCGGTGCAGTATGCGATGGAGGCCGTGAACAAGGGCATGGAGATGACTTTGAGCGAGGGATTGTATCTTGAGGCCGTGTTGTTTGCCGTGGCTTGCGCGACCGAGGATAAGAAGGAAGGGACTTCGGCGTTCTTGGAGAAGCGGGTGGCGGGGTTTAAGGGGAAGTAAGGTTTTGCCACGGATCGGCACGGATTGGCAGAGATCAAGGAACAACTCACCACAGAGACACAGAGGCACAGAGAAAAGCTTGATCAAATGGGTGGATGTCGAGGCGCTTGCGAAGTCATCGGAAGACTTCACGGCTTTAGTGAAATTGCTTGAGTCGCTGGGGCTGCGCAAGGGGCCCGTCGGAGAAAACGACCTCTCTCGCTCCGCTACATTTCTTCCAACGCAGCTCCGCTTCAATCTGATTTATCGCAAAAAGCCTTGGGACGACGTCGATCTGAGTTTGATGGTTACCGATCCCGATACAGTTTTCGAGGTGCTCAAACGGCAGGGACTGGAGATTCTGGAGGATGGTTCCGGTTCCGAACCCTTTCACGCAGCTCGCTACTTTATCGTTCGATTGCCAGGCGGGACTCGGCTGATGATACTCGGAGAACGCGTAGACGACAATGTGCTCGATTATGAGCACATGGCTTCGTTCGAGGGAGACCTTCGCGCTACGGGAAAGCAGTTTGCGATTGTAGTAAGCCGATTCAATTCATTCATTACAGAACGGCTACTGGTGGGTGCCATCGATGGCTTGGTGCGTTGCGGGGCAAAACGCTTTGAAGCGTATCCGATCACTCGTGTCCCCGGAGCGTTTGAGATTCCTTTGGCGGCGCGGAAGCTGGCGGAGACGAAGAAATACGACGCCATCATTTGTCTTGGATGTTTGCTGCGTGGGGATACGGCGCATTACGACGTGATCGTGAACGAAGTGACGCGGGGGATTGGGCAGTCGGCGCAGGAGACGGGAGTTCCTCATGCTTTCGGCGTGCTTAGTTGTGAGAATCTGGAGCAGGCAATTGATCGCGCTGGGTTGAAGATGGGGAACAAGG
>JBAVGI010000028.1:0-10025 GCA_049684755.1 Candidatus Sulfotelmatobacter sp.
ATCCTTCTTCGCCTGCATCGGATGCGATTCGCGCTTCATCTTCTCAATGTCCGCGACCTGCACATCCGTCAGCAGCTCGTAATACCTCCACATCATCTCGTCGGAAATGCTCATGATTTTGCCGTACATCTCCAACGGCGGCTCATGAATGCCAATCGCGTTGCCCAGCGACTTCGACATTTTCTGCACGCCGTCGAGCCCCTCGAGAATCGGCGTCGTCAGCACTACTTGCGATTCCTGCCCATACGCCCGCTGCAGCTCTCTCCCTACAAGCAGATTAAATTTCTGGTCCGTCCCGCCCAGCTCCACGTCGGCTTCGAGCGCAACGGAGTCATAACCTTGCACCAGCGGATAGAGCAACTCGTGCACCGAGATCGGTTTCTCTTCCTGAAATCGTTTGTGAAAGTCCTCGCGTTCCAGCAGTTGCGAGACCGTGTACTTCGCCATCAACCGCACGAAATCGTCGGAGCTAAACTGCCCCATCCATCGCCGGTTGAAATCGATCACCGTTTTCTGTGGATCGAGAATCTTGAAGACCTGCGCTTTGTATGTCTCGGCGTTCTCCTCGATCTGTTCGCGAGTCAGCGGCGGTCGCGTAACCGAACGCCCCGTGGGGTCGCCGATCATTCCCGTAAAGTCGCCGATTAGAAAAATTGCCGTGTGGCCGAGATCCTGAAAATGTTTAAGCTTGCGCAGAACCACGGTGTGCCCGAGATGCAAATCAGGAGCAGTCGGGTCCATGCCGAGCTTGACGCGTAACGGCTTGCCCGAGGCGCGCGACTTCTCCAGCTTCGCGCGCAGGTCAGACTCGCGAATGATCTCCGCGGAGCCCTTCTTGAGATAAGTAAGTTGTTCGTCGACCGGCGCGAAATTTGGCATGGGAAAGGTCATTATAAAGAAATGTCGAATGGAGAAGGCGGAAGTTAGAATTAACTCTCGGGATCAGGCTTGTGACGGAGAAAATTCAAATACGAAAAGCCATCACTGCAGACATCCCCCGGTTGCGCGAAGTGATTGAAGCCTCTGTTCGTGGCCTGCAAACGGATGACTATTCGCCCGCACAGATCGAAGGCGCGCTGCAATCGGTTTATGGAGTGGATAGCCAGCTCATCGCGGATGGAACGTATTTCGTAGTGGAAGCCTCAGACCCGCAGAGCACCGGGATCGTCGCCTGCGGGGGATGGAGCAAGCGCAAGACTTTATACGGCGGCGATCAGTACGCAGGTCGAGAAGACACAATGCTCGATCCTGCTCAGGATGCGGCGAAAATTCGAGCGTTCTTTGTACATCCGAAGTGGGCCCGGCGCGGCATCGGCGGCATAATACTCGAAGCCTGCGAAAACGCGGCGCGAGAAGCAGGATTCACCCGGCTGGAGATGGGTGCAACGTTGAGCGGAGTAGCTTTTTATCGGGCCAAGGGATATGAAGCGATCGAGAATCAAGAGGTCCCGCTACGGAACGGGCATTCGTTGCCCATTGTAAGAATGGCGAAGGGAATTCGATTGTGAGAAAGAAAGTTAGGGTGTTAACTTTCTCTTCTCAATCTCCTGCCGGTGATTTGGAACTTCCCACCCAGCACGATATTAATTGCCTCGGAATAGGCAACGTGCTCCTGCTCAAGAATCCGCGCAGCCAGGGTATGCTCGTCATCCCTGTCGAGTACCGGCACCGTCTTCTGCACGATGATGGGACCGTGATCCAGTTCCTCATCGACAAAATGCACAGTGCAGCCGGAAACTTTTACTCCGTAGGCGAACGCCTGCTCCTGTGCTTCAAGTCCGGGAAACGCGGGCAGCAGAGAGGGATGAATGTTGAGAATTCTCTTCGGAAATTGCTGCACGAACCACGGGGAGAGCAGCCGCATGTATCCCGCAAGACAAATCAGATCCACGTTGTGCTGCTTCAACGCCCCAACGACCTCCCGGTCGTGTTCACCACGAGGCCTGCCCTTCGAGGGAATCACCAGAGCTTCAAGTCCCCGCTGGCGCGCGACCCTGATCCCATGCGCATCTGCGTTGTTCGAGATGACGACGCTAATCCGCGCGTCCTTGATGCAGCCGGAATCTATATTGTCTGCGATAGCGACAAAGTTGGAGCCGCGCCCGGAGAGAAGAATGCCCAAAGAATGCATTGTTGATTTGTGATTGCTGATTGCTGATTAAAAATCAAAATGTTTATCTAAATCAGCAATCAACAATCAGCTATTTCTTCAGCTGTACAGTACTTTGCGCTCGCCCTTAACAATGCGTCCGACCGTGTAAGCCTTTTCTCCCACTCGATCCAGCACACTCTGGGCTTTCTTAAATTTCGCCAGCGGCACCACCATCAGCATACCCAGCCCCATGTTGAAGGTGCGCAACATTTCGTCCTGGGGAACATCGCCCAATTGGCGGAGATGCTCGAACAAAGGCAGCACCGGCCAGGAACCCATCTCGATCAGCGCTGCCGTGCCTCGCGGCAGCACTCGCGGCAGATTTTCCGTGATGCCACCCCCAGTTACGTGAGCGAGCGCCGAAACGCATTGCGCATCGATCAACTTTCTCAGCGCCGGCCAGTAACTCTTGTGAGTGCGCATCAGTTCGTTGCCAACTTTGTTTTTGATCTCGTTCACATAGTCATCAGGAGAGTAACGCGCCACTTCAAACAGCAGTTTGCGGGCCAGCGAATATCCATTGGTGTGCAGGCCGTTCGAGGGCAAGCCCAGAACGACATCGCCGATCTGAACGTCTTTGCCAGTAATAATTCGGTCGCGCTCCACGACGCCCACGATGAATCCGGCCAGGTCATATTCGCCGTCGGGATAAAAACCCGGCATCTCGGCCGTCTCGCCCCCAATCAGGGCACAGCCGTTGTGCTTGCAGGCGTCGGCAATGCCTTCCACCACTTGCTCGGCAATCGTGGGGTCCAGTTTGCCGCTTGCCAGATAGTCCATAAAAAACAGCGGCGCGGCACCCTGGACTGCGATGTCATTCACGCAATGATTCACCAGGTCCGCGCCTACGGTGGAATGCAGCCCCATTTCGAAGGCAATCTTGAGCTTAGTGCCCACCCCGTCCACACTGGAAACCAGTATGGGATCCAGATACTTCGTTTTATCGATGGCGAAGAGACCGCCGAAGCCACCAATTTCGCTGAGAACGCCCCGGGTGAAGGTCTTGTGCGCCAGATACTTGATGCGCTGCTTGGTGCGATTGGCGCGGTCAATGTCCACACCCGCGTCGGCGTAGGTAATCGGCGTTCCAGCGGGCGTGGGTTTCTTGGCCAACAGGGTGTCCCTTTTATTCGGTCTCAGTGCTTCAGTGTGGGAAAACGCTGGGTTCTTTTGCGAAGCGTTAGCTTCTAAGGCCGCTCATTGTAACACGTGCGAAGTTGGGAGCAATTGAAGCCGAGGGACAGAAACCTTCGGATACACTACAACCTCATTCCGCGGACGCGCACGCCCGTTCGGCACCGCTGGGCATCATTAATGAGCGATGAAGTCCGAAAAGAAATAAGCCAGAACGCCGAAAAGAGCCAGTCCAGAAATGCCGTATGCCGTCAGAACCCAGGCACCGCGGCCTTCATGATGCCTGATGTGAGCGGTCGAGGAAGAAGACTGCTCAGAAACCGAAGAATCTACTGCTGGGGCCCGATCTTCCATACCAGAAAAACCTCCGAACGGAAAGATCGTGGCGCAATATACATTATGCGTCACGCCTGCCCGGCGTCTTGGCCAAACAGGACTATCTGCGCGGGATTTTACTACGGTTTGTGACCGACGTTACAAAGAAATGTGACTTTTATCACAATTTAGAGGAAAGGCAGTAGGGCGGGTCGCCCGCTCGAATACCCGTGTTTTGGGCCGAGAGATTCGAAATCAGGCCTGAAATTCTGAGGCTTCCGGAAAACGCAGGTTACACTTTGCCAGCGCTAGCGCGAGAAGTTCTTCAATCTTCGTCTCCTCGCAGTTGCGTGACATGGCCAGTTCGCTGACCAGCAAATACCGGGCGCGCTCCAGCATCTTCTTTTCCCGGAAGGACAAAGGCTTGGCCTGGTGAAGTGCGATCAGGCTCTTCAGCACTCCCGCAACCTCAAACAGCGATCCGGTACGCATCCGGTCGGAATTTTCCTTGAACCGGTCTTTCCAATCGGCGGTGCTGAGATTGTCTGCAACCGACAGAAAATCCAGAATTTTCTGCACCTCGCCGTTGCGCACCACGCGCCGGATGCCGACGCTGCCCACATTATTGCATGGCACCATTACCTTCAGGCTGCTGGCCTTGATGTTCAGAAGGTAAAACTTTTCCACTGTGGCACCGATTGATCGGCTGCTGATCTGTTCGATAATTCCCACGCCATGGTTCGGGTAGACGACTTTATCGCCGATGTGGAAGTTCAAATCACCGTTCATAAAGGTACCCGGGCAGGAAAAGGGTCGAGTGAGGGCTAACGTTACCTTACTGTAAACATATTATCCCGGAATGGGACGAAAAGCAAGAATCGGCCATACCAAAGCTCCAGGAGCGATCGTCGATCGATCAAGGCCACCGCCTATATGAGACCTTCGACGATTCGTATACGATCTGTAAACCCTTGTTTCTTTATCGCTTAACCAGGCGACTAAGGGTTCGGACAAAATAGGAACGAATATAATCTGCCAGTGAAGTCTACCGATGAAAAACTCAGCCGGGAACATCCGGAGGTCGACCCCTCGCCAGTACGAGCGCCAATAGACCCCGGTCGCATCCTCGGCTTGGATATCGGTTCCCGAAGGATCGGGGTCGCCGTATCCGATCTCCTCGGAATCACCGCCCAGGGGCTCGAAACCTTACAGCGCCGCAACAAGCGGCAGGACTTCGCCGCCCTCGAGCGAATCATTCGCGAATATGCAGTCCGCGAGATCGTAGTCGGCCTTCCCTTACGTATGAGCGGTGCCGAAGGTACGCAATCCGACAAGATGCAGTTGTTCGCCGAGGACTTGCGTAAAAGATTCCGCTTGCCAGTGCATCTTTGGGATGAGCGACTGACTTCGGTTGAGGCCAATCGCCTGCTGCGCGAGATGGACTTATCGATCGAGAAGCGCGCCAAAGCCGTCGACCGCATGGCGGCAATTTTGATCCTGCAAGGCTGGATGGAAAAGCGACGGCTCCTGCCTTCCGGCTCTCAGTGACCCAACATCGCATGCCGGTACGCCGCCACATTTTTGTTATGTTCCTCAATCGTGCGCGCAAATCGATGATGACCTTCCGCGTCGGCGACAAAATAATAGTAGTCCGATTGCGCGGGATGCATTGCCGCTTCTAGCGCGCTCTTTCCGGGATTTGCAATCGGACCCGGCGGGAGTCCAACATTTTTATACGTGTTATAGCGCGAGCTGAAACTCATGTCGTCATGATGCAGCGCTCCGGTGTAGGTCCCGGCTAAAAGCTCCGCATAAATAATGCTTGGATCAGCGTCGAGGGCAATCCTCTTCTGCAGGCGGTTGTAATAAACGCTTGCCACCAGCGGTCGTTCGTCCGCGACTGCAGTTTCTTTTTCGATAATGGATGCCATGATCACTGTGCGTTCCAGTTCGTCTGTCTGTTTATCGGGATCGACGAACTTGCCATTGACCTCGACTTCAATATGGGGCGACCTCGATGCACTGCTTGACCCGATCTCCGGAGTTGGGATCTTCGACTCCTGAGTCAATCCGATCTGACTTGCCACTTGGCGAAATTGTTTGACCATAGCACCCGCCATCTCCCTCATGGTCATCATGCGGCTGAATTGATACGTGTCCGGGAAAAGATATCCCTCCAGAGATTGCGCCCCGGGCGCGAGATCAGAAATGAGTTCCGTATCCGATTGCGCAACCTTCAGGAAATCTGCGCCCGGCCCGAGCCCAGCACCTTCGATTGCCCGCGCAATGTCGAACATAGTGAAGCCTTCGGGAACCACCACCGTGCGGAAATACACGTCGCCGCGCACCAGCCGCCTGTGGACGTCAACAATGTTCCTCGATTTGTCGAACAAGTACTCGCCCGCCTTCAACGAATGGCGGCGGTGCAGATAGTGCCAAAGAATGAATGCATCTTCATTGTGGATGATTCCATTTGCCTTCAATTCAGCGGCAATGCGCCTGGTCGAGAATCCGGGGCGCAGCATTACAAACTTCTGTCCCGCCGGCTCGGTCGGGGCAAAAACCGCCCACGCAAACCATCCTCCGAACCCGAGCACTGCAATCAGAAACAGCCAGACAATCTTGCGCACGATAGGTTTAGTGTAGATGAATGGCCCGCGTGAATTGCTGAGATAGGGGCCGCGCAATCGTTGACCAGGCAGGTTCTCATCCTGATTCGGCCTTGGCTGAACACGCTTGCTCGCGTATTTTGCTGTATACGCCGCGAGTTCTTGCACCCTTTCCGCCGCGCTATACTCAAATGTTCAAGGAGTCATTCCATACTTCATGAGATGTCGCGCGCCTCTTAGGGTTCTGACTTTGCTATCAGCAATGCTTCCCACAGCGGGCTGCCTGCTCCGCACGCGCCCGGTGGAGGAGACTTATTCCAAAGCTCCCCTCAAGGAAGCATCCCAATCTGCCTTAATCGAGAGTATCAACCAGCAGGCGCAGAAGATTCAGTCCCTGCAGGCCACTGTTGATATTGACACTTCGGTGGGTGGCGCCAAGAAAGGCCACGTCACTGATTACAAGGAGATTCGTGGTTATGTTCTGGCGCGGCGGCCGGCCATGCTGCATATGATCGGATTGCTTCCGATCGTGCGGACCACCGCCTTCGATATGGTGAGCGACGGGCGGCAGTTCAAACTATGGATCCCCCCGAAGAACCGGTTCGTGATCGGTACGAACGAAGCGCAAGCGCCTAACCCCGACCAGCCGATGGAAAATATTCGGCCCCAGGATATCTTCAACGCGCTGCTCATACAACCCATCGATCCTCAACTCGAGATCGCCGTTCTGGAGAACGGTGACGAGATTCTGCATGACGCCAAAGGCCATCGCGTTCTGCAGGAAGATTATGAGCTGGTCGTAATTCGAAAAGGTAAAGACGACGAGGGTTGGAGATTGGCCCGCAAAATCGTTTTCAGCCGTATCGATCTGTTGCCCCACCGCCAGTTTATTTACGATAGGCAGGGCAACCTGGTAACCGATGCCCGTTACGCCAATTACAAGGATTGGGATGCCACCAGCTTCCCCTCGCGCATCGAGATTTCCCGCCCACAGGAAGAGTATGACATCACTCTCAACCTGCTGAAGCTGGAAATCAACAAGCAGTTGCGGGACGATCAGTTTGCCCTCGCGCAGCCGCCTGGCGCAGAGGTCGTGCATCTGGATAAACCGCAGCCGCAGTCGAGTGCGGTCGTGCCGCTTTCAGAGACGAGGAACAAACGTTAGCAACGCGTGACGTGTCATCAACGCATTATCTGTCATCCCGAGCGCAGCGAGACATCTTGGTGTTGGCCCGCGCCAGCTACTCAAGATGACAAACAGCTACGGTTCTCCCTAACCCATGATGAATAAGATGGTTGTCGCTAATCTCGTCCACCGGCCCATCCGGTCGTTGATCAGCATTGTGGCCATTGCGCTGGAAGTCACTTTGATCCTGCTCATCGTCGGTCTCTGCTACGGCATCATGAACGACCAAAAATTTCGCACCGCAGGCATTGGAGCGGACGTAATTGTGCAACCTCCCAGCTCTTCTTTCCTGGCCGGCATCAGTGGCGCTCCAGTACCGGTCAAGGTCGCCGACGTTTTGCGCCGGCTTCCGCACGTGAAGGTTGTGAGTCCTGTTATCTGGCAGATTGCCACCAGCGGAGCGTTAGAAGTAATTGATGGCATCGACATCTCCAGCTTTGAGGCTCTCGGCGGCCCTTTTCAGTTCGTTCAGGGCGGCCCTTTTCAGCGACCAAACGACGCTCTCGTGGATGACTACATCGCTCGCCAAAAGCATGTGAAGGTCGGTGACACCATGGACATTCTCAACCATGACTTCCGAATTTCCGGAATTGTTGAGAATGGCCGTGGCGCGCGCAAGTTTATCCCCATGAGTACTCTGCAAGATCTGATGGGAGCCAAAGACAAAGCATCGGTCTTTTATGTGAAGCTCGATAACCCGGATAACGCCGCAGCCGTAGTGAACGAAATAAAGAATCAGCCGGGAATGGAAAAGTATTCGGTCCTCTCTACTTCGGATTATCTCAGCATGATGACCCCCAGCCATCTGCCAGGCTTCAAACCGTTCATCGGAGTCGTGATCGGAGTGAGCCTCGTGATTGGCTTCCTGGTAATTTTTCAGTCGATGTATACGGCAGTCATGGAGCGGACGCGCGAGATCGGCATCCTGAAGTCGTTGGGCGCATCGAAGATATACATCGTTAATGTGATTCTGCGAGAAACGATCGTGTTGGCGCTTGCGGGAATTGCGGTGGGTGTCGCGGTAAGCGTTGCGGCGCGGTTAGGAATTCAGCAGCGCTGGCCGCTGGTTCACATCGATCAAAGCGGCGTCTGGATCTTGCGGGCGATGTTCGTCGCCATTGTCGGCGCAACCTGCGGCGCGATCTATCCCGCCTACAAGGCCGCGCAGAAAGATCCCATTGATGCGCTGGCGTATGAGTAATCCTTTTGGTCAGGACTCGTACGGCGTTTCGTGTAACTTCGCGTTGACATTCTGCAGCGCCCTACGGTATCTTTAAAGCTTTGGGAAGTCTCGCGGTTGCCCGCCTGATGGTCTGGCGTCCTCGCCGGGGAATCAACGAGCGGTCTTCTTTAGCTATTTTCAATCGCGTTTCGCAATTTTTTTAATTCTGGGAGAATTCAGATGTCAACCTATTTCCCCAAACCGGGGGAAATTGTGCGCAAGTGGTACGTCGTGGATGCGGATGGTCAAACGCTCGGGCGTATGGCCTCAGCTGTAGCGCGCGTCCTCATGGGTAAAGAAAATCCGCAATACACGCCGTTTCTCGACACTGGCGATCATGTGATCGTCATCAACGCCGAGAAAGTAAAAACCACCGGCATGAAGTCGGAGCAGAAGCAGTATCACCATTACACCGGTTACCCGGGCGGTCTGCGCACCGAAGATTACCGCAAGCGTTTGGCGCGCAAGCCGGAAAAAATTGTCGAGGACGCCGTGCGCCGCATGCTGCCGAAAAACAAGCTGGCGGATCACATGCTCTCGAAGCTGCAGGTTTACAAAGGCGGTAAGCATCCGCACGAGGCGCAAAAGCCGCAGGAATTGAAGCTGGAAGTACGAGCTTAGATTGACAACAGGATTAGGAGCTAAAACCTAAATGGCAGAGCTGGTTCAATATTACGGAACGGGACGCCGGAAGCGCGCAATTGCGCGCGTCTATCTGCGCCCAGGTGGCGGCGAGTTCAAAGTCAATGGCCGCGAATTTGAAGAATATTTTGTGACTCCGGCGCAGAGATCGGCGGCAAAGGCGCCATTGGCGTCCACCGACACCGCGGCGTCGTTCAACATCGTTGCCAGCGTTCTGGGCGGCGGCGTGCGCGGCCAGGCCGATGCAGTAAAGCTCGGCATCGCCCGCGCCCTTATGCAGTTCAACGCTGAACTGCGCGGGAAGCTGAAGTCCGAGGGCATGGTCACCCGCGATCCGCGTGGCAAGGAGCGCAAAAAGTACGGCCAAAAGGGCGCACGCAAGCGCTTCCAGTTCAGCAAGAGATAGGTTTCAACGTTTCTAATGTTTCAAGGTTTCAATAACCTTTGGAACCTTGAAACTATGCAACTTTGAAACATTGTTTTAGGTGTTCAATTCTTCCCGTGCTTCGCGGTGCGGGGACGGGAATGGCAATCGGAAGGAATGTTTCAACGTTTCTAAGGTTTCAAGGTTTCAAAGAAAGGGCGTGACGCCAGAACTTTGAAACATTGCAACCTGGAAACTCTGAAACCTTGAACTTCCGATGCAGACTAAATAAGGAGGTTCATTGGCTACTATCACCATGAAGGAGTTGCTCGAAGCGGGAGTTCACTTCGGGCATCAGACGAAGCGCTGGAATCCCAAGATGAAGGAATACATCTTCGGAG
>JBAVGI010000029.1:0-3760 GCA_049684755.1 Candidatus Sulfotelmatobacter sp.
CCGCCGAATTTGAAAGCATGTTTCCCAACAGTGCGCGAAACGTGATCGATGAACTGCGTGATGGAATCCGGACCCTGGAATTTCGGCCACTTGAATCCGCCCAGGCCGGGTACGAACGCCCCGGCGAAGCCGATGCGAGGCAGTCCCCCGGTATCCGCTCCGCTGACTCCCGTATTGAGGCCATAAGCGGACGCGGGCGTATCCAGGTCGCCCGGCAGTGTGGGTTGATACAGACGGTTGTAGCCGACCCTGGCCTCATTCACCCACTGTGCATTGGGAGTCCAGATCCAGTTGCCTCCGACTACCTGAGCTCGCGTATGGATGTCAGACCGCCATTTCGATTGCAACTCCGGAAAATCTTCCACCGTTCCCGAATTGTTGCCGAAGAAATACATGCCGCTGATGCTGTTGCGTTGATTCAGGGAATAATCAAGCTTGGCAATTACGTTGTCGACTCCCACATCGTTGGGGAAACCTTGCACGACGTTGATCGATTGCGTGTTGTTGATCGGAAAGCCTGTGCCGTTGCAGGTCACGGCGCCGCTTCCTGAGACCGTGCAGCCGGAAATCAACTGGCTGGCATGGCTGATCGGAATGTGATTCGCCAGCAAGTCGGCGATTGCATTCGGAATGCTGTTGGCGCAGTCGCCGGCGACCGAAGTACAGGTCGGGGTTGCGGGGGTGGGTAAACCTACCGTGGTCGGAGTGCTGACGCTATAGTTGTTTCCTACGTCGTAACGCTGGCCTTCGTACGCACCGAAGAAAAAAGCTTTGTCTTTAATAATTGCACCGCCAAGACTGCCGCCAAATTGTTCCAGCGTTCGAGGAGTCTTCGCGGCGGGATCGGCGTTGAAATAGTTGCGGGCATCGAGCTTGTCGCCATCGCGGCCAAACGCGAAGGCGGAACCGTGGATCGAATTGGTTCCCGACTTCAATCCAACATTGATGACCGCTCCCGGCTTCCATCCATATTCGGCCGGAGGATTCTCCTGAACGTTAAATTCCTGAATCGCATCGATGGGCAAAATCGTGGCCGAGTCTCCAGCAATACCCGCGCCGTTGATGATGCCCTGGCCGGAGAAGGGCTCGCTGTTAAAAAGCCCATCGATAAAATAGGCGTTGTCCTCCGCACGCAAGCCGTCAGTACTTGTGGTGGAGAATCCGCCGCCGGGATAACGCATCACGCCGGGACGGAGTTGCAGCAGGTTTTCGTAGTTGCGGCCGTTCAGCGGAAGATCGTTAATTTCTTTGTTGCTGAGCGTTCCGCCGAGAGTCGCAGAGGTTGTATTTAATAATGGCACCTCCTCCTGGACGATCACTGTTTCCGACACTGCGCCGGGCTGAAGCGTGAAGTCCGCGCGAACATCGGTGGCGACTTCGATGCGCATGTTCGGTCGTTCGACCGATTTGAAGCCTTTGGCTTCCACGTGAATCTTGTAGTTTCCTGGAGTAAGGTCGGCGGCAACATAGGCGCCAGCATCGTCCGTGGTGAGGGTTCGAGAGGTGCCGCGCTCCGTGTCAGTGACTACAACAGTAGCGCCCGCAACGGCGGCACCGCTCTGGTCAGAAACGTTTCCCAATACGCGACCGGAAGTCGACTGCGCAAGCGCCCGTGGACACACGACAAGAACCAAGGCAAGGACGGCTACAGTTGCGACATGACCCGCGAACATGGCGGTGCATCGGAATTTCATTGAAGCCTCCGGAAGCTGGTCCGACAGCCATACCACCGCGCCTTAATGGGTGTCAAGAGAATTCGGGCCAGGGCAATCGCTCAAGGCAACAGGTGTCGGCGGCAGGAGTGAATCTGGGATAAGCGCCGTGAAACGCAAGCCGAAGTTAAAGATCAGATACTCATCTTGCAAAGTATGAGGAAGGTCGATATGATTTGTGGTCATACCACTATACCTAAATACCAAATATGGCTCTTTCCGTTCTCGACACCGCAAAATCTGCATCTCCCTCTCTGGACCTGCGGTATAGTAGCCAGACCATCACCAGTTTCCCCCAACTGGTTCCTGCGGGAGTCAATCCAATGTACAAAGTTGTACGAACCTCAAGGTTGTACGAGCAGATCGTCCAGCAGATTGAAGAGTCCGTGCTGAAGGGAACGTTGAAGCCCGGCGATCAACTTCCTGCGGAACGCGAACTGGCGCAAAGTCTCGGGGTCAGTCGAACCGCCGTGCGTGAAGCTGTGAAAACGCTGCGCGAAAAAGGCTTGGTGGAAGCTTACTCGGGCCGCGGAACATTTATTACCGATGGGACTTCGCAGGCGGCGCGTCAGTCCTTCGATCTGATGATAAAAGTGGGCCAGCAGGAAGGCTCGCCGCACTTAGCGGAACTGCGCTTGATTTTGGAGCCCGGGATCGCGGCGCTGGCCGCATCGCGAATTCAGGAGCCGGAAATTATGGCAATGCGGGAAGCGGTCGCTGTGATGGATCGTGCGCAGCGAGATCCTGAAGCTTATATCGAAGCTGACCTCGATTTTCATTTAGCGCTGGCGGAAGCGGCGGGGAATCCGCTTATTCTTTCTTTGATCGATTCCATCGTCGGCTTGCTGCGGGAACAACGCATCCGCATTTTCAATGTGGAAGGTGGACCACAGCGCGGACAGATCCATCACAAACGCATTCTTGAAGCCGTCGAGCGGCACGATCCCGAGCTGGCTAGAAGCACGATGCGCTCGCATCTCGAACAGGTACGAGAAGATTCAAAGGCGCCCACCGGTCGTCCCTCTTTGCCGCGTGCACCGGAAGTGCCGTCGGGCTCCAAAGTCACGTCATAAGTTTCGCAAACCTGTGCGGATGACATTTTTAGAGTGGAGGTTCTGGGCGGATGGCGAAACTAGGATTTATCGGCCTGGGAGTGATGGGCAGCCAGATGGTAAACCGGCTGCTGAGTAAGGGACACAGCGTAACCGGCTACAACCGCACGCGCGCTAAGGCGCAGTGGCTGATAGAAAAAGGAATGCAATGGGCCGATTCACCACACGCGGTCGCCAGCGCTTCCGATTTTGTTTTTGCCATGGTGACCAACTCGGCTGCCATTGCCGCAATCACCGACGGCCCTGATGGACTTCTGGCGGGTTTGAGTGGGGGCAAAATTTTCATCGACATGAGCACTATCAGTCCCAACGTGAGCCGCGCCCTGGCTGCGAAGGTCCGGGAAAAGGGCGCTGACATGGTCGATTCGCCGGTCTCTGGCAGCGTGATTACTTTGCAGGAAGGAAAACTCTCGGTGATGGTGGGCGGGCGCCGGGAGACATTCGAAAAAGTGAAGCCGCTGCTGCTCGATATTGGCCCCAAGGTTACTTATGTCGGCGACAACGGCTTGGCGCTTGCGATGAAGATCGCTGTCAATCTGAGCCTCGCGGTGCAGATGCTGGCATTTTCCGAAGGCGTGTTGCTGGCTGAGAAAAGCGGTATCGCGCGGGAGACCGCGGTCGACGTACTTACGCACAGCGCCGTCGCGTCGCCGATGATTCAATACCGCGGACCATTCGTCCTGCAGCAGCCGGAAGAGGCCTGGTTCGACGTCAACATGATGCAGAAAGATATGGTTCTGGCGATGGACTTAGGCCGCCAGCTCGATGTGCCATTGCCGGCGACTGCGGTGAGCAATGAGATTCTTACGGCCGCGCGCGGCATGGGCTGGACGAAATATGACTTCGCTTGCATGTTCGATGTGCTGGCCACAATGTCGGGAGTGACTACGCCGCTCACCAAAGGGGGTAAGAAGCAATGACGACGGCTACCTCCAA
>JBAVGI010000030.1:0-5760 GCA_049684755.1 Candidatus Sulfotelmatobacter sp.
GTTGGCGATGTGCCTGGGTTGTAATCCGTAGCCAGCGCCACCAGCACGCCGGCATCAATCATTCGGCGCGCATTGGGATAATCTCTCAGCCCGAGAAAATAATTCGCTCCGGGCACCAGAGTGGCGATGGTATCGCGTTTCGCCAATTCGCTGATGTCGTCGTCGTTCACGTGATCCATGTGATCAAAGGAAGCCGGATGGAAGCGCAAGAACGGACGCAGAGATGTTTCCGAGAGCTGGCACATGTGGGCGCGCACATGCAGGCCGTGCTTTTCGGCGGCTGCAAAAATTTGCATGGCATCGGCCGCCGTAAAAGCTCCTTTGTCGCAGAAGACATCGACAAACTGAGCGAGCTTGCGCTTCGCCGCTTGTGGGATCATCTCTTTACAGACGAGATCAACATAGTTCTGCGAACGACCTTGAAATTCTTTTGGCACAACGTGCGCACCCAGCAGCGTGGAAACGACCGTCCCTGACCATTGAGAGGCGGCGTCACGGATCGCCTGCAGAGATTTTATTTCTGATTCAGTCGTCAGCCCATATCCCGACTTGGCCTCGACTGTCGTAGTGCCGTGCCCAGCCATGTCGTGCAAGGCAGCCAAAACCTTTTCTGCGAGAACTCGCCGGCTTGCGCTGCGGACGCTTTCTACGCTCGACCGGATCCCGCCCCCGGCTGCTGCGATTTCTTCATAAGAAACGCCTTCGATGCGCTTCTCAAAATCGACGAGCCTCGGGCTGACGAAGACTGGATGAGTGTGGGAATCCACAAAGCCGGGAAGGACCACTTTTCCTGCGCAGTCGATTTCGACAATGTTCTTGCGATTCTTTTTCAACCAGGGGTCGCGGAGCGCGGCTTTGGTGGTGCCGACAGAAACAAATTTACCGCCAAGGCAGAGGACAGCGCCATCTTTGATGATGCCGAGTTCTTTGAGGCTGGGCCCGCGGCGCGGGCCACGTTGATCAGAAGCATGCCGAAGCGTCAGCAGTTGGCTGATATCGATGAACAACAGTGGCTGCGCAGAGGTTGCTTTGGGCTTCTGGTTTGATTTCAAGCAGTGGATAGTCTAGCAGGTGAAACGCCTTTGGCTTTTTTTACGAATGTCGAGTGAATTTGGTCCGGCAGCTGCTAACCCATGGGTACTCTCACTCCCGCTCTCTTCGCAAATTCCTTCGCCTCATCGTAGCCCGCGTCCGCGTGGCGAATGATACCCATGCCCGGATCAGTCGTGAGCACACGCTCGATGCGTTTGGCCATCATCTCG
The DNA here is from genome assembly GCA_049684755.1 of Candidatus Sulfotelmatobacter sp. Taxonomy (GTDB): domain Bacteria; phylum Acidobacteriota; class Terriglobia; order Terriglobales; family Acidobacteriaceae; genus Sulfotelmatobacter. Next base: position 1,263 of record JBAVGI010000030.1, read on the forward strand.
GTGCCGTCGGCGACCGTGACTTGGCCCGCGTGCAAAGAGTAGCCAATGCCCACGCCGCCGCCGTTATGAATTGAAACCCACGAAGCGCCGGCCGCAGTGTTCAACATGGCATTTAGCAAAGGCCAGTCGGCGACCGCGTCAGAGCCATCTTTCATACTTTCGGTTTCGCGGAAAGGAGAAGCCACGGAGCCGCAGTCGAGATGATCGCGGCCGATCACGATAGGCGCTTTTATCTTTCCTTTTTTCACCAAGTCGTTCATCGCCAGGCCAAACCGTGCCCGCTCGCCATAGCCCAGCCAGCAGATACGTGCGGGCAGTCCCTGAAACTTAATGCGCTTGCGCGCCAGATCAATCCAGCGACGGAGGATGCGATTCTCGGGAAATAATTCCAAGACCAGATCGTCGGTGACGTGAATGTCGGACGCCTCACCGGAGAGCGCCACCCAGCGGAATGGTCCGCGGCCCTCGCAAAATAGCGGACGAATATACGCGGGTACGAATCCGGGAAAGTCGTAAGCATCCTGAACCCCGCGCTGAAAAGCAAACGTGCGGATGTTGTTACCGTAGTCGAACGTGATCGACCCCATCTTCTGAAGGCGCAACATGCCTTCGACATGAGCGGCGATGGCATCCAGCGATTTTTCCTGATACGCCTTGGGATCGTTTTTTCGTAGCTCGACGGCTTCGGCGAGAGTCATAACATTCGGCACATAGCCATTCAGCGGATCGTGTGCGGAAGTCTGATCGGTGAGAATGTCAGGAACGACGCCACGCTCGGCCAATTCAGGAATCACGTCCGCGCAATTGCCCACGAGGCCGACAGAAACATTTTCCTTCTTGCGCACGGCGTTCTTCAAAATGCGTAAAGCTTCATCGAGGGTGGTCACCATGAAGTCGCAGTAGCCGGTCTTCAGACGTTTCTTGATGCGCTCCGGGTCAACGTCAATCCCCAGGAAAGCTGCGCCCGTCATAGTTGCGGCCATCGGTTGAGCTCCGCCCATGCCGCCCATGCCGCCCGAAACGATCAGCTTGCCGGCAAGATCTCCACCAAAATGTTTTTCTCCCGCTGCGGAAAAGGTTTCAAATGTCCCCTGCACGATTCCTTGCGAGCCGATGTAGATCCACGAGCCCGCCGTCATCTGGCCGTACATCATCAAACCGGCGCGCTCCAGTTCGTTGAATTTCTCCCAGTTCGACCAGTGTCCCACTAGATTGGAATTGGCAATGAGCACGCGCGGCGCATGATCGTGCGTCTTGAACACACCCACCGGTTTGCCGGATTGCACCAGCAAAGTCTCGTCGTTCTCGAGCTTTTTCAGGGCGGCGACGATTGCGTGATAGGCTTCCCAACTGCGCGCTGCGCGGCCCGTTCCGCCATATACGACCAGGTCTTGTGGGCGCTCGGCGACGTCAGAGTCGAGGTTGTTCATCAGCATGCGCATGGCGGCTTCCTGCTGCCAGCTTTTGCAAGTGATGGAGTTTCCGCGCGGTGCGCGAATGGATGCCGGGGCCTGAGTGAGTTCTGTTTCGACGGGCATCACTAGATGTTACTTCCAGAAGAGGAAGCATTCAAACTGCGTTGGCCTCTTGAAGAGAGCTAACCCGTCGCTGACGATGCCTTGCCGCCAAAGATAGTCGAAACAAGCTTGGCGACCTCGTCCACCGCTTCATCCATTTCAAACGAGAACAGTGCCAGGTCGACTTTGGCGAGGCCGGGGTGTTCTTTGAGGAGGATGGCCCACGCCGGGTCGCCAACCAAATCTACTCTCCTCTGTTCGTAGTATCCGTATCCCATTCCGCGCATGCGGCAGAGCAAATCGCTTAAGTGCACCAGGGCGATTAAAGGTTGGGATGTTTCACTGTGCTCGGGTGCATGGTGGTGTGCGATGACCTGAACCATATCGTCCGCCATGTGCCACTTTTCAGCCAACGCCTTCCCCGAGTCGCAGTGAGTGAATCCCATCGTAGCGCTCTCCGCCTCGTCAAAAGGAATTTGTTCTTGAGAAGCCTTGGCGGCAGCCGCGGTAAACTCTTTGGGAAAAGCGATACAGTTCACCATGAAGCCGATATCGTGCAGCAGTCCTGCCATATAGGCTCTGTCGCCGTCGCCCTCGGCCAGCTTTTCGCTGAACTTCCGGCACACCATGGCGCAACCGAGGGAGTGCATCCAAAAAACCGTGGGGTCAAGAGCCCAGTTGCCGGTAGGGAAGGCGTTACCCAGGCAGCAGGTGAGAAGAATTGTTTCGACGCGGCGCAGGCCCAGGGTGATCACGGCTGCCCGGATGGTTTCCGGGGACTTCGCCAGTCCGAATAAGGGTGAACTGGCCACGCGCAGGCATTGTGCGGCGATGGTGTTGTCGTAGGAGACGAGCTTTACCACGTCATCCAGCTTCACCCGCTCGGGCGGCATATTCAGGAGCTTCAGCAAAGGCAGAAAAACCGTGGGTATGGATGGCGTAGTGTCGATGCTGGCCACTCGCTCGCGGATTGTGTTGGCAATGGATGAAGTCATAGCTTCCCGCTTTTCAGGGATGGTTTCCAATAGGCAATCGTGCCGGGAAAATGGACGAGATGGAATTTGTCATTCAAATTCAATAGAGACTCCGATGTGCCCAGGAAGAAATAACCGCCGAAATTAAGGTTGCTGTAGTAATGGTTGACCACTTTTGCCTTCGAGGGGCCGTCGAAATAAATCAGGACATTGCAGCACAAAATCAAATCCATGCCCTTCATGAAGAGCATCCGGGAATCATCCTGCAAATTCAGGCGGCTGAAGGTGATGAGCTTTTTCACTTCCGGGCGGACTTCCATTTTCTTTTCGTCGAGCTGAGAGAAATATTTCCGCTTGAAATATTCGGATGTCGAGCGCAGCGCATAATCGCCATAGATACCGGCTTTGGCCTTCTCGACGGAGCGGTCGTTCAAATCCGTTGCCAGGATTTCCACCGTCCAGCCTTTGAGTAAGCGGTCGCCTTCCTCCAACATGGTCATGGCCAGAGTGTAGGACTCTTCGCCGGTGGAGCACCCGGCGCTCCAGATGCGCAGCCGCTTTACCACCTGCTTGCTTTTGTCTTCCACGAGTTCCGGAAGAATTACTTTTCGCAGCGCCTCCAGTTGTGGCGGACTGCGGAAGAGACAGGTTTCACCGATGGTCACTTCATTGAGCAGTTGCCGCAGCTCCGCCTCGCGGCTGGCGTGCGCGGTCAATAGGTCCCAATACTCGCGAGGGGTGCGAACCTCGAGCACTTTCATGCGCCGACCGCAGGCATCCGCCATCAGATAGAGTTTTTCTTCCAGCTGGAAAATGCCGCACACTTTGTAGACGAGGTCGCGGATTTGGCGAAAGACCGGGTCGACGGGTGCGCTGGTCTTGGCAGGGGCTACGGCAGTGGTTGCGCTGGTCATTTGACTCGAGTCTCCAGGGTGAGGGAAGAGTTCGGAATTGAAATAGCTCGGAGCGAGCGGCTTTCCAAAACGCGACGGACGATTTCCTGTCCTAGTTGATCGAGCGGATAAACGGCATCGGCCTGGCCTGAAGCGTGGACCAAGCCAGGCATCCCCCAGACGATGGAGGAAGCTTCGTCCTGGACAATGACTTCACCGCCATGTTCGCGAATGCGTTGCGCTCCGATAACTCCGTCAGATCCCATTCCGGTCATAACCACGGCCAGAACGCTTGCCCCGTAGACTTCCGCCACGGAACGAAAAAGGACATCTACAGCGGGGCGGCAGGAATTTTCCGGCGGTTCCTGATTGAGTTGCAGACGCGTGCCGAGGCCGGCGCGCTTTACCGTCATATGAAAATTTCCGGGCGCAATCCAGGCCTGTTCCGGAGAGAGCATTGCACCGTCATTTGCTTCCTGAACCGAAATCGCGGAGCGCGAATTCAGTCTTTCTGCCAGCAAACGCGTAAAGATGGGAGGCATATGTTGCACGAGAACGATAGGGACAGGGAAGTCTTTGGGAATCCGCGGCAAGACCTCGGCCAGGGCATTTGGGCCACCGGTGGAAGTGCCGATGGCTACAATTTCGATGCGACGGTGGGCGGCCCGCCGCGCTTTCACCGGCGGACGAGGCGCAGGCAACATTGAGAGTTCTCGCACCGGCGACGAGCACAGTGCCTTGATCTTGGGGATCAGCTCGGCTCGAATGGCCGCGATCGCCTCGGCTGGACTGCCAGTGTTGCTGGGCTTGGTAGCGTAGTCGGAGGCGCCGAGAGACAAAGCATCAAGGGTCGCTCCCGCGCCGCGTTCGGTCAGCGTACTGAACATGACGACCGGCAATTTGGGATAGAGTTTGCGAAGTTCGCGCAGTGTCTCCAGTCCATTCAGGACGGGCATTTCGACGTCTAGCGTAATGAGGTCCGGGTGTAGCTGCGCAATTTTTGCCAGACCAATCTTTCCATCGCTGGCGGTCCCAACTACTTGCAAATCAGGGTCAGCGGCCAGAGTTTCGCAGAGCACCTTGCGAACCACCACTGAATCGTCGATCACGAGGA
>JBAVGI010000031.1:0-4037 GCA_049684755.1 Candidatus Sulfotelmatobacter sp.
CCTTTTCAGTGCCCTGATAGGCTGCATCAAGAGAGCGACAGCGACCTGGTGTATTCGAGACTGGATGGTTCGCGCCTCTGGGTGGCGCAGCGCTTTGCACCGCCCGCCGAAATCGATACCATAAGAATTCATAAGGTGCGATAGGGTGACGCTAGATCTCCAAGAGGTAGGGCGCAAGCTTAAGCGGTATCGTGAGCAACTACAGCTTACGGTACCCGAGGTCGCCGCAGCGACTGGCATCCCGGGGCCTAGGCTCGAGAGATTTGAGTCGGGAACGGTCGCTCCCTCCGGCGACGAGATACTCATTCTGGCAGACAACTACAAGTGCGATTACCGATTCTTTGTCTCCAACGAGCGGCGTGCTCCGTTTGAACAAACGGAGAACCTGTACCGACGCTACGGAGGCGAATTTTCTAAATCAGACCGGTGGAGCGTCCAGGAATTCCTCTTTCTTTGCGAGTGCGAGGAGTTTCTCGTACGCGAGCTAAAGCGTAGCCGGACCAACTTTTCGTTCACACCGAGCGGTTCCTATTTCAAAGGACATGCCGAGCGGGCCTCAAGCGAGCTTCGTCGTACCCTCGGATACGCAGAGACCAGCGTTCCGGTGGACGTTTACTCCGATTTCCGCAAGCTGGGAATCCACGTCTTTCGAAGACGGCTTGAGAATTCCAATATATCGGGGCTGACTGTTCGGCACCCCTACGCAGGGCCCTGCGTGCTCGTCAACTACTCCGAGGACGTTTACCGACAGAGATTCACAGCTGCACACGAAGCCGGGCACGCAATCCTCGATGGCGACGATGATGTAATAGTTTCCTTCACGCAGTGGGACAGAAAGGATCTGGTCGAGATCCGTGCGAACACCTTCGCCTCTCTGTACCTGCTTCCCCCGTCTGTCATCCTCAAGCTTCCAGTCAGTGCTTGGGACCGCGCGAATATGGTTCGATGGGCCGACAAACTGAGGGTGAACACGACCGCACTGGCGATAGCCCTGAAGGAAAACGCAGTAATCGACATGGCTACGTTCGAATACCTTAAGCGCGTGAGCATCAGTCCCGAACAGAAAGTCGACCCTGAGTTGGTCGGCCTCACCAGCCGCTCACTGGAGAGAAAACGACACCTCCTGGAGCGCGGCCTTTCGTCTCACTACGTAGCGCTCTGCCTTGATGCAATGGCCGAAAACCGGATCACGGCGGCGAGAGCCGCCGAGATGTTGCTAGTGTCCGAGGGAGATCTTTCGGAACTGGCATCCTTGTTTGGCGTGAAACTGTTGGTGCATGATTGATCCCTCAAAGTTCGAATTGCTAAACGTCGCCGACACGTGCTCGCTTTGGAATGTCCTGGCGTCACACGTACTACACGGGGCAGCGAAGACAGCGGGAGTATCCCTCTGCTGCACTGAATTTGTACGCTACGAGTGCCTCCACAAGCCGGGGCAGGACCGACCTGAAAGGATCGAGCTGCAGACGAGGCTGAAGCGGGAGATTGCCAATGGAGGAGTTAAGTGTTGCGGCATCGAGATCGCTGACTTGCAAGATGTCGAGATCATCGAAAACCGTATGCGCCTGAGCAAAGGAGAGATCGCGTCGATCGTCTTCGCAAGAAAAAGCCAGCAGGCCCTCATGACCGACGATAAGAAAGCGGCGACCCTAGCCCGGACGGCGCTCACAAGTGAAAATGTGCAGAGCACTCCCCACCTCATCGCATGGCTCTACTTCAATTGGAGGCTTCAAGACTCCGATAAAGACAAGATCATTGGCGAGTTAGCTGCTGTGAAGCGAGGTCTGCAGCCGCACATTGACAACGCTTACACCGAGGCGCTGCGATGCAGGCTCGTTATGCAGGGGCGGTGCACGAGCAGCACACCGGCCGAGGCGGCTGACCATGAAGCAGCGGCCCCTAAAACGGAATGTCCTCATCGGTAATGGGCCCGCTTTCCGCAAATGGTTCGGGAATCTCCAACGCGCCATCTACCTCCGTCTCTTGGATGTGATCGCACGCTTCTAACAGCGTATCGCGCACAGCATTAAGAGCCCGCTGCGCCTCGTTACTGCCGCCCCGATCTGGATGATGATCTTTGCTAAGCATCTGAAACCCTTTGGAGACGAGCTTGACAGCGAGCTCCCTTGCTGTCGGCCGTCGCGGCGCGATTGCGCCGCCATCCTTCCGCCTCTGGATTTCCTCATGAATCGCAATGGTGAGTTGGAGGTCCTCCTCATCTGCGTCCGATACGGCCTCATGGCTGAGCCTGTATCGCCCGCCAAGCTCGCTCAACAACGACTCCGGAATTTCCTGGAGACGATAGCTCCGATACTTTCCATAACCAACAATCACCATGGCCTCGGTTTCCTCCGCGTCGAAACGATAGCACCAAGTTCGTACAGGCGCCCGGAACCCTTTGCACTCCGATCGTCATTACTGTATTGTATAGACAAATGGGTGTCCGTGATCCGTGGAATTCACCTGGGACGCGCGGAAGGATCGGCTCAACCGGAAGAAGCACCACATCAGCTTCGGCACCGCGTTGCATGTGTTCGACGATCCCTATCACGTCACCACGCAAGATCGCGAGGTCGATGGCGAGCCACGTTGGCAAACCATCGGCATGATCGGAGCACACAACGTATTGCTTGTCGCGCACGCGGTGGACGACGAGACGGGCACAATCCGAATCATTTCCGCGCGAAAAGCAACTCACGCTGAATGGAGAATCTATGCCGAAGGCAATTAGAAAATCGAAATCCGAAGTAAGGCGACAAAGGGTGACCGGACAACCGCTGACTCCCCGCCAAAAGAGAGAACTCGCAGCGCTCGCCGCCATGCCTGACAACCAGATCGACACCTCCGATATTCCTGAACTCCCGCCCAATGCATGGAAAGACGCAATCCGCGGTAGGTTTTATCGGCCACTGAAGCAGGCCGTCTCCATGCGCCTCGACGCCGACGTCGTCGCTTGGCTGAAAAAGCGGGGCAAAGGTTACCAGACCCGAGCGAACAACATCCTGCGGCAGCGCATGCTGGACGAAAGCAAGCGGGCTTAAGCTCCGAACCAAAAGCCCGAACCAAATTCGTAAACTTTCCCTTGCACTCCCGCCCATTCATCTGCTATAAAGAATTCACCGAGAGCAGATGTGTGGCTACGCCGGTCGTTTTTGTGAAACTCTTGGTCTCGTCCGGCATCTAAGTTCTAGAGAGCAGCAATAGAGTTCTCAATCGTCCCGGCCACGGGACTTCATTCGGAAAGCAATCGGGTTACCGAAACAGGTTTGACCCAGCGACGTTCCGAAGGGTACCTTCAAAGCAAGGACCTCCAAAGGGATCTTTTCTCAATTTCTTGTCTTCCGTATCGGGCTGCCTAAAATGCACGCCGAAATTGGCGTTTGGTCCCGATCGGAAGACCATACTGTTGCGCGCAAGAGCGCCGCACAAGCCTAATCAAAAGCGCCTGTCATTCCGAACGGCCTTATCGTGAGGAATCTGCTTTTAGGTTTTCGCTGGCAGCTCTCCTGCCCCCGCTCCCGAATTCCCATTGTGGAAATCATCTTGAAATTATGTGGGAAGCGTTGATTGACGGGATTTTCGCCGCACTGTATGTTTATCAAGTTTCGAGGACAGTCGGATTCGTCTTAACGATGAATTCGCCTGGACTGAATTCGCACCGCTCCGGCGGACCGCGATTCGGTCTTTGACAACTAGGTTGAACGTGCCAGTCGTGAGAAGTCGATTCGGGCAAAAGTCCGAGCGATCTCACAAGATAGACCACCATGGTCTTCGAACTCTTTGGATTTCGATTCAGAGAGCAAGAAGCTGAATGGTGGCGCCATCCCGCGTTGTTGAAACCAGAGCAGCTTTTGCAAGCGGCTTTGGATACGCGGCGATGGCAGCCTGCCAACTACCCGTCGGCAGGCATCAGGTTTCAAACGAGAGTTTGATCCTGGCTCAGAATCAACGCTGGCGGCGTGCCTAACACATGCAAGTCGAACGAGAAAGTGGAGCAATCCATGAGTAAAGTGGCGACCGGGTGAGTAACACGTGAC
>JBAVGI010000032.1:0-1699 GCA_049684755.1 Candidatus Sulfotelmatobacter sp.
ATTGCAGCCTCAGCGCGTAATGCGATGGCAGCGGTGAAAACAATGGCAAAGAACCAGAGATATATGTTTTTGGCCCTGTACGAGACCAACTTACTCCAGACCGTGCTCACAGTATTTTCCCCTTGCCAGCACTTTATTAGACACCGATGGGTGCTCATTCTCAGATTACGTCCGTAACAATTGTTAACAGGCGCGATTGCGCTCACAATCCTTCGAGCCCGCAGTTAGCGCGGCTTGTCCGAGCCCCGCGGCCCCGGTGAATTGACGCAATCCGACCTGCACCCTAGAATCAAATTGAAACAAATCTTTCCCGACGATTTTCTTAGAACCCATGCCTCTTTACGAGTATCAGTGCGAAAAATGCGGTCATCGCTTTGAAAAAATTCAGAAGTTTTCCGACCCGATGGTCAAGAAGTGCCCGAAGTGCGGAGGGCGTGTCGAGCAGATGATTTCCGCGCCCGCCGTGCAGTTCAAAGGATCCGGCTGGTACGTGACCGACTATGCCAACAAATCTCACGCGCCCGCGTCCGAAGGCGGAGGTTCGGATTCGAAGAAAGAAGAGAAGTCGGAAAAGCCCAAATCGGATGCTTCATCCAAGGAGAGTTCGAGCAAAGACTCTTCGTCGAAAGAGAGTTCTTCCGCCAGCAGTGGCTCGAAAGAGGACTCGAGAAAGACAAGCTTGAACCGAGTAAGTTCGTCGCGGAAACCGGATAAAAAGAGGTAGCCAGCGCTGGCAACTTTTCCTGCCCTTTCTCAATTTCGTCCCAAGCTTAGCTCCTCCCTATTTCAGCTCCCTTTTGAAATGATCTTCGATCATGTGGAAGAGGTGGTCGCGGGACTCGCTGCCGGCGATGCTGTGGGTTTTATTGGGATAGATCATCAGCTGGAATTGCTTCCCCGCATCAATCAGGGCATTCACCATCTGCACGCTGTTTTGAAAATGCACGTTGTCATCGCCGGTTCCGTGGGCAATGAGCAACGCGCCGTGCAAGTTCGCGGCCGCGGTCGTGACGTCGGATTCGCGATAGCCCTCCGCATCATCTTTGAGTTGCCCCATATAACGTTCCGTATAAATCGAATCGTAGTTAATCTGATCCGTCACCGGCGCGACCGCAACTCCGGCGCGAAAACGTTCGGAGTGCGTCATGGCATAAAGCGTCATGGAGCCGCCATTGGACCATCCCCATATAGCCATGCGGTCTTTATCAAGTTGCGGAAATTGCGCGAAGAGTTGATCGAGCGACGTCAGCTGATCTTTCAACTCGATCGCGCCGAACTCGTGGCGAATCGCGGTTTGGAATTTGCGATCGCGTCCCGGAGTTCCGCGATTGTCGACGGAAAATATCGCGAAGCCATCTCGCGCCAGGATTTCATCGAACGGATTGGTCGGTTGTTTCAAAACCATCTGCGCCGCAGGGCCGCCGTAAATATTCACGATCAGCGGAATCTTGCCGCTGGCCGGGGGATTCGGAGGCAGCAATAGACGGCCATATAACGTTTTGCCGTCTTCGGCCTTGAACTCCAGCCACTGCGGAGCGCGCAGGCCATACTCGGCGGCTTCATCGCGGGCCGCCCAAATGGGCGAACACCCACCGCCCACGGTGCACAACGACATGCGCGTCGTCGTCACCGGTCCGGAAAAGCTCAGTTCATAATGTTTGCCATCTTCGGAAAATTTTCCGAAGGACATTCCTTCTTC
>JBAVGI010000033.1:0-2011 GCA_049684755.1 Candidatus Sulfotelmatobacter sp.
CCTCCGCCCGACTTGCCGGCCGACTTGCCGGGCCGCTCATATCGCCCGCGCCCCAGCGCGGCATCGAGTTCGGCCTCCAAAAGCCCTTCGATGAAGCCCCGGATACGCAGGCGAACCCCCGATTCCAGGGGATCGAACCAATCATCGCGGCTGCATCCAGCATCTGCTCGGCCAAGAGCTTCTTCAGCTTGGCGTTCTCGTCCTCGAGCTGCTTCAGCCGCTTGGCCTCCGAGGCGTCCATGCCGCCGTACTTGGCCTTCCAGTTGTAGAGCGTGCCCTCGGACACGCCGTGCTTGCGCGCCAGATCGGCGGTCTTTGCCCCCGCCTCGTGCTCATTCAGCACGCCAATGATCTGCTCTTCCGTGAACCGTGCTCGCTTCATCTGTCCGTCCTTCAGAAAGGCCGGACTCTAAATCCCCGTGGAGGAAATTCTCAGTGGCAGGTCACGGCGAGGAAGGTTTTGGCGAGCTTGTCGTAACGCGTGGCGATGGCCCGGAAATGTTTGAGCTTATTGAAGAAACGCTCAATGAGATTGCGTTCGCAGTAGAGCGCGAAGTCGCACGGGCGCGGGGTTTTTCGGTTGGATTTGGATGGGATGACTGGGGCGATCGCTCGATCGTTGAGAGCGGCGATGAAGGCGTCGGCGTCGAACGCCTTGTCGGCGATCAAAGCGCCGGGATCGACGGCTTCGATGAGAGATTCAGCGCAAGTCAGATCGTGATCTTGGCCGGGGCTGAGCCTCACCTCGACAGGATTGCCGAGGGCGTCGACGAGCGCGTGAATCTTGGTGGTCAATCCGCCGCGGGATCGGCCGATGGCTTGCGCACCGTCTTTTTTTTGGCGCCGGCGCTATGCTGGTGAGCGCGCACGATGGTGGCGTCAATCATCATGTACTCGTTGTCGTGATCGCTGGCCAAGAGCCGGAAAACCCGCTCGAAAACGCCGCTCTTGGCCCATCGGTTGAAGCGCTGATAGACGATCTTCCAGTCGCCAAAGCGCTCGGGCAGATCGCGCCAAGGGATGCCGGCGCGGAACCTGAACAGAACGGCTTCGATGAACAGGCGATTGTCCGCCGCCGTGCCGCCCACATGGCCTTCACGGCCCGGCAGAATGTCTTTGATCCGATCCCACTGGTCGTCGCGCAGGGCATATCGTCGCATCGGTCAGCCCCTCCTCGGGCCGACCACCTACGAGTCAGACATTCGCTGATTCGGGAACCCCTCGCCTATCCGAAACACAAAACGTTCTGCGTCCGATTCCAATCCGTTCTCGCGTCAACTGAACACAGGCCCTAGGAGCCTGTCGGACTTATCAGCGGTTACTGACGTGCGATAGAATGGGACATTGATTCTCGCGTGAGATAGCTGGCTGCCGATGACCAATTTCCGGACGATCGATCGGCAGACGGATTATCTTCTACCACCTTCGGTGGACGAGTGGCTTCCGGAGAGGCACTTGGCGCGGTTCATCGTCGAAGTGATCGACGGTCTCGACCTGGGCCGGATGAGCGGGGCTTACCGAGGCTCGGGGTCGGCTTCGTATCATCCCCGGATGTTGTTGGGCCTGTTGGTTTACGGTTACGCGACGGGGGTGTTCTCCAGCCGGAAGCTTGAGCGGGCGACCTACGACTCGGTGGCGTTTCGGTTCATCGCGGCGAACGATCATCCCGACCACGACACGATCGCCACGTTTCGGCGGCGATTCTTGAAGGACATCGAGAAGCTGTTCGTCGTGGTTCTTCAGTTGGCGCGCGAGATGGGCGTGCTGAAGATGGGCACGATCGGACTGGACGGGACGAAGATCCACGCCAACGCGAGCCGGCACAGCGCGCTTTCCTATGAGCACGCGGGCAAGATCGAGGAGCAACTGAAGGCCGAGGTCGCCGATCTGATGGCCAAGGCCGAGGCTGCGGATGCGGCCGACGTTCCCGACGACATGTCGATCCCCGACGAACTGGCGCGGCGCGAGGAGCGTCTGGGCAAGATCGCCGCAGCGCGGGCGACAATCGAGG
>JBAVGI010000034.1:0-4653 GCA_049684755.1 Candidatus Sulfotelmatobacter sp.
GCAATGGGGTGGTGGTGGCGCCAGAGACACCGAGAAGACTCGAATTTAAGCAGGCATAGCCCGAAGTCGCGCCACAGCTCCCGCCTGACAATGGATTGGGAATACTGGTGATTGGAGTGCTCTTGCTTTCGTACTCAAGAGATTCGGTATTGGATTCGTTTCCGTTCGTGTGCTCGAAGAAAATTCCGTAGCCGCCGCGGATGGCCCACTTACCGTCGCCTTTGGGATCAAACGCGAACCCGATGCGCGGCGCGGGATTAAACCATTTGTTCTTCAGGCAGCCGGCAGGGACGCCCGGCGTCACTCCGCAGTCGACCCATCCGTTGTAAGGATTACCAACTACCAGGCCCGTCACGGGATCGACACTGCTGGCGCCCGCGACATAAAACGAAGGATCGAAATTCCAGGCCAAATTGTTTTTCTCGCGATAGGTGCCAAAGAAGCTGAGCCGCAAACCAAGATTCAGAGTGAGCCGCTTGGTAGCGTGCCAATCATCCTGGAGATAGGTTTCGTAGATGTTGTATTCCTCGTGCATTTTCAGCGCCGCACCCTCCTGGGTGTAACCGCCAATGTTGCCGAGAAGAAGATCGGCAAAGGCGTTTCCGCTGGTGACCGTGCTCGTGTTGCTAAAAGTTAACAGACCATTCACGCCGTAACTGGGCTGCGGGATTTCATTTTTATGCGCGTTCACAACGTAGCCGCCGAACTGCAGGTTGTGAGCCCCAATGATTTTGGTGATGTTATCGCGGTAGGTGAACGTGGGGTTTGAGTTCAGCGGTCCCTGCGGAACATAGCCGGGATCTTCAGAGAAGCCGCCACCATACTCTCCGCCGGAAATGTTAATTCCAGGGACTTTGCCACCGTACCCATTATTGTAGAGTCCAATTGCGGGGAATCCGCTCGGACGCTGCCAGGGGCCGGTCAGGTTCGTGCTGATGTGGTCGGTCGTGTAGCTGGCAACAAATTCATTCAAAAGAGTTGGGGAAATGTTGGCCGTGATCCGCGCCACCATGCTGACGCCCGGGTTGTTGAAGTTCGTCTGAACCGTGGGAAAACTGGTGCCGCTGGTCCAGAGAGGAACCGGATACTGCTGATTCCAGGAGTCGTGAATGTAGCGGAAGCTGGCGCGCACTTTTTCGCCGATGTTCTGGTCGACTTTAAAAAGTTCCTGACGCCAGTGCGTGGGCAGCGTGGGCGTCGCAAACCAGGTATCCAGCACGCCTGCCCCTAGAGCGCCTGAGGAGATATTTGGTTCAGGAATCATCGCCAATAGCGCTTGATTGATCGAAGCATTCGCAGCATAACCGGGGACGACGTTTAAGTTCGGCGTGTAGCCCTGGCTGTTTTTGTAACCCGGAACAACAGGACAGTCGCTGAAAGAGGCCGGAGTGGTAGAGGCGTTAGGACAGTCGTCGGAAAAGTTTCCACTGCGCTCTGCCATGGTGGGAACTGCGGTTGAGGAGAAGAATCCGGACGCAGGGGTCAACTCCCGGCGCCATTCTTCCGACCAGAAGAAAAATGTTTTCTGCCTGTCAGCGTTGTAGTGTCCGGGAATGTATACAGGGCCGCCGATGGTGAAACCGAAATCGTTTTTCTTGTACGCGGGAACGGAACTCAGGAATTCCGGAGTCGCATTGAAATCGTCATTACGGAGAAACTCATACAGATTGCCATGGAAGTGGTTCGTGCCCGATTTCGTTTCCACTTCAACCGTGCCAGAACCGTTGCGGCCATACTGCGCCCCATATTCAGAGGTCAGCACTTTCACTTCGGCGATCGCATCGATGCTGGGATAAACATTCAGAGTCGAGTTGCTGCCGTTATCGAGGGCGTCGCCGCCATCGATCTCAAAGTTGTTGTACTCCGTACGGCCACCGTTAATGCTGAAAGCGACCGTGGAAGCGCCCGGTTCACCTTCATCCGCGCCGGATTGATCGGTAACGCCGGGAGACAAGGCCACCAGTTGGGTGAAGTCGCGCCCGTTGAGTTCCAGTTGGCTAATCTCTTTGCCGGTGACGGTGTTGCCCAAGTCGGAGGATTGCGTTTCCACCTGGGCGACCTCCGAGCCTTGAACCACAACTTCGGTACTGATCGTGCCCACTTCCAGCGCCACGTTCACGCGGGCTTTCTCCGCCACCCGCAGCACCACACCTTTCGCTTCGTACTTTTTGAAGCCCGGAGCGGTCACGATCAAGTCATAAGAACCGATCGGCAGTGAACTAAACAGGAAGTCGCCCGTGTCATTACTCGCGCCGGTGCGATTAATGCCATGCTCGGAATTCTTCACTGCGACTTGCGCTTTAGGCACGGCCGCGCCGCTGGCGTCAGTGACGGTACCTGTGAGGGAGGCGGTGTCTTGAGCCCAAGCCGAGGCACCCAAGGCGACTATCAATAACAGAATTCGCACCAGCACACGATTAGATTTCATGGTCGAATCTTCCCCCTGCATGCTCATAGCTTGCGCTCCCGGAGCTTTTTGCCCGGTTCCCTGACCCCATTTGAATTTCTCGCTGAAGCGAGCGATTGGACCCACAGAGTTTATTAAAACGTATGAATAGTGCTTTTATATGACATCCGCTGTCAAGAAAAAAAGCAACGCGAGGCGATTCGGACGCTAAAGCAGGCTGCGGGTCGACTCCCGAACCACTAACTCGGGAGCAACTTTTCTATGGTGAGCCGCGACTTCGCGTTTTTCCAGCACCGCCTTGATGCCTTCGATCACAATGTCGACTGCGCCCGCACCCATCGCCGCCATGGGTTGACGAACCGTGGTGAGCGGAGGAGTACACAGAGCCGTCGCCGCGACATCGTCGAATCCGATTACCGAGCAGTGCTCCGGAACTCTGAGGCCGCCCTTGCTCAAGGCGCGGATGGCGCCGAAGGCGGTCATGTCATCGAAAGCAAGGATCGCCGTAAACTGGCGCTTCTGTTTCAGCAGATCCTCAGTGAGTTTCTGACCCATTTCAAAGCTGGAGAGAGGATCGCGCGATTCTGGCAGGTCGACGACCAAACGCGAATCGAGCTCAAGGCCACATGCTTTTGCACAGTTGCGGACCCCGCGCCAGCGCGGCGAACTATCACCGAGAGTCTTGGGGCCACGGATGAATGCAATTTTGCGATGACCCAGGGAATGCAAATATTCGAGCGCGATGCAGCCGCCTACTTCGTTGTCCACGATGACGGAGCTCATGGCGTCGCCTTTGAGTTCGCAGCCGATGATCGCGGTCGGAATGCTGCTCTTCTCCAGGTCAGCCAATAAGTTGATATCGAGAAAAAGCCAATTGGCGAGAACCACCAGGCCTTCGATGCGGCGGTCGAGCAGCATTTCGAGATAACGCTCGAAGCGGCTGCGCTCGTTGTGCACGTCGGTGAGAATTGGCAGATAAGATGCCTGGTAGAGTGTGTTTTCGATGCCGCGCAATACCAGTGTGCAGTAGGGATCAGTCATGTCAAATACCATGACTCCCACCGTATGGCTGCGCTTGCTGCGCAGCGCGCGGGCAAACTGGTTGGGACGATACCCCAGCTTTTCCGCGGCGCGCTCAATTCGCTTTTTGGTTACTGCAGGGATATAGCGGGCCAGCGGAGCATCGTTCAGCACAATCGAAACTGTGGTGGAGGAGAAACCACTCTCTTTCGCTACATCACGAATCGTAACCATCGACGAGTTGACCTTGGAATGGCGCACAACGAAATCCTGACCGCATTCCGTCCGCTTGAATTCACGCGGGGGTTGGCGGACACTACAGCAGAGAGTGAGACCAGTGTCAAGCGCTCGGCAACGATCGGCATTTTCCGCGAAGCTTTGGCTCGGCTGCGCCTTCGCCGCTTTATCGTGCCAACTCGTGTGGCCGCAAGTGGCGGCGACGCAGGGAAACTCCGCGCCGGTGGCCCCGTCTGGCGCGCCGGCAGATCCGGCACAAGTTTTTCTGCTGGGCCAGGAAGCCTTGAAGCAAAACCATCTGGCTGAGGCGGAGCGCGACTTCCGGCAGGTGCTGGCGGCAAATCCTGAAGTGGGCGGCGCTTATGCGAATCTGGGCGTAGTTTATATGCGGCGCAAGCAATGGTCGAAGGCTTTAGAAGCGCTGAGCCAAGCCGAGCACTTGATGCCTGAAGTGGCGGGAATCCGCCTGAATATTGGCTTGGCGTATTTTCGGCAAAACGAATTCCTGAAAGCTATACAGTATTTTGAATCGGTCGTGCGCGACCAGCCGGATGCGCCACAGCCACGCCATCTGCTGGGCCTCTGTTATTTTTTCACGGAGCGCTGGGCCGACGCGGCGAACACGCTGGAGCCGCTGTGGGAGCAAGAGTCGAGCCAGTTGAGCTACCTGTATGTGCTTTCGATCGCAGCCCACCGCGCCGGACGAAAAGAGTGGGATGAAAAAGCCACCGCTCAACTGGTCAAGACTGGCGAAGGTTCACCCGAGTTCCATTTATTCATGGGCAAAGCTCACCTTAACCTTGAGCAATACGATTTGGCATTGGCCGACTTTCAAGCCGCCGAGAAGGCAAATCCAAACTTAACCTTCGTTCACTTCAATCTGGGATTAACCTATTTGAAGAAACAAGACTACCAACATGCTCGAGATGAATTTCTGAAAGACGCCGCCGTGGAGCCCGATCTTGCCTTTAATTACGACGAACTGGGAG
>JBAVGI010000035.1:0-2420 GCA_049684755.1 Candidatus Sulfotelmatobacter sp.
TGAGATCGTCGCTCTCAAAGAGCAGATTCAACATCGTGTTGAAGAAATCTGGGGCATCCTTCTTGAACCCGAACCGGTGATGGTGGGCTTCCAGGTTTCTTGAATGGAAGTTAGGGCGCCGCCCCGGATCGCGACCCGGCTTTGGGAACTATGACCCCGCTATTGGGTGCGGGTGGAGCGATCCAATTTTTATAGCGTTATCAACTACTTAGCAACACTTTATGAACGGTATTGTCCAATCTTTTCACCCTGTCTGAGGCTTCGATGCAATGAATATGCAACGCTCGGCAGGCCGGGTCGTCCTGATGGGCTGTGTATGCACGGTAACAAAGAAGAGGGGCAGTGGGTTCTAGGTGCGGGCCTCGCGGCGTTCAAAGGACGTTCTACTTAGATGCGTCTTCAGCCCTGCGGTCAATCTCAATTTGTTTCATCTTGTCGTAACACTCCTGATCCTTAAGGCAACCCATAACCTTTTGATGGTGGATAGCCTCTTGCTGCATCTCGCTCCCGACTTTGTCGGCATAAACTTGACTATCAGACACAAAAGGGTTGTAGGTGTTGGTGAAGTACATGGCCGCGCCCATCAGGATGAGGCCGGATAGCAGGAGCACCGTTAAGCGTTTCGGGTTTGTTTTGGTGTTCATCATGTGAGATCTGGATGCGGCGGCGAAGTTGAAAGAGCTTGAGAAGTAACCAAGCCTATTTGATCGGCCCCATGTCTTCGGTAGTGCATTCGCCGGCTAAGTTACACTTGGTAACCATGAGGTGCTTCGGGGGCGGTGGATCAGTGATTCCGAGTTGCTGAGTGATGGTTGCTCCAATGGGTGTAAAGCAAAGAACAGTCAAGACAAGAGCGAAGAAACACGATACCAACGCGAAGTTCTTTAAGAATGTTGATGCTTGTTTCTCACCAACATTGGCTGGTGCCGGGGTTCCGTAGGTTGCGGCCATGATTCGGTTGTAGTTGTCATTTTCGGGTTGTGTGTTGTTTTTCATGCTCACAGTGTCCCTTCCCCTTTAGCTTTTTGCAAATCCGTTGGAACTTATCATGCTCTCGTTTCATCGCGGCTTTATCGATCCAAACAGGTCTGCTGACCGTTTGCGTCGGTCATAACCGATTTGCAAGCTGGTGCCTGTTGGATGGCGGGCTGAACAACGGCTGGCTTCCCCGCGATCGACTGTACGGCGGGAGCCGGGATTTGCGCCACAGCGGGTCGCACCACCGGAGCGACCGGCGCAACGGCCGCTTGCGACTGCGCGTCAGCGGGCTTACCGCAGACCTGCGCCTCCACATCTGCGGTCAGTTTCCCCGTTCCGCACAAAGCGCCGGTGTTGGTCTTCGCCACAGCCGGAGCGAACGATCCTCCCGTTGTGATCTCTTTGCCTGGATGGTCAGGGTCAGGAAGCCTGAATAGAGGATGAGCGTGGTTTTTGTCGCGTTTATTCCACTCGACGCTGAACAACACTTTGTCACCTTCACGCAGGTTATCCATGAACCAAGCTTTGTGGACATCGAGGTCATTGCCTCCCACCATCAGGTTACGCATCGCGCTGCCGCTCACGCTAACGGGAGCTTCAATCGTGTAGATGCCCTCCGGTGTGCTGAGCCTGTGAACGTTGTGACTTCTATTCTTGGTAGAGGTGCTACATCCAAACGCTCCGCAATCGGCAGCTGAAACGGAACTATCGCTGACCTGTTCCGTCGCCATGAAGATACCGACCTCGTACACAGGCGTGTCTTTAGCAACGGCACAAGCGGTGACCATGACGATGAGCATCGCCCACCCCCCAACACTGATTTGCTTAATCACGAATGTCTCCTGAGTCCATTCGAGCATGGCTCCGCCGGTGCTGAGTAGGTTACTCAGGTCACGCGGGCGGCGGTTGTTCGGAATTCGTAACAGTCAGTTTCGCCCATGACTTGAGTAACTAGGGGCAGCCTCCGACGCTAACGGAATTGATCTGCTGGCATTCAACCCGACGAACCCAACGAGAATCCGTCTGTCAAGAATTCTCGCATCCGACGTAATTCTAGGGGTGATGATCGCCCTTGGGTTGATCGCATCAGCCGCGCAAGCGTAAACTCCGCAGAGGCGTCCGGGCGATACGAAACGGCGGCTTGACCCTCTCCACGCAGTCCGAAAATCCGCCAGGCTCCGCTGCTACGCGATAATGCAATGAAAATGCAATGACAGGAGAGTGCTAATATTGTAAGTTATTGATTGTAAAGCGCGGAGAGGTGACCGAGTGATTTTGGGTGCGGGTGGAGCGATCCGGCCCCGACGGCGCCTCCAACTAGTCATCGGCAAGTTTTGCCGCCTGCTTAAATATCTCGACAAACATTTCGCGGGTCAGCTTGCCGGTCTGCGTGTTCTGGTTGGAGGGATGATAGGAGGCGAGTAACACCTTACCATCGGGTA
>JBAVGI010000036.1:0-73002 GCA_049684755.1 Candidatus Sulfotelmatobacter sp.
GCCTCGCTCGGTATGAATCCCAACTAGGATAACATTCTATGCGGCACGGATTCGCCGAGCGGGCGCTCATCCTGATTCCCCATTAATAAAGACAAAGCGTGCCGCCGTCCCACTGCTGCATTCGTAAAAGCTGCAAATAAATTAAGGAGAAATCGAATGGCCCTCATGAAAACCTCGAACCCGGCGCTGAACGTAGGTAGTTTTCGTGTCGAACAGGCGGCATCTGGCGAGCCCATGACCTTAACAGGGACCATTAACAAGACAGGTGTTCTGCTGATTTGCGTGGTGGCGACTGCGGCCTGGGTCTGGAATCGGTTTTTTCACGCTCCGGTTTCAGACACGGTGTTGCCTCTCGTGGCCTTGGGGGGGATTGGTGGATTTATTGTCGCAATGGTTACAGTCTTCAAGAAAGAATGGTCTCCGATTACCGCACCGATTTATGCCCT
Organism: Candidatus Sulfotelmatobacter sp.; assembly: GCA_049684755.1. Classification (GTDB taxonomy): domain Bacteria; phylum Acidobacteriota; class Terriglobia; order Terriglobales; family Acidobacteriaceae; genus Sulfotelmatobacter. Next base: position 447 of record JBAVGI010000036.1, read on the forward strand.
GCTGGAAGGGCTGGCCTTGGGCGGTATTTCCGCATTATTCGAACTGCGCTACTCCGGGATCGCAATCGAGGCGGTCGGCCTGACCTTTGGAACGCTCTTCGTTCTTTTAATGGCCTATCGCTCCGGTCTGATTCGAGTGACCCAGAAGTTCAAGCTCGGCGTGGTGGCAGCGACCGGCGGCATTGCGGTCTTCTATCTGGTTCAATTTGTTCTTGGGTTCTTTGGAGTCCGCTTCGCTGCCATCAATGGCTCTGGCCTGCTCGGGATCGGATTCAGTGTAGTGGTAGTCTGTGTCGCCGCCTTGAATCTCGTTCTCGATTTTGACTCCATCGAAAGCGGCATTAACGCCGGTGCTCCGAAGTACATGGAGTGGTACGGAGCATTTGCATTGATCGTAACGTTGGTCTGGCTTTATTTAGAGATTTTGCGCCTGTTAACCAAGCTCAACAACCGCAAATAGGCGCGAGAGTAGAACCTGCTGTGGCACTGTTAATGCGCAGAAAATGGTCCCGCGACCCGAATGCGGGCGGGGTTGCGCAACGATTCGGGGCGCGAGACCTTCAGAAGACTTGCCTACATTCCCGGCTTGTCTTCATTCGCAGTCGTGGCATGCATCACGCGGAAGGTCGTTCCGCCGTTGGACCATACCAGTACCAAAGCATCTTGCCCCTGCGGTACGGCGGACAAGGCTTTCTGCACGTCCGAGGCACTCTGCACCGGCTTGCGGTCGACTTGGACGATCACGTCACCGCGCTGAAGACCAGCGTCGTCAGCGGAACTTCCGGGCTGTACCTGCTCGACCACGGCGCCCTGCAGGTCGCTTGAGGCTTGCAGTTGCTGACGTAGTTCCTGAGTCATATCCGCAAGGCCGAGACCCCAGCGAGCTTTTCCGTGACCATTGCTGGCAACTTCTTTGCCTTGATTGTCACGGCTGCCCATGGCTTCGAGGGTCACCGGAATGCTGACTGGCTGGCCGTTCCGCAGAACTTCCAGCTTGATGGTCGAACCGGGCTGCTTCTGTCCAACTTCGATCTGCAGCTGGCTGGCATCGCTCACTTTCTGTCCGTTGATTTCGGTGATGACGTCGCCGACTTTCAAACCGGCTTTCGCTGCCGGCGATCCGTCTTCGACCTGGCTAACGACGGCTCCTTCATTGTTGTGCACATCGAAGAACTTCGCATTCTCCGGGGTCACATCGCTGATACCGATTCCCATGTAACCGTGGGTGACTTTGCCGTCGCGGATGAGAGCGTCCACCGTGGGACGGACGATCTGTGTGGGAATCGCGAATCCCATTCCAGAGAAGCTATCGGAATTCGACACCAGGAAGGTGTTGATGCCGATCACTTCGCCGCGGGCGTCAACCAGCGGGCCGCCGGAGTTTCCGGGATTGATGGCTGCATCGGTCTGAACAAAACTGCCCGGGGCACGATGATCCTTCGAGAACGGATTCGGCCGGTTCAGTCCGCTGATAATGCCGCGCGTCACAGTGAACTGGAAGCCGAACGGATTGCCGAAGGCAAGCACCGTCTCGCCCGGGCGAAGCGCAGTTGAGTTGCCCCAAGGCACATTAGGAAGATTCGTGCCATCGATCTTGATTACGGCCAGATCAGTGAGGGGATCGGCCCCAATCAACTTGGCTTTCATGATTCGGCGATCGTTGAGTGTGACGCGAATGTCGACGGCTCCGTCGATCACGTGGTTGTTAGTGACGATGTAACCATCGGGTGAGATCAGCACGCCGCTGCCGATGCCGTGCTCAATCTGCGTCTGCGGCCTCATTGGATGATTAAAGAATGGAGCGAACATCGGCGGAACGCCCTCGGGCATATCCGGTGATTGACCGTCGGCCATTTCAGCTTTGGAGTGAGAAGTGACGGCTACGTTTACAACGGCGGGGGTAACGCGCGCGGCGAGAGTTTCCATAGCCTGATCGAGCGAAAGCAATGCGGCTACGCTATTGTCGTCGAGCGGGGTAGCGGTGGGAGACGTGCTTGGGCCGCGGGCAAACGCGGGCTTGGCAAATTCGTAAGTGGTGAACGACAACACCAGCGCGACTGCCAGGACGGGCAAGATCAGGCGGCGTGTCAGGAGGGTTTTGCTAACCCATGTTTTAGTGAACCATGTGTTGGTCAACCGGTTTTTCATTTGGGCTTTTCTCCTTGTGCAACGTGCAACTAATTATTTAGTTTCTTAAACCGTACAAATATCCTCATCGCGGCAAACTTGGTTAAGTTGATTTCGGGATAATTTCCTTCTGGATCTGGAGATCGGCGGAATGGAATACCGTCAACCGCAGGATGCTGATGCTCCAGACACGGCCATCACTGTCGACGGCTTCGGTTTGAATCACAAGGAACAGAGCCTTCGGAGAGCTGACATCCTCAACAGTGTTAGAAGCGCTCCCATTCGCGTCGATCATCTTCGGATCAATCATCTTCGCGTCGATCGTCTTCGCGTTGACCGTCTTCGTGTTGATCATGCGCGGAGAACTCATTCGCGAAGGAGAATTGCTTCGACGTGCAGCGAACCCCATACTGTCGGCGTTCTTTGCGCCGTGGTGATAACGGCTTCGCGACGTTACTTGCAGGGAGCGGCCGGGAACTGCCCGCGGCGAAATGTCGCTGCGCACAGGATATGCAGCCTGGCTATGAAAGGCCGCCGGAATCATCCTCGCTCCGACGGCGCCTGAATCGAGGGCCGGGGTGGCGACTCTGCGGAGTGGGGATTCCGAAAGCTTGGCGCCATTGCCATCAAAGGCAACCAGCCTCGGTGCGTGAGGCAGCGCGATCAGACATATTGCCGAGAATACGGCGACCAAGCCGAGCGCGGGCTTGTAAACCTTAGTCACTGTCGGACGCTCGGAATCGAGAATTCGCATGACCCGTTGCGTTGTCTGTTGCATTCGTCCCGCAACCGCTTGGGCCAAAGCCAGACCTCGTCGCAAAAAGCTCTTCTCCGCTACGGATACCAGGCATTGCGCATAGGCACGTGGGTTTGAGTTTCTGGCCAGTACAAAATCATCACAGGCCATCTCCCGCTCCAGCGCCAGACCGCGTCCGATCCACCAGAACGCTGGATGAAAAAAGAAAAGCGCTCGCATGATTTCCTGAGCCAGGTTCGTCCAGTCATCCCAGCGACGCAAGTGGGCTAATTCGTGCAGCAGAACGGCATTCAATTCGACCGGAGAAAGCTCCCGCAAGATCCACGGAGGAAAAATGATTGCCGGTTTAAAAAAGCCGATCGCCGCGGGGATGCGGACGCGTTCGGAAGTGCAGATCGTCACAGGCCGGGAGGAGCCGAACTCAGCCAGCATGTTGCGCAGAAGTGGATCAAGAATGGCTGAATCCATAACGGTACAACTTTGTCTCAAGCGGCTTAGCTGCCAAAAACCAAAGCCGATCTTGGCCAAGCCGGCAACTGCAATGAGAGCCCATACCATGAAGATGTCAACCGCGTAATATCCAGGCATCTGAAACGCTGCGTGCGACTTGCTGGGCAAGCCGCCGCCGGATAATCCGATGCTTCCGAAAAAAGGTAGCGCAGTTATCGCCACCATCATGCAGAACCATAGGGCGAACCGGGTGCTGGAATTTTGGCGACCACTGACGCGCAGTAGGGCCCAGCCAAACATGGCGAGGACGATGCCCTCCGCTACGCCGTTCAACATTCGTTCGGCGAAAATCTGTGCCAGAGCCTGCCAGTGAGCCGCGAATCCCATCGATCACTCGCTCCCTTCCAACAATTTGCGTAAGCGCTTCAATTCAGCCGCGTCGACCGATTGATCCTTGAGTATGTTCAGCACGAGCAGTTCGTGAGAGTTAGCAAAGAAGCGGTCCACCAACCGGCGAATCTCAGACCGGGTCGCTTCCTGACGTTCTACCAGAGGTGCATACACGTGAGCCCGGCCGTCCTTTTCATGCTTCACGTAACCCTTTTTCTCCAGAATTCGAATCGTAGTCAGAACGGAGTTATAAGCGAGCGGCATTTTTCCCGGCAGATCCTCCAACACCTGCTGAACCGTGGCCGGCCCTTTCTGCCAGAGAATTTCCATGAGCCGTAGTTCAGCTTCGGTTAGAGTCGATGATTTTCTTGGAGGCAAAGCCCATCCCTCCTTACGTCAAATCTGTATCCCTAATTATTGGACGTTCCGGTTATTGGATTGTCAACTAGTAAATTAGTTGCATGGAATTCGCAGTTGGTTGTATCGGTGGTATCCCGAACAAGACTCAGGTCGGAGACATGGGCATAGACGGGCGCATCTATCCGGTAGGTGCAGCTCCGAAAGTCAGCGACAAACATACGGCGGAACTCGATTTCATGGATGAATGATGACGCGGCACGCCAACGGTCGCATTAGGTTGGAACTCTACGCGCAATCGAATATGGCAGCGAAGCTGGAAGCACAGCGGGTGCTGCTGAAAGATATGGTAGGCACGACTGGACTCGAACCAGCGACCTCTACCGTGTCAAGGTAGCGCTCTAACCAACTGAGCTACGCGCCTACAGTGAGCTCTTTCAATAGTTTACCAAACTTTCGCTGACGGCCGAAAACGGAAATCACCCGTAAAACGTCACTGGTAGAAATCATGTTTCGCCATTTGTCATCCACGACGATGGCTGTGTGAGGTGCTTCGAACGTTCCCGGTGAAACTCAGTTTACCGCGTTCGAACCGTTTCGCAAAATCGGGTCCAAGCCTCGCGCCGGTCGTCCTCGTCCAAATCTCCCCAGTCTCCTGCGATGTGTCGGGCCAGATAGCCGAGCGGAGCCTCACCCGATGCCTCTAATGCTGCCAGGGCACCGGGTGTGGCTACAATTATCCGAAGTCGATAAAGAAAGCAAACCTCTGTTTGAGCGCATCTAATTTTGAGCGCATCTAATAAGGCAGCTATTCATCTGCCTCACGACTAAGTCCAAAGCCGTATGTGGAGGGTCCATGAATGAATTTGTTTCTCTGGTCGTTCTCACACTCGTGCCTGCCCTGGGCGCGTTCTTCCCCAACATGCTCAGCGCTCAGGACGCGGCAACCCCCGGAACTCAAGCGCACTTGGTGGTAGCGGTTGAAGCTATTCACGGTAAGGATGTGCCGGAAATTGGCCGCCCGGATGTGATGGTGTTCGAAGGCCGCGACCGCGACGAAGTCACGAATTGGGTGCCCGCGCGGGGGGACAACGCAGCGCTTGAACTTTTTATTCTTCTGGATGACGGATCCAACGCAAGTCTCGGTTCACAACTGCAGGAGCTTGGCCAATTTATCAAGTCTCAACCCGAATCCACGAAGGTTGGAGTCGCCTATATGCAGAATGGGATCGCCAAAGTTCAGCAGGATTTGACAAGCGATCACAATGCGGCTGCGCAATCTCTGAGGCTTCCTATGGGTATTCGCGGCATAAACGGCAGTCCTTATTTTTCTTTGTCCGACCTTCTGAAGCGTTGGCCGCAAGCCTCTGCCCGCCGCGAAGTTCTTATGATCACAGACGGAATCGATCCCTACTACGGCGGTTGGGATCCGCAAGATCCGTATCTCACTACCGCCATCGAGGACGCTCAACGCGCGGGCGTTATCGTGTTTGCGATATATACCCCCGGTGTAGGTCATTACGGCCACAGCTACGGTCGAACCTACTGGGGTCAAATGTATCTCGCGCGGCTGACAGATGAAACCGGTGGCGAATCGTATTACATCGGCTTCAACGGCCCACCCGTAACTTTTAAGCCCTACCTGGATGACATGGAGCATCATGTGGAACATCAATACCTCTTGACCTTCATCCCCAAACCAGAAAAGAAGAGCGGTTTGCGGCCGGTAAAGTTAAAGACGGAAGTGCCCAATGCGGAACTAGTTTCGGCGGATAAGATTTACGTGCCGGGCGCAACACCCTAACCGGTCCCACAAGAACGAATTTTCGACGCGCCTCTAACCAACTGAGCTACGCGCCTACGACCACTCGCGCTTTTAACATGGGTAAGGTGGGAGCAAGGCCCGTTCCTATGGCCCGAACAGATTGGCTTATAACAGCTTGGCCAAAGCTCGGCGGAAGGAATGCCATCTCGAGCATAGGATTGTACTTTCGCTGACAGCGGCTTCCTGATCGAGTGAAAGCAGTTCGTCAGGCCGTTGTGTGTGTTGACTGCCCATCCCGCGACTCCTGGCGATCCAGTCCAGTGAACCCGTGTGACGAGTCTGTCTGTTGACAAAATGAATGCTCGCCGACTTCGTATCGTGATTGCTGCTAGAGCCTGTCGGGAGTTATTCAGTTTTGAGTCCAAACCATGGGGTATGCATCTAGGTGGGGCATGGCGATATTGAGGGAATTTAGTTTGGCCGAGGCCACTGCAGTTCTTGCGCGGACTCCTGCGACCATGGATGCGATGTTGCGCGGGCTGCCTGACAAATGGGTGCGCTGCAGCGAAGGAAAAGATACCTGGAGCGCGTTTGACATTATGGGGCACCTGATTATCGGGGAGCGCACCGACTGGATGCCGCGGGTGCGGATCATCCTGCACGATGGGGAAGCGCGGCCATTTGATCCGTTTGATCGCTTTGCTCAGGCCAAAGAGAATCAAAGCAAATCTCTGGAGCAGCTGTTGGACGATTTTGCGCGGTCGCGGCAAGAGAATCTAGCTGCTCTGCAAGCGCTGAATTTACAGGAGGAAGATTTAATGCGGCGAGGCCGGCATCCAGCGCTGGGAGTCGTGACTCTATCAGAGCTTTTGGCGACGTGGACGGTTCACGATCTTACCCACGTACATCAACTCTCTCTCGTGATGGCTTACCAGTATCGTGATGCGGTCGGCCCTTGGAGCGCCTATCTGGGCGTGTTGCAGTGTGCCGGTCATAGCGCTCCGTAGGTCTAGCGCGGATTTCTGACGTCCTTACGCATTTCCTGGATGAATCGTCTTTACCAGTTGCAAAATTCTCGCTGCGGCGGCGACAATCATTCATGCAGGATAACTCCCGGCGTCCTGACCCCGCTAGCGCGAGTGCACCCCGCGATCCTTTCTTACCAGGGTCCATGGTGGTGGTGACGCTGGGCAATCCACGAGATAAATTCTGGGGCATGATTCTTTCGCTGTCGCCGGAGGGGCTCAGCCTGAGTGGCATCGAGTTGGCTTCTTTCGAGGATCTTGTGGTGATGGTGAAAGATGGCGAATCGTTCAGCCCGGCTATCGTTTTCTTTCCCATGCACCGGATTGAACGGGTGGAGCTTGACCTGCCGGATGGAAATCTGCCTTCGCTTTCGCAGCGTTTTTCGGCAAAGACTGGATCCGATCCCGCTACGATGCTGGGTTCTCCGCTGGTAGACAGTCATGCTGTGAGTGCGGTTCGTTCCACAGCTGTTTCCACGAAAGAACCAGCATGAAGGTTTCGCAAATCTTTACCGCACCCAATCAACTCACGATGCTGCGGATGGTTTTCGTTCCTTTCATCGTCATCGAACTGGTTGAAGGCCGTTATTTGTGGGCGTTGATTCTGTTCGTGATTGCTGGGTTCAGCGATGGGCTGGACGGGTTGCTAGCCCGTAAATTACACCAGCAAACTTTGCTGGGCCAGTATCTCGATCCTATTGCGGATAAGCTGTTGTTGAGCACCCTGTTTCTGGTGCTTTCGATCCTGCACAAAATTCCATGGAAGTTTACCGTGCTGGTTTTCAGTCGCGATGCTTCCATCCTGGCAGCGAGTGCGGTGCTGTTTGCGATCGCCGGACTGCGAAACTTCCAGCCTAGTATTTTTGGGAAAGCGAATACATTCTCGCAGATCGCTGCGGTTTTTTTTGTGATGCTGCTTAGCCTGAGGCCGCAGCGCTGGGTGTGGATTACGCGGACGGTCTTTCTGCGCGCCACCTTTTTCTTCACCATTATTTCCGCGCTGCATTACGTGTTTCTGGTGCAACACCGGCTGCGGACGAACACTCACGCCCTGGCACAACATTCTTCCGCGGATATACCCGCCAGTTGACCCTCTTTCGCGCATCCCCCTAGAATTGAAGGTTCGTCTTCAGCGCTCGATCAACCTATGGCCCTACGCCTCTACAACACCATGTCTTCGCAGGTCGAGGAATTTATTCCACTTCGCGACCGCGAAGTTCGTATGTATGCCTGCGGGCCGACCGTCTACGGCTACGGCCACATCGGAAACTTCCGAAGCTTTATTGCCGTGGACCTGCTGCAGCGATTTTTGCGCCAGTCTGGTTACGACGTCCGTTACGTGATGAATATCACGGATGTGGACGACAAAATTATTGCCAATGCTGCGCGTGACGGAGTGAGCGTTCAGCAATACACCGCGAAGTTTGAGAAAGCGTTTCTGGAAGACTCCGCCATGATCGGCATTGAACAGCCAATTCTGGTGCGGGCTACGGAACATATCGCGAAGATGGCGGATTTCGTTGCGAAACTCGTCGAAAAGAATCTGGCTTACCGCACGGACGACGGGTCTTACTACTTCCGTATTGCTGGCTTTCCACAGTACGGCAAACTTTCGAAGAAGGATTTCGGAGGAATGCTGGATGGCGCGCGCGTGGATGTTGACGAGTACGACAAAGACAGCGCACGGGATTTTGCGCTGTGGAAAGCGCCCAAGCCAGGCGAGGCGTTCTGGGATTCTTCGATCGGGCCGGGACGCCCTGGGTGGCATCTGGAATGTTCGGTGATGTCGATGGAGGAGTTGGGCGAGACGTTCGATCTGCATGCGGGTGGAGAGGATTTAATTTTCCCGCATCACGAGAACGAGATTGCGCAATCGGAATCATTGACAGGAAAGATGTTCGCGCATTTCTGGTTTCACGTTCGCTTTCTGCTGGTCGAAGGCGAGAAGATGTCGAAGAGTCTGGGAAACTTCTATACGTTGCGTGACCTGGTTTTGAAGGGGCATAGGCCGTCGTCGATCCGGTACCTGCTCACGTCGGTGCCGTATCGCAATCAGCTCAATTTTACTTTTGACGGGCTGAAGCAAGCTGCAGTATCGATGGATCGACTGCGGAACTTTCGGCAGCGGCTAACCACCGGCAGTTTTACCTCCGGCAGCAACGCGGAAATGCAGATACTGGCAAACGAGACGATTGATCGCATACAGAGTTCGCTGGAAGACGATCTGAATACAGCGCAAGCGCAGGCCGCCATATTCGAAATGGTGCGTCGTGCTAATGCTGCTCTCGATGCGCAGGAGATTAAACAAGATGATGTTCGAGTCTTTCTCGCTGCGCTGGAAAAGTTCGATGAGATCTTCGCAGTAATCAAAGATGATGACGGCCCCAAGATGAAACAGGTTTTTGAGTGGGCTCAGACTGAGGGGCGAGAGAAAGATATCAGCGGGGAACTGCGGGAGGCGGTGCAGGCCGGTCAGCTCTCCGACGCAGATATCGAAAAGAAAATTGCAGAGATGGGATCAGCCCGCAGCGCCCGCAATTTCAAGGTTTCCGACGCCCTTCGCGCGGAGCTTACCGGCGCCGGCATCATCATCGAGAATACAAAGGACGGTGTGCGCTGGAGAAGAAAGTAGTTTCTAGTGGTGTTAGGCTGAAGGCTGACAACGCTGACAGGCTTTTATGAAGTCTCTGGACGAATACCTTTGCGATGCCGAACAGGCCCACGGGCATCTGTGCGCCGGACAAGTTCTCGGTGTGCGATTGGCAATGCTGGGCCTGCTCAAACTGGGCATCGACGATCCTCACGGCAAAGACCGAAAGCGGCTTGTCACTTTCGTTGAAATCGACCGTTGCGCCACGGATGCGGTTGCGGTAGTGACCGGATGCCGCCTGGGAAAGCGTGCGCTGAAATTTCGTGATTGGGGAAAAGTTGCAGCGACATTTGTGGATGTGAGTACTGGTAAGGCGATCCGGATTGCGGCCAAGGAATCTTCCAAGAATCTTGCGCGGCAGATGCATCCGGAAATTGTAGATAAGAACCAGCAGCAGATGCTTGCCTATCGTGAAATTACAGACGACGATCTTTTCACCGCACAGTGGGTAAAGGTTGATCTGCCGCCGGAAGAATTTCCTGGATACAAGGGTGAGCGCGTGCTCTGCGAGGCCTGCGGCGAAGGGATCAACTTTCGCAGGGAAGTGCGAAATGAAGGTAAGGTCCTCTGCCGCGCCTGCGCTGGGGACTGCTATTATGAAGCGCTCTAGACCGCTTGCTCATACGCGTGCGCTAGCCGCAGTATTGTCGCTTCATCAAAATGTTTTCCCAGAATTTGCAGGCCGATGGGCAATTTATTTTGCGTCACTCCGCACGGAATGGAAATTCCTGGAATGCCCGCAAGGTCAGCCGTTACCGTGTAAATATCAGCCAGATACATGGCCAGGGGGTCGTTTGACTTCTCACCTAAACGAAACGCGGCGGATGGACTGGTCGGCGTGACGATCGCATCTACTTTGCGGAAAGCTTCTTCGAAATCGCGCGTCAGCAGCGTGCGCACTTTCTGGGCTTTTAAATAGTACGCATCGTAATAACCGGCGCTAAGCGCGTAAGTTCCGAGCATGATGCGCCGCTTCACTTCTGCTCCGAAGCCTTCGTCGCGGCTGCGGCGATACATTTCCGAAAGCGACTTCACGCCCTCGGCACGATAGCCATAGCGAACACCATCGTAGCGCGCAAGGTTTGAAGACGCCTCCGCAGTTGCGATCAAGTAATAGGTGGGGATCGCGTAAGGCGTGTGCGGGAGCGAGACAGGAACTACTTCACAGCCTAAGCTCCGCAGCTTGTCGATTGCCGACTCCACAGCGTGACGAACTTCATCGTCCAGGCCGTCCCCGAAATATTCCTTGGCCACACCTATTCTTAATCCGCGAATGTCTTTTTCCAGTTCGGACGGATAATCCGGCACGTGTAAGTTGGCCGATGTCGAATCCATGGGATCACGGCCGGCGATGGTGCGCAACACGATTGCCGTGTCCTTCACGCTCCTTGCTAATGGTCCGATGTGATCGAGCGAAGACGCAAACGCGATCAGGCCGTAACGGGAGACGCGGCCATAGGTGGGCATCAATCCCACCACGCCACAGAACGATGCCGGCTGTCGGATCGAACCTCCGGTATCAGAGCCAAGCGCAACCACTGCCATGTCTGCGGCCACCGCAGCCGCGGAACCTCCGGACGAACCGCCGGGTACGCGGCTCAGATCGCGCGGATTGCGGACGGGACGGAATGCCGAGTTCTCATTTGATGAGCCCATGGCAAATTCATCGCAGTTGGTTTTGCCGAGAACAACTGCGCCTGCGGCCTCCATGCGCGCGACCGCAGTGCAGTCGTAAGGCGGAATGTAGTTGCCCAGCATCTTTGATCCTGCGGTGGTGCGGACTCCGAGCGTGTTCATCACGTCTTTGATTCCGACCGGCACCCCGGCCAGCGGCGGCAAGGGCTTGCCTTCGGCGGCCATGCGATCGATTCGATCCGCCTGTGCCAGAGCGCGCTCTTTACACAAGGTGAGATAGGCGCCGATCTGTTCGTCTTCTTTTTGAATTCGCGCATAGTACGCCTCGGCGAGAGCGAGGGCAGTTCTCTTGCGCTCCTGAATGGAGGAGCGAGCGTCGTCGATGGTGAGTTGAGTCAGATCCATCTTGTTGGCGGAGTTGACGATTTAGAATTGTGAAAGGACTTCGAGTCTCGGCGAGAAAAAATGGCCAGCCGTAACTATCTTTCAATCACCTTGGGCACTCGGAAGAATGTTCCGTCGGCATCCGGCGCATTTGCCAAGGCCGCATCTTGAGTTAACGAATTCCGCAATCCCTCAGGTATGTCTTCGCGGCTCGCATAGGCAAATCTCTCGCTACCCTGTTTGGATTCGTCGACGCCGTAGCGGTCCGACACTTGCGCCATGGGCTCAACATTCGAAGTGTCCAGTTCGTTGAGTCGGTCGATGTAATCGAGAGTCGAGTTCAGATCACGAACCATAGCCACACGCTCGTCCGCCGAAAGCTCCAGGTTGGCGAGATCGGCGACGTAGCTGACGTCTTTCTCTGTGACTTTCATTCGAGGTGAGTTGCCAGTTGTTCTTGCCGAATCACGAATTCAATTCTTTCTATTTTTTGTCCGGCATAACGGTTCATTGCCGCTACGTAGCGGGGAGCGAGGCTCTGCATTTCGCGCTTCCATCCAGCATCGGGAACCTCAACACGAAGGACGGCATTGGAAAACTGGACAGCTCGTGTACGCTCCGCCACGGCAGAGCCGCAGACCAACGGCCACGCGAGCAACGGCGCTTCGGCCTGCGGGACACGGCGCAGCGAACCCATCACGATTTTTTCTAATCCCGAGCCAGCCTGCTCCACAGCATCTCCAGCGGAAAGTCAGATTTTAGCATTCCACGGGCTTGCACGCGGCACCCTCACTCGAGAGCGCACTCAAAGGGGAAACATGTGCTTGACGAACTCCAGAGCTGCTTCGCGCGAATCGAGTGTTCCTTCGAGTTGAGCATCTTCAACGGAGTCAAGAATTTCGTGGAACTTTGGGCCCGGGGCGTATCCGGCAGCAATCAGGTCGTGGCCTGTGATTAACGCGGGCGGGCGAATCGTCTCCGGCGGAATCTCTGTTAGCTTCTTCTGGAGAAATTCATATGTGCTGAGAATGCGGTGGCTGGCCAGACTATCGGCGCGGTGCAGGGCGAGATGTTCATCGAAGCCGGGCAGCCGCATGAATTTTTTCAGAGTTGACTCTTTCATGCGCGAGACGTGACCGAAGCGCATGTGATTGTCGACCAAAGCAAGCACCTGGGTGGTATCGTGTCTGGAAAATCGCAGCCGTTCGCAAATTTGCTCCGCAATCTTTACGCCCACTTCCACGTGGCCATCGAAACGGATGCGATCGGGCGCGACGCGGAAAGTTGCCGGCTTGCCGACATCGTGCAGGAGAGTGCCCCAGGCCAGAGTTGGCGGACAGGAGTATGGCAGATTGTCGAGCGCCAGCAAGGTGTGAATAAAGACATCGCCCTCAGGATGGAACTCGGGTGGCTGCTGAACTCCCTTCATGGCTGAGATCTCAGGCAATACTTCTTTGAGCAAACCGGTCGTGTCGAGCAGGAGAAAGGCTCGGCGAGCATGGCCTTCGGTAAGCATCTTGGTCAGTTCATCGCGAACGCGCTCGCGCGAAACCATTTTGATTTCGTGGGCAAAACGTCTTACTGCAATCATCGTGTCCGCTTCAATTTCGTAGTCAAAGCGCGCAGCGAAGCGAACTGCCCGCAGCATGCGCAACTTATCTTCGGCGAAACGCCGCTCGGGTTCGCCGATGGCGCGAACGAGGCCGGCTTTCAAATCATCCTGGCCGCCAACGAAGTCGAGCACTTCGGCGCTAACGGGATCAAGCATCATACCGTTGATGGTGAAGTCGCGGCGTGCCGCGTCTTCCCGCGGATCGTCACTGAAACGAACTTGATCGGGATGGCGCCCGTCCGAGTATCCGAAATCGCTGCGGAAGGTTGCTACTTCGATGGCGTGGGCCTGCGATTTTCCGTTTTCGCCCTCGGGCGTCTTCTCTTCTCCCGGAACCGGCACCAGCACAACTCCGAATTGCGCTCCGACGGCGTAGGTGTCGGGAAAAATCTTCATCACTTGCGCGGGGGGCGCGCTGGTCGCAACGTCGAAATCCTCCGGCTCGCGATTGAGAAGAAGATCGCGTACACATCCGCCCACCAGGTACGCTTGAAAGCTGTGCTGGCGCAGGATTTCGACGATCGAGATGGCAAAGTTCCTGGACATATTCTGCGGCGGTTAGGAGCCGCTATTGATTGTAATGGGATGTTTGCGGCGTGGCTGAGGCCGCGCCCTTTCAAATCCAAGTCGCTCCCTATGCGAAGGCACACGCTAACAGTTGTAAACCAGGGGAAAGATTACACAGCGCCGCGTTCGATGCCGACATCTTCTTTCTTCACTGTCTTAGATGCCCATGCCATGCGTGGAGTGTTGTGCGCGATGCCGAATTGTCCTTGCGCGTTCAGAACGATGATGCCGCCGTGGCCGTTCAGTCGTTGTTTCAGATAGTTCATGGCTTCCTGCGCAGCCCACTCAGGAAGGTTCCCCGCGGATACGCGGTCGGCCGACCATTTTGCCAGCACTAACTTCATGATTGGTTCGCCCCAGCCGGTGGTTGAGGCAGCGGCGCTCAGATTATCGGCGTAGCATCCACAGCCGATCAGTGACGAGTCGCCGAGACGCCCGGGAGCTTTATTCAGCGTTCCTCCGGTGGAAGTCGCAGCAGCGATATTGCCGTTGCAATCGAGCGCGACCGCTCCCACGGTATCGTGCGAGATCGACGGTGCGAACAAGTCGTTTCCGTCGTTGGTAGATTCGTGGGCCGCTTCTTGCTGATATTTGCGCAGGCGCTCCACTTCGCGGGGGATTATCAGGTCTTCGTTCCGGCACAGCTGAATGCCGTGCTCGGCGGCGAATCGTTCGGCGCCTTCGGCTACAAAATAAACGTGCGGACTTTCGCTAAGAATCTTTCGCGCCGCGCGCACCGGATTGCGCAACCGCTCGACGCAGCCGACGCCTCCAGCCCGCAGCGTGGCGCCGTCCATGATGAGCGCATCCAATTGCACTTTGCCGTCGCGGTTCAGAAAACTTCCGCGGCCCGCATCGAAGGTCTCGTCGTCTTCCATGACGACGACAGCTTCCTCGGCTGCATCCAGTGCCGGGCCGCCACGCTCGAGTATCCTCCAGCCCGCTGCCAGCGCATTTCGCACGCCACGCAGGTGCGCCTCAACCATGTCATCGGGCATGGCCCAGGCGCCGCCGTGAACGACAAGAACTGGATCAATAGGCAAGAAATAACCTCAGAACGGTGAAACGACTGAACAGTCTAGCACTGCAACGGGCTGGACAGTCAGGGCCGGGAACTCAGATCGATTAAGCGGCCTGGCCGGCTTTGGCCGTGGTTGCGGGTGGACCATCCTGGGTGCGGGTCCAGGTATAACGCATGCGGTGAATCACCGTAATCGTGGAGAGAACTGCAATTACCCACAATACAGGCGCCATACGGTTGAAGAGAGCGCCGATGATTACCAGCACCAGGCGCTCGGGACGTTCCATAAATCCGACGCGGCAGCTTCCGATGAGCGATTCGGCGCGGGCGCGCGTGTAGCTGACCATGATGGCGCTCACCATAACGAAGGCGGTGAGCACGACGTAGAAAAAGCGGTCACCGCGGGCATAGAAGACCAGTAATCCCAGAAATTGTGAAGCATCGCTATAGCGGTCGACTACGGAATCGAAAAACGCGCCGAAACGCGTGACCCGGTTGGTAGCACGGGCGACCTGACCGTCCACGAGATCGAAGAAGCCAGAAAAGATAATCACCAGGCCGGCGAGAAAGAACATGCGCTTCTGGGTAGCGGCGGTGGCGTAGCCGAATAGAAACGCGGCCCACGTGTTCACGACCAGGCCCATGAAGGTCAACACGTTGGGGTTGATACGAGACAGGGCCAGCCAACGGACAATGGTATCGAGCAGGACGCCGCAAGCGCGTCCAAAGGCGCTGGTCCATGAGTGGCTGGATGCCATCAGGCTTCCGCCTTCTCCGGGCCGGCCTCATCGTGAACCGTGATCAGACTTAAGATTTCGAGTTCGCGCTTGCCGTTGGGCGTGATCACCGTGGCTTCGTCGCCTACTTTCTTGTTGAGCAAAGCGCGACCAATCGGCGAGGTGGTCGAGATCTTGCCGGCGCTTACGTCTGATTCCTCACTGGTCACCAGCTTGTACTCTATTTCTTCATTCTTGGTGCTGTCATAGACCTTGACCGTGGAACCCAGGCCGACTTTGTCCCTGGGGATGTTGTTCATGTTGGTCAAGGAGAGATCGGCGAGGCGTTTGCCGAGCTGGCGGAAGCGAGCCTTGACGAACTCCTGGCGCTGCTTCGCCATGTGATACTCGGCATTCTCGCTGAGGTCGCCGAGCGCGGCGGCGCGCTTGATTTCCTTAGGGAGCTCGTGAACCAGCTCGTGCTCGAGCGCGTCGACTTCTTCCTGTAACTTTTTTCTAAGTTGATCCGTCATGAATGCGGTACAGCTTTCGAGATTATAAACCCGTTGTGACCTTGCGGGTTAGGCTAGAGGGCCGAGCTTGCGGGGTGATCGAAACCTTCCCAGAACGGTCCTTCGATCAAATTTGTTGCCTGGGTAAGCGTCAGTCTATTGACCGTTTTGAGTAGCATGAAGACTGGAGGCGATTCCCGGTGTTTTCGAGAAGAGTTGGCCTTGGTCGGAGATTTTCAGGACGGCCTACGCTTGCGATGCTTCATGTTCTCGACTGGCTGGCTGAGAGGATGCTTCCGCGTGATAAGGGGCCGGCTCACCAGCGCACTGGACGCCGAGGCGAGGAAGCCGCTTACTTCCACCTTAGAAAGTTGGGGTACACGATGGTTGCGCGAAACTTCCGATCGCCGCGTTGCCGTGGCGAGATCGACCTGATCGGCTGGGAGGATGATGTTCTGTGCTTTGTGGAAGTGAAGACGCGCAGCACCCGCGACGTGAAGACTGGGGAAGCGGCAGTAGATCGTCATAAGCGGCGGGAGGTGGCTGCGGTTGTGCGAGAATACCTGCGCCGACTTCCGCCATCGTGCCAGTGGCGCTTCGACGTGGTCAGCGTATACTACGACCGATCAACGGCCAGCCGACCGCAAATTGAAGTGTTTCGTAATTCCTCCCTGACGGCTTAGAATGAAGAACTTGAATCCATCCTATCTAAAGAGGTTCTGAGTGCCTGAGCTGAGAAAAGATCCCATTGTTGGCCGCTGGGTGATTATTTCCACGGATCGAGCCAAGCGTCCCACCGATTTTGCCCGGGAGAACGTTAAGTTGAAGGGCGGATTTTGCCCGTTTTGTTATGGAAATGAAGGCAAGACGCCACCTGAAATTCAAGCGTATCGTCCGGGATCGAATGGGGGACCAACCTCGCAGCGCGATACCCCAGGCTGGACGGTGCGGGTTGTTCCCAACAAGTTTCCGGCACTGGGGATTGAAGGAACTTTGAACCGCCAGGCTGAGGGAATGTTTGACCGGATGAACGGCATTGGGGCCCATGAAGTAATTATCGAAACCCCCGACCATACGGCCAGCCTGGCAACCTTGCCTCCGAAGCGAATTGAAGACGTGTTGTGGACATTTCGCGACCGCATTCTCGATCTGAAGAAGGACAAGCGATTTAAGTACATCCTGCTGTTTAAGAATCACGGCGAGGCGGCGGGGGCGTCGCTGGAGCATGCGCACTCGCAGCTTATCGCGTTACCGATTCTCCCCATCAACGTCGTGCAGGAAATTGAGGGTGCGAAGCAGTACTTTCTCTATAAGGAGCGCTGCGTGTTTTGCGACATCATCCGGCAGGAAATAGAGAATGGAAGCCGTGTGGTGGCCGAGAACGAAAACTTCCTGACCATCGCGCCCTATGCGCCGCGGTTTCCCTTTGAAACCTGGATTCTGCCGAAGCAGCATGAATCGGCGTTCGAGAACTCGTCCTCGCATATGTTCGAGAATCTGGCGAAGGCGCTCAAAACGCTGCTGACCAAGGCTGATCGCGTGCTCGATAACCCGCCATACAATCTGGTGATTCACACTTCTCCGGCGCAGGACCCCACCAACGACCACTATCACTGGCACATGGAGTTCATGCCAAAATTGACCAAGACGGCGGGATTTGAGTGGGGAACCGGCTTCTACATTAATCCCACGCCGCCAGAAGAAGCGGCGAAGTTTCTGCGCGAGGCAGGCGTGGAAGAGTCGATTCCGGCGACGGTCGGGTAGTTAAAAGCTATCCGTTGGGTCTCAAAAAATAGGGCACGGCTAGAAGGCCGAGCCCTTTGCAGTTGGGTTTAGAGAGAGACGCTGATAGTCGCAGCGTGCCTAATTGCGAAGAATTAGACTCGCGACGTCAGCGAACTAAGCTTATGCCGGACCCGGCCACAGATTGTCACGAAAATGTAAAAAACTAGAGCGTGAGAGCGGGTCATCGAAGCCAAGGCGCTCTCGCCTAACTCTGCGTGCGATCCTGAAATTCTTCATGCCATGCCATCTGGATCGCTTCCAACTTGCCTTCGTTGGAAGCACCCGGGTCACCTTTGAAATCAGGCAATTCAGTCACGTAACGGTGGAGGTCCGTGAAGCGGACGGTAAGGGGATCGAGTTCGGGATGTACTTCGGAGAGCAGAATGCCGATATCTTCGGCGTCGTCCCAGGTGAGAGTTTTTGGCATTGACAGCTCCTTGCACGCCAGCAACTAGCAGTTGGCAATCAGCATGTACAGTGCGGCGCTGATGAGGTTAGAGGGGCCCGACCGGCTAAGTGCCAATTGCTAATTGCTAATTGCTAATTGCTAATTGCTAATTGCAGAGTGCTAGCTTCAGTGATGTTCTTCCGAGATGTAATTGCGGTTCCAGGCGGGGATCTCGACGACCACTTTACCCGGTTTCGCGATCTGCACCTGGCAGCCGAGACGAGAGTTTAACTGTAAGTCGGCGGCCATGTCCAGACGGTCGGCTTCGTCGTCGTCCATGGGAGAAAGATTTTCTGCGCCTTCTTTAATCCACACGTGGCAGGTGGTGCAGGCGCAGTTGCCTCCGCAGGCGTGGTCGAGCGTGACACCGTAGTTGAGCGCGATGTCGAGAATCGACTCTTCCTTGCCGTGATCTTCGTATGGCAGCTTGCCATGCTCGAACTGCACCGTCTTGCCTTCGGGCAGAAATGTAACCTGCACCGTGTTTTCGCCAGGGGCTTCTTCGGTGATTGTGCCGGCGGATTGTGATTTTTCTTCTGACATTCTATTGCTCCGAAAAATTTCGCAACTAGCAATAAGCGTTTAACCAACCGCCAATTGCTTACTGCTTCTATTCAAACTCTGCTTTCGCCATAGGATGCGGGGCTGTCGGGCCTTCACCCATGTCGGCTTCATCCATCGTCTTGCCTTTCAGCGCGGTGGAAACGGCGCTGTCCATCATGAGCTCGGCCAGACGCGTTGTGCCTTGATTGAGCGCGTCAATGGCTTTGCGGATCGCCTGATAGTCTTCTTCGCTGCTGACCGCGGTTAGAGCCTTCTCCATCTTGGCGATTTTTTTCTTTTCGTCGGTGGTCAGATGGCCCCACGCGGGACTCTTCTTTCCTTTTTCGAGTGCGGCCAGGATCGTCGCGGCTTCGTTGCGCGCCTCTATGCCCTGACGTTGACGGAAATCTTCTTCCGCGCTGTCGAACGAATCGAGGATCATGCCCTCGACTTGTTCATCGGTGAGGCCATAGCTGGGCTGGACTTGAATCTCCGCCTCTTTGCCACTCCGTTGCTCGCGCGCGGCAACATGCAAGATGCCGTTCGCGTCGATGAGAAATTTGACTTCGATGCGCGCCATTCCCGCAGCCATTGGCGGAACACCCTTGAGATCGAAACGCGCCAGCGAGCGGCAATCTTTCGCCAACTCACGCTCCCCCTGCAGCACGTGGATGGCGACGTTGGCTTGTCCGTCGACTTGCGTGGTATAGAACTGCGTTGCCGATGCAGGAATTGTCGAGTTGCGCAGAATGATTTTGTCGGTGACACCACCTGCGACCTCGATGCCGAGCGATAGCGGCGTGACATCGAGCAGCAACATGTTTTCCGTGGCTTCAGAGCCGCCCCCGAGAATGTTGGCTTGCACCGCCGCGCCAAGAGCGACGACCTCATCCGGATTAAGATCAATGTGCGGTTCGCGCTGGAACAAATCCTTCACCAGAGCGCGCACTTTGGGAATACGAGTGGATCCGCCGACGAGGACGACTTCGTCAATTTGTTCGGGCTTGAGGCCAGCATCTTTCAGTGCCTGCTTGCAGGGTCCTACGGTGCGATCGATGATCGGCTGAATCAGTTGTTCGAATTGCTCGCGCGTGATCTCGCGCAAATACCGCTTCCCGCCGGGCAATTCCACGTTCAGTTTTACTGAAGGCTGCGAGGAGAGAGCGATTTTGGCTTCGATTACTGCTTTGCGAATGGCTTGTACGGCTTCGCCATTTCGGCGGAGATCAAGGCCGAGGTCGCCCAGAGTGTCGTCGAGGGCGATGGTGATCAGCAGATTGTCGATGTCGTCGCCGCCGAGATGCGTGTCGCCGTTGGTGGCGATGACCTCGAAGATTCCATCGTGCAGCTTGAGGATAGAGACATCGAAGGTGCCGCCGCCAAGATCATAGACGGCGACAATACCGTTTTGCTTTTTGTCGAGACCGTAAGCCAGCGATGCTGCGGTCGGTTCGTTGACCAGGCGCAGAACTTCAATGCCGGCGATGCGGCCCGCGTCTTTCGTGGCTTGACGCTGCGCATCGTTGAAATACGCAGGCACGGTGATGACGGCTTTGGTTACCGGCGCTCCGAAGAAGCGCTCGGCGTTGCGTTTGAGCTGGCGCAGAATCAGGGCCGAAATTTCCGGCGGCGTAAATGTTTTGTCGCCGAGTTTGATCCTCAACACTTCGCCGGGCTGCAGATCTTCGGCCAGACGAAAGGGGAAAAACCTCAATTCTTTCTGAATGTCATCGACTCCGCGTCCCATCAGGCGTTTGATCGAATAGACGGCGCGCTCCGGCGTCTCGGTTAAATATTTGCGAGCGGCGTTACCGATGACGGGCTGGTTTTTCTCGTCGAGCGCGACGACCGACGGAACGAGATTCAGGCCGTCGTCGCCGGGGATCACGACAGGGCTCTCCCCCTGCATGAAAGCCACGAGAGAGTTCGTTGTGCCCAGGTCGATGCCGACGATGCGATCCGTTGCCATAATGTCTGCTTTCAAACTTGCCGAGCAATTAGCAGTTGGCAGCTAGCCGAACGCCAATTGCTAATCGCCAACTGCTAACTGCCAATTGCTAATCGCTCTCCAGCACCTCATTCACATCCCGCACCAGATTGCGGATGTAGTTTCGGCGGTTCAGCAAGTCCACCATTTTGTCCCGTTCCTGCCTGCGTTCTTCGTCTGAGACCGGTTGACCGTTTTGCTGACGCTGGATCATTCCATCCCACATCTTCCAGTTGTCTTGTAGCTCACGCAGAAGCGCTTCGTGCTTTTCCTCGAGTTCCAGCTTCTGCAGGCCGATTTCTTCGATCAGAGCGGGATCGTCCTCGCCTATTTTCTTCTGCATGCGCAGCTCTTCGAGCTGCATGTTCAACTCGAAAACTTCTTCCAGCAAATCCGGCGGAACAATTTGCTTTTTGAGCTCCCCGCTGGAGCGGGCTTGCTCCGTGGCCGATTTTGATTGCTCTTCCAGTTCCACGCCTTCCAGCTTTAAGAGATATTGTGTGCGCTTGATCGGATCTTTCAAGGTGCGATGCGCGTCATTCAGCAGCGAACTCTGTTGCAAGCTCCATTCCTGCTCCTGAGTCCCGGCCCGCGCATTCAAGTCAGGATGCAGTTTTCTGCTCAGCAGGTAGAAGTCTTTATCCAGCGCGGCTACATCGAGATTCAGCTTGCGCGGCAAACCAAAGAAAGTGAAATAGTCCACCGGCGCCGGAGGTTGAACCTTGCCGCAGGATTCGCAGAAATGCACCGCGCGCATGGTTCCACAGGACCAGCAGGATTGAGTCTCCTCGGGGGCGGACTTCGCGGTAATCGTGGTCAAAGACGAATTCGTCATTCCTGCCTACATCCTTCGAAAACACAACTGCACGCTTGTAGCCTGAACCAGTGCAAGCCCAGGGGCGCTGCTGGGCGAAGACGGTCGCGCCTTGCAAAACCCTCGCGGGCAAAAGTGCCCGCGCCACACAACTACGCGGAGAACGAAGTCCCGCAGCCGCACGATTTCGTGGCCTGAGGGTTCACGAAAACGAAGCCCTGCTGTATCAGCGTCTCCTGGTAATCGAGGATCATGCCGTTCAGGTATATAAACGACTTCGGATCTACGAATACGCGCACGTCGCTGAACTGGAAGATGCGGTCTCGTTCGCGCGGCTGGGTATCGAAACGAACGTTGTAGCTTAGACCAGAACAACCGCCACCCTGGACGCCCAGGCGCAACCCACCCTGTTCGGGCGAGATGCCCTCTTTGGCCATCGCGCTGCGCACCTTGGACAAGGCCTTATCAGTCACCTGAATGCCCCTGCCGGGGGCGGCGGTTTGTGATGGTTGCGCGGTTTGTTCTGTTGCTGTTGTCATTTCAATTCCTGACGCAATCCGTCAGCGACTGATGCTGCCATCGATAATCCAGCAGCTTGCGGCGCGGCTGAAGCCGCGCCCTTTCAAGACTCAGCTCTGCCATGCCGATCGCGTTTCTGGAGCGCACAAACCTTTACTGCGTTACCGCTGACGCAACCGGCTTGGCGCTCTCCTGCTTTTTCTTCCAGTCACCGATGGCGGCGCGGATGGCGTCTTCGGCCAACACAGAACAGTGGATCTTCACCGGAGGGAGCGAAAGTTCCTTTACGATGTCCATGTTCTTGATAGCCAGGGCTTCATCCACAGTCTTGCCTTTGACCCATTCGGTGGCCAATGAAGACGAGGCGATCGCGGAGCCGCAGCCGAAAGTTTTGAACTTGGCTTCCTCGATCACGTTGGTCTCGCGGTTGACCTTGATCTGTAATTTCATGACGTCGCCGCATTCGGGTGCGCCCACCAGACCGGTGCCCACATCGGCGCTGCTCTTATCCATCGAGCCGACGTTGCGGGGATTGTTGTAATGATCGATTACCTTATCGCTGTATGACATTGGTCTCTCCTGAATTCTTCCAATTTACCGCCGGGGCTAAAGCCCCTTCTCGGTTCGAATCTTTGCGGCACGACTGAACTCGTGCCCTTCCCGTTCGCGCTCCTCCATCGCTTACTTCGCATCAATTACTCTCCCGCCCACTTCACGTCCTTCAAGTTGATGCCTTCCTTAGCCATCTCGTAGAGCGGAGAAAGTTCGCGCAGACGCTCGACGGTTTCGATGACGCGGTCAGCCACGTAATCGACCTCCGCTTCGGTGTTGAAACGGCCGATGCCGAATCGAATCGAACTGTGCGCCAAATCGTCGCCGGTGCCGAGAGCCTTTAATACATAAGATGGCTCAAGCGTCGCAGAGGTGCACGCCGATCCGCTGGAAACCGCAATATCGTTGATCCCCATCAGCAACGACTCGCCTTCCACGTACGCGAAACTGATGTTCAAATTGCCGGGCAGGCGGTGCTCCATGGTGCCGTTGATATAAGTCTCATCCAGGCGGCTCATGATGCGGTCGCGAAGACGATCGCGTAAGCCAGCCAAGTGAGCTGCCTCCCGTGACATTTCCTCCGAAGCGATGGCGCAGGCTTTGCCTAAGCCAACGATGCCGGCTACGTTGAGCGTTCCCGAGCGCATGCCGCGCTCATGGCCGCCGCCATCGATAATGGCGGAAATCTGCACCCGCGGATTCTTGCGGCGCACGTACAAAGCGCCTACGCCCTTCGGGCCATACATCTTATGGGCGGAGATCGACATCAGGTCGATGTTCTGTTTGTTCACGTCCACCGGAATTTTGCCAATCGCCTGCGTCGCGTCCGTGTGGAAGATTACGCCGCGTTCGTGGCATAACTTGCCAATTTCGGCCACAGGTTGCACCACTCCAATTTCGTTGTTCGCAAACATAATGCTCACCAGGATAGTTTTGTCATCCATGGCGCGCTTGAGATCTTCGAGATCAACCAGGCCATCTTTTTGCACGGGCAGGTAAGTAACGCGATAGCCGTATTTCTCCAGGCGCTTGCAGGTATCGAGCACTGCCTTGTGCTCGGTGACCGCGGTGATGATATGGTTGCCCTTTTCGCGGTACATTTCCGCAACGCCCTTGATGGCGAGGTTGTCGCTTTCCGTGGCGCCGGAAGTAAAAATGATTTCCTTGGTGGTGGCGCCGATCAGCTTGGCGATGCGCTCCCGCGCTGTTTCCACGCCCTCTTCACCGGCCCAGCCAAAGGAGTGATTGCGGCTGGCGGCATTGCCGAACTTTTCCATGAAGTAGGGCAGCATCTCTTCCAACACGCGCGGATCCATTGGCGTGGTGGCGTGGTTGTCCATGTAAATAGGCAGCTTCACTCCCTGCGGAGCTTGGTGCTTGGTGACTGAGAGTTCCTGGGGGATCTTCACATCCGTGCTCATAATTGCTTCTCCTACCTGATTAGTTGCCTGATCTTTACTTGAACTTTATTTGTCTGCAGTACTAGACGATGGTCACTAGCTCTGCAAGTTTGCCGGTGGCACTTTCGGCCACTTCCGGCTCTTCTCTCATATGCGAAATCTTGATGCGCTTCAACACCGCTTCGATGCTCTCATTCACCTTGCGCAGAGGCTCGCGGATATTGCAACGGTCGCTCTGTCCACACTCGCCGCGAACCGTAACACAAGAGGTGATAAAGAGCGGACCGTCGATGGCCTGGATTACCTCGAAGGCAGAAATCGTGTGCGCCGCCCGGGCTAACCTGTAGCCACCGTACGTGCCATGCTGGGATTGCAGCAGACCGGCCTTCGCGAGCCGCTGCAGAATCTTGGCCAGAGCCTCAGGCGGAATGCCGAAGGAATCGGCAACGTCTTTGGCGCTGGCGCTGCCTGTACCTTCTTGCGCATGGTCGGCCAAGTGCTTCATGGCCATCAGCGCGTAATCCGCCTTTTTGGTTAGCTTCAGCATCCGAGTGCACTGGGGACCGCTAATTTGCGACTGTTTGAGTCGGAGATAAATCCGACCTTTTCTGTCGTAATTCATTCTACGACCAAAAGAGGAATTGGCGCAAGCTCTGACAGGCAGCAGCAAGAATTCGCATTGCTTGGTAAGCAACTACGTTTGAGTGGCTTAGGCGAGGAGATCATTTAGTCGGAATTCAGGGTTGGTAGCGGGCTGGCCGATCTCGGTTTTTCAGGCAGTGAGGAAAGTCTTTGAAAAAGGGGTCTTGACAATAGTCGTAGCAAGGCTAAAATACCGGAAATTCCATGATCGTTCCCTCAAGCTCTTGCGACGAGGGTGACGTCCTGTTTATGACCTCAAAGCCGTTCTCCCAGCCGCAAGATTCGAATAAACCTTGCAAACATCCGCGAGTGCAAATTGTGAGTCGCGATGAAGATGCTGAATTCGTCGAATGCCTGGAGTGCCGCGAAGTTTTCGAGTCCAGCGAGTTAAAGGACATGAGCATCGAGGAGAGTGTCGACGGGGACACCCCGGAATCGTAAACTCCGCAACCGGCTCACCATAGTAACCGGACAGGCCCTCTTCTACCTTGTTTCCGTCCAAGCACACTGCTAGTCTGCGGGCCGGGGGCGTGCGTTCCGCACGTTGCAAAGTCATGCCTGCTGTAGCGCTGGTGGTCGACGACTCCATGCTGATCCGCTACACCGTGTGCCGCTCTCTGGAAGAGCGCGGCTTTGCGGTGGAGTCCGCCACGAATGGCGTTGAGGCGTTGCAGATTCTCGAGCGAGTGCATCCTGATGTAATTGTCACCGACATGCACATGCCGAAGATGTCAGGCAGCGAGCTGATTACTGCGCTGAAGAAGAATCCGAAGACCGCTAATATTCCTATCATTATTGTTGCGGGTCGGGGCAGCGGCTTTGATGAAAGTGAAAAGCGCGCTAACTTTGCCATCTACAAAGACATCGATATTCAAAGCCAGCTGGAAAGGGCGCTGGATGCGGTGATGGGAAATAGTCAGGGCGCCAGCAAGTAGCTGTTGTTGAAGTTTCTTTTGCTCAGTTTCTTGTGAACCAGAGTAGCGCAAAGCGAGGCTAACGCAGGACGAGGCTGGCCTCGGCTGAAAAATCCATCGCGGCAAAATCCTTTGCTAAAAATTTGGGATAAGCAGCGGCGGCGATCATCGCGGCATTGTCGGTGGAAAGTGCCCGCGAAGGGAAGAAGACCGGCACACCCTCCTGGGCGCCTCGCTGCTCGAACGTCTTTCGCAGTTCGCTATTGGCCGCAACTCCACCGGTCACGAATAATGTAGCCACGTCGTACGCCGCCGCCGCTGCCAAAGTCTTGCCTACAAGATCTTCCACCAACGCACGCTGAAATGAAGCGACCAAGTCGAGCGTCTGCCGATCGCAGGCTGCCAAATAATCTTCGAGCTTGGGCTTTGAGATGTTCGCCAGCGCCTTGCGGCGAACTTCGATGGAATTCTTCATATTGTGAACTTCGACGTAGCGCAGCACTGCGGTCTTGATGCCGCTATAGGAAAAGTCGAAGCGCGGGCGATCGAGGTCGAGTTCCTTCTGCTCCCGGCGTTCGCGGCGATCGGGATGTTTGATTTGCGCGGGAAGAAACTTAACGGCGCCCGGATCGCCGTGCGGAGCAAGGCGGTCAATAACAGGTCCGCCGGGATAACCCAAGCCAAGCAGTTTTGCAACTTTGTCGAAAGCCTCGCCCGCCGCGTCGTCGCGGGTGTGGCCTATATTTTCATAGGTCCAGCTCTTGTTCTTCTGCCTAACGAGATAGAGGTGCGTGTGTCCGCCCGAAACCACCAAAGCCAGCACGGGAAATTGCAGTTCGTGATTACTTTTCTGCCGCTCTTCCAACAGGACCGCGTGAATGTGACCTTCAAGGTGGTTGACTGCAATCAGCGGCTTGTCGAGGGCGAACGCCAGCGCTTTGGCATAGCTGATGCCGACAAGTAGCGCTCCGGCAAGGCCGGGACCCTGCGTGACTGCGATTGCGTCGACGGAGCTGTAGGTCTGATTAGCCTCAGCCAAGGCTTGCCGCACGACGGGAACGATCGCCTTCAAGTGCTCGCGTGATGCTAGTTCGGGCACGACGCCGCCAAACGGCTGATGGATCGCAATCTGCGAGGCCACAACATTCGAAATAAGTTGCTCTCCCGAACGCACCACGGCTGCCGCGGTTTCGTCGCAGGAGCTCTCAATGCCGAGGATGTAAACGTCGGACATGAAACTATAGTATTGGAATCCAGTCAGTGATTGCTCAAACATCTAAAGGAAGAGAACTGGACAATCTCAGAGCCAGCCTTTTGTTCTGGCGATTCTCGAGGCTTCGACGCGATTGCTGGCGCCCATTTTGCTGATGGCTTCCGAAAGATAATTTCTCACAGTGCCCTCGGAAAGGCGAAGTTCCGCGGCAATATTTCCACTTTGCATGCCTTCACCGGCCAGACGCAGGACCTGGCGTTCGCGATCCGTGAGCGGGTCCATCTCAGACCAGGCCTCGGTGGCGAGATCGGGATGAATCACGCGCAAGCCCTGCTGCACGCGGCGCACGGCTTCGGCGAGTTCCTCGGCGCGCATATCTTTCAGCATGTATCCGAGTGCTCCGGCCTCCATGGCACGGCGTAAGTATCCGGCGCGCGCGAAGGTGGTGAGGATGATGACACGGGTGCTGCAGCGGCGGCGTTTGAGTTCAGCGGCGGTATCGAGTCCGGTCATGAGCGGCATTTCGATATCTGTAATAAGGACGTCGGGCTTGTGCGCGAGAACGGCATCGACAGCTTCCCGGCCGTTCCGTGCTTGACCCACAACCGAGATGTCGCCTTCGATCTCGAGAAGTGCGGCCAGCGCGCCGAGAACCATGCCCTGATCTTCGGCGATAACGACGCGAATCGTCTTACGATTTTCCTTCGCGACAGGATTCAATGGGGGCGACCTCGTTTTTTTGCACGATTTCTTTAAGGGGAAGAGTAATCGTAAGTCTGGTGCCGGCATGGGTATCGTGATCGAGAGTGCCGCCGAGCATTTCGACGCGCTCCCGCATACCGCGGAGTCCATTGCCTTCTCCCACGGGGCCGCCGCGGCCATCATCTACGATCTCCAACCGGAAGGAACCGTTCTGCTGCTCCAATCGCAAATGGCAAGTGCGGGCGTGGGCGTGCCGCACCACGTTGGTAACGGCTTCCCTGACGGCCAGTGACAGCACGCCCTCGTGCAACGCGGGAAGTTTCACCATCGTGGATGCATCGCATTGCACCACGACGCCGGCAGTTTCCAGAGTGGACTTAGCTTGGGCCAGTTCCGCGACCAGGCCTTTGGAACGGTAACCACGGATCGTATCGCGAACATCAGACAGTGCCTGTCGGGAGATTTGTTCGACCTCGCGAATCTCCTGTCCCGCGCGCTGTGGATCGCGATCAATCAGTTTTCCCGCCAACTCCGCTTTCAGCGTGATTACCGAGAGAGTATGTCCCAACACGTCGTGCAGGTCGCGGGCGATTCTTTCGCGCTCCGCGACCTTCGCCAGATGTTCAATCTCTTCGTTAGCCTTGCGCAGCTTGCGGTTCATGCGATTGCGCTCGGCGAAAAACAAGTTGCCGCCGCCCACGACAAGAGGAAAGATGGCGGAATAAAAGACTTCCCATCCCGCCAGGTGCAATAGCCAGCCCTCGACGCCGGCGATAGCCACAATAGCCAGCATTCCCGCAATCGCTTTCGCCTGAGTCTCCACAGCGAACGGCAAAAATGCGGCGGCGAAGATAAAAAAAGTTGAAGCACCGCCATTTATGGGGATATAAAGCATTCCCAACGCCACCATGCCAGCTATATGTAAAAGGCCTTGAGGATTCCGCAGCAAGAACAGACCTGCATACAAAAGGAGGAATATGGCATAGCCCAGCAGGTCTAAGATCCACTGTTTACGAGTTGCATGGTCCAAGATGGGCTGAATAAAGAAGAAGCCGGAATAGGCGAGCCAGACAAAGGGAGCCCATCCGTGCTCGCGGTTTCTTGCAAATTTGTCGAAAAAACCAATCATCGATTCAACCGGCTGACTCCAAGAGCTATTGCCTGTACATCACGTCCAGTACTTCCATTGTCGCCCCGGCAGTCAATTCCGGTCACCATAGAGCAGTGGCCGAGCGATGCCATACCAAATCAAGCAAGTGGCCGCAATCAGAACGACCAGCACTTTCGTCCCTGCGAAGAGTGCCACCAAGCCGAACACTATCAGAACTGCTGTCCAACCGAGAGACTTCTTAGACTGCGCGGTCATGCTTTTCTCCTTAATGAATCGTGCTGCGCTGCCGTTTTTCCGAACCTGCTTTTTTCAAAGACTGGAGATCAGTTTCCTGCACTCGTTTTCTGTCCTTCTAGCCATAGAGCTTTCCCTGATCCCGCTGGAAGCCAATGCGCGCGACACCGAGGCAGATCAAGGTGAAGGCTAATAGAACTTCCCAGTGCGTGGATGCTGGTTCGTGCCGTCCCGCGCCGACAACTCCCAGCGCGAGTTGCGACAAGTGATAAGGCGGTAGCGCCAAGGCAATCTGACGCACCAGTTTGGGAAGAAACATATATGGCACCCACAAGCCGCTGCAGAACGAGAGTGGGAGATAGATCAGATTGATGGCGGCAGGCGCGGAGTTTGGACCGGCGAAATAACCGATGGCCAGTCCCATGGCGGAAAAGGGGAGTGATCCAACCACCAGCGTCCCGAGCAGCTTGGCCATTTCGGCAATCGGCAAACGCACTCCGCCGAAGAGGATGCCTAGAAGCAGCAGCAGCGAAACGACAACTGCACTGAAGATCATGCTGAGAACGACCTTGGCGGCGAAGTAGGCGAACGGTGGCATGGGGCTGGCGCGCTTCACCTGTAGCCATCCCAGGCCGCGATCGGAGGCGAGGCCGGAAGCGGTTCCAAATAGCGACGCTCCCATCACTCCGAAGGTGCCGTAGGTTGCGATCAAATATGTAGGGACGCCCGTTCCGCCGATCATTTCCTTCGCATTCAAAACCAAACCGAAGAGTACGTAGAACATCAGTGGAAAAGTGATTACAGAAATCGTGTAGACGCGTAAGCGCAAATTCTTGAGGAACTCATACTTTGCTTCTTTCAGGTAAATAGCGGCACTGTGGCTTAGAGGGCGCTGGATGTGAGTGTTGCTGAGTGTCACTGCGGTAGTGCTCATGGTCTCTCCTCGGGTTTCTCTGAACTTGTGCGCATGTAAGATCGCTAATCAATATTGGTTATTCCGTTTTCTTTGTCCCGAGTGAGGGACAAGAATGCTTCTTCCAACCCTGCGCTGCTGATCTCCAATCCAGAAAGCGACGGGTCGCGAGCGAGTAATGTTCGTACGACCGATTCGGCTTCGCCGGTATGGATCTCGACGGCTTCGCGATCGAACTTGACATCGCTAACGCCAGGGACCTGCAGCAAAGCGGCCATGCTCAACGCGGTAACGCAACGAATGCGCTTACCGCTGGTTTGCGACTTGATTTTTGCCGGCGTACCTTCGGCGATGATCTCTCCCTGATGTATTACTGCAATGCGGTCGGCGAGCGCGTCGGCCTCTTCCAGATAATGCGTGGTGAGCAGAACCGTTTTTCCGCGGCCGACCAGGCGGCGAATTTCTTCCCAAAGCGTGCGCCGGGCTTCCACATCAAGGCCGACAGTGGGCTCATCCAGAAACAGGAGATCGGGATTGCCGCAGATGGCCAAGGCGAACAGGGTGCGTTGCCGCTGGCCACCGGAAAGATCGCCGAACCTGCGATTACTCAATTTCTGCAGACCAGCCGCCTCCAGCACCTCCTGTAGAGGAAGCGGCTGCGAGTAGTAGGTGGAAAATAGATCGATGTGCTCGCGCACTCGCAGGGTCTCCGGCACCTTGCCCACCTGCAGCATGGCTCCGGTGCGCATGCGATTTTCGGGATTCGTCGGATTTCCGCCGAAGACGTGGACCTGGCCGGTGTCAGGTGGAAGAAGGCCGAGCAACAGCTTTACAGCCGTCGTCTTGCCAGCTCCGTTCGGACCTAAGAGTGCGAGGACCTCGCCCGCGCGCACGCTGAAGTTCACATTCCGCAGGGCGCGAACTTTCCCGTAATTCTTGCTGACACCTTCCAGACTGGCGACAACGGCGTCCGGGTTTGTACGCTGCCCACTTTGTCTTTTTTCGAGAGTTGCAATCATGATGGCTATCCCCGCCGGCACAATGCTTGCCAAGACCGCGTTCTGTCTTCTGTCCCGGTAGCTGCATCATCGTGGAGTTGCGGGGGAGGCACCAGTGGTGTTCATCACGGAATCAGCGTGACAAATGTCATGACTGAAACGAGAGTCTAGACGCTCAGGGATGGGGGATTCTAGAACTGCTTCTGGAGGCCCACCATAGCGATTTTGCAATTTTCCGTAATCGTCGTTACGAAAAACGAACAAAGTCTCGCCATCTGAACCTGAACTCGCCACAGAGAGAACGCCGATGTCCGAGTGTCAAGTGTCGAATTCGCTAGGCAGAACGCGGGGCAGAGCTTGTTCGGAAATCGTAACAAAATCCAGAACCTGAGATTTTATTCGTAAAATCATGACACTGGAGTCGGCTCCCTGCTATGATTGCGGACACTTTAGTAACTCCCAGACTTCCATGGAGGCATCCTATGCTCCCCGCCGGTAAGAGCCTTCGTACCCTTCGCGAGAAGCTCGGCTTGACCATGCGCGACATCGAAATGTCCAGCGCGCGCATGGCTGAAAAATATCGCAATGAAGAGTTTTCTATTCCGCCGAGCCGATTGTCCGATATTGAAACCAAGGGTGTGTTGCCGAGTATTTTCCGTCTCTACACGCTGGCTGTGATCTACCGCCGCGATTTGCGGGAATTACTGGCGTGGTACGGCGTGGACTTAAGCAATATGGCGGCGGATCTGAGCATGATTGCTCCCCCGCGATCGCACGTTTCCGAGGCACTCTCGGCGCTATCGTCGGTGCAAGTGCCCATCCGCATGGATCCTGCCTTTGACGAGCATCGCACCTCCAATTTAGGGCGCATGGTTGAACAGTGGGGTCTGGTGCCCCTGTCCTATCTGGCGCAATTTGCGCACAGCGATTTTACCTACGGCTACATCGGCAATGAGGATTTCACCATGTATCCCATTCTTCCACCGGGCAGCTTCATCCAGATCGATGAAGAGAAGAATAAGGTGGCGGAGGGAACCTGGCGTTCAGAATACGAACGCCCAATCTATTTTGTGGAAACGCGCGACGGGCACACATGCTGCTGGTGCAGCATGAAGAAAGATGACCTGATTCTGCAGCCCCATCCGCTCTCACCGGTGCAAGTGCGAGTCCTGCGCCATCCTCAGGAAGCGGAGATCATCGGACAGGTTGTCGGCGTGGCTATGAAGCTGACGGAGTGGCAGGCTTATGGCTCTTCTCCAACGCCGAAAGCGCAACCAGCACTGAATTAAGATGGCTCGCGGAGACTTTGTCCTGCGGTGAAGGAAGCAATTGAGTGAATTGCTGCTGCATGCCCTCAATGTAGCCGGTTGAGGTTTTGGAGCCGACCTGGCTCGATTCCTGCAGATCTTCCTCTAACTCCGAAATTGGCGTGCGCAGCACTTTGGATAACACTTCTGTGTGAGCGGCTTTCAAGGCGCGCTCTGAGGACTCGTCCCCGTAAATCAGCGACAGACCCCAATGCCTGTAACCACCCTCCTGGCGCCGCAAAGAGCCTAAATAAGACAATCTGGCAAGCAGCCCGGCGACGGCCGCCAGCGTAGTCTCTCGCAGATCCTGCAAAGCCGATTTCAGCGTCATTTCACGTCACCTGCGCGTGTTACGAATTCCGAACAACTCGCGGTCCACAGTGCTCTTTTCGGCGGAGGCCAAGCCATGAAAGTATCACGCTCGATTTTCAAATACAAGGAGAAACCCCATCGTGAAACGCACACTACTTATCGTCGCAGCAGCAGTTCTCTTCCTCAATACACTGGTAGTTCCAACCCTGGTCCACGCCGATGGCGGAACCGGCAATGGCGGTAACTGTTCGGGATCGCAGGCCTGCAAGCCGTAGTCCTCGATTGGGCGTTACAAAAAACGAACAGCCGCACAACTATATTGCCGTGGGGCGCTCGTCGCGCTACATTGACCAGTTACGGTCATGTTGCAGCCCCATTCATTTTTGTGGCACTACTTGTGGATCGCGCCCTGTGTACTTCTCGCTCTTCTCGCTATCGAGATGCGGAGGCGGGGGTTACACAGGGAGTTCCCCGCCTTCTTCTGCTACATCATTATTGAAGCCGCAGGGGGAGTATTCACCTACGTCATAGACGTTAGTCCGTCGGTTTCGGCTACGGCCTATTGGCGGAGTTCGTTTTCTTTTCTAGTAGTTGAAGCGTTCATAAAGTTCATTGTTATTGGCGAGGTTTTCACTCACCTCCTGCGTCGCTATGCTTCCTTGGGCAGGATGGGGAAAGTACTGATCAGCGGTGTTGGTATCGTTCTCGTATTTACCGCCACGATCATTGCCGCCTTTTCGAATCCGACGACGTTCTGGCTCATTTCTGCAACCCGCGTTCTGGGCCGAAGCGTGAGCGTGGTTCAGTGTGGGCTTATTTTTTTTCTGTTCCTCTTTGCCGCTCAC
Source organism: Candidatus Sulfotelmatobacter sp. (assembly GCA_049684755.1). GTDB lineage: Bacteria > Acidobacteriota > Terriglobia > Terriglobales > Acidobacteriaceae > Sulfotelmatobacter. The sequence goes on from JBAVGI010000036.1 coordinate 33,654, forward strand.
TTCCATTTGACGTGGGAGCGCTCTGTTTTCGGGATTATCTTCGGCTTCGGCATTTCTGCCTCGGTTTTTCTCGCCCATTGGGCTCTGATGGCAGGTTGGCTCTTCGGTCAGAAGAGCTACCTTCTGGATTTCCTTAACATGGCCACGTACCACGTCTGTGTCTTAATTTGGTGCTATTACCTCCTTGTCCCCCAGAAGAACACCACTATGTCTGCGGTTCTCGTGCCTGAGCATAATCTCGATATCTGGAACCGGGAATTGGAGCGTTTACTCCAACCATGAATCTGGCTATCATCCTCGTCGTCGCTGCCGCAGTTGTACTGGGTTTCATTCTGCGCCTGGCTGTGTCCCGAAGCCTGCAGGCCAAGCGAAGCCTCAGCTCGAAAACAACGATTCGTTCGCTCGATGTGGAGGCATTCCGCAATCTGATCAACCCCGCTGAGGATCAGTATTTGAGGCGGCGATTGCCTGCCGCGCAGTTCCGTCAAGTGCGCCGCGCGCGATTACGGGCCATGGCCGCTTACGTCGAAGTCGCGGGAAACAACGCCGGTGTTTTGGTGAGCCTGGGTGAAGCTGCACTGGCCGGCGGCGATCCAAGAGTCGCCGAAGCGGCACGGCAACTGGTAGAGCATGCGCTTCTGCTGCGCCGTAATACCACCCTGGCCCTGGCTCGGATTTACGTGGCGTTGGCGTTGCCAAGCTCCAACTTCGCCGCCGTGCGCGTGGTGGAGCGGTATGAGCAAGTAAGCGGGTCGGCCATGTTGCTGGGTCGGTTGCAGAATCCCGCCGCCGCCGTGCGCCTTTCAGCGCGAATCTGACCGAACATTTGTGATCTAGATCACAAACCTCCGAGATTCACGCGACTGTAGCGGACTTCGCGAAACTGCCGGGGTTACTCGCGCACTACCTTCCGATATTCATGCCTTGTTTTCGCTATCCCTTCTGGTGTAAAAACCAGCGGAACCTGTCCCTTCACAGAAATCTTGTCGCATTCAAGCAACTGCTTTTGGAGTTATAGGGCCGGCACGATAAAAATGCCGCAGGCAAGGAGACTCTATGATCCTCACAATCATGTTCCGCAGCGTGAAATTCTTCTTTGTCTCGACGTTTGTTGTGTTGCTCTGTTCGGGTGCCTTTGGTCAAGGTGGCGCGGCCACCGGAGACCTGCAGATAACCGTGAAGGATGCGAAGGGCAACGGGGTGAGCAACGCGACTGTCACGGTGAGCGATATTGCGAAAGGCTTGGTGCGAACTGCAACCGGCAACGGACTGGGGAGCTATGTGGTTCGGCAGTTGCCTCCGGGGGTTTACAGCGCAGCCGTGGAAGCTCCAGGGTTCGCGAAGGCCCGCGCTAACGACGTGAGCATCACAGTCGGCGGCGTGGTAGAGCTTCCTATTTCGCTGGCGGTTGCTTCCGGCAAGGAAGTGGTGGAGGTCAGTTCTCAAGCGGAGTTGATAGAGACCTCGCGCACTTCGGCTACGGACACGATCGGACAGCGACGAATCGATAATCTTCCAATTAATGGCCGCAACTACATCGACTTCACGTTGACGGATTCACAGGTGGAGCGTGACAACGCCCCGAATACCGGAGCCGCGCCCACGTCTGGGTTGAACATGAACGGGCAGCGTGCGCGTGCCAACCTGGTGAATGTGGATGGGGCGGATGCCACTGACAACGCTACGAACGGAGTCCGCTCCACTGTTTCTCAGGAAGATGTGCAGGAGTTTCAGATCATCACTAACAACTATGCCCCGGAATACGGTCGCGCCTCGGGTGGCGTTGTGAATATCATCACGCGTTCGGGGTCGAACGAATTTCACGGCGACGTCTATGCTTTTGTACGTAACCGAAGCTTTCAGGCTGTGAACCCGTTCAGTACAGTGCCGAATCCTGCTTATACGCGGGTGCAACCCGGAATCGCTTTCGGAGGCCCAATCCAGAAGGACAAGACATATTTTTATTTTTCTTATGAAGCCACGCGGCGGCATGAGACGGGATTCTCCGACATCGGCGCGGAGAACAACCTCTCGTACTACCAACTGCAGAATTTCGATACATCGACGACTGCGGGAGGATTGATTCCGGTTCCTTTCGGAAACATCCAGGTGACAGGCGCCCAGGCGGCGTTCCTGGGGCCGGGTCTGGCGCAGCTCGCCGCAACCAATCCTGCGGCCTTCGGAGCGATTGCTCCAAGCGTGCCCAATTACGAATTCCTTCTCGGGGCATCCTCAGGGATGGCACTGCATGGAGTATGGCCGACCGGACTCACAGGATTCCCGGGCATCAGCGGCTTTGCCACGAGTTGCAGCACCCCACCATGTTTCGTTCCCGCTTCCTATCAGACGCTGGGCTCGCAGTCGGGAAATTTTCCGGTGTTTGAGGGGACGAGTCTCTACTCGTTGCGCATCGATCACAACATCAGCGCGAGTAATCGCCTGATGCTGCGCGCGAACGTCAGTCCGAGCACGGTGACAGGGATCGAAGTCAGCGGCCAGGATCAACCGTTCGGACAGAACGCGTATTCGCGAACTTCCGAGCAGACCTACCGCGATGTTGCCGGAGTTGTGCAGGATACATGGACCATTGGAAATAACAAAGTGAATGAGTTCCGCTTTCAATATGCGCGTCGCGGTCTCTCGTATTTTTACAACACGGCGATCCCTGGCGGATCGGACCCAGCGGTGAACATTCCCGGTTTTGCTTATTTCGGCCGTGAGCCGTATTCCTACATTCAGCGCGTGGAGCAACGCTACCAGTTCACTGACAATTTTTCCTGGACGATCGGCCGTCACGATACCAAGTTCGGAGTGGATTTCAATTACATTCCCACCTCCGCCACTTTCACCGTGAACTACGGCGGTGTGTATGATGTTGGCTCGATCGCGGCGTTTCCTTCGCCGTTTCCCATGCTGAATCCGGTGCAAGCTTATGGGGCGGGATTGCCTTCTGACTTCATTCAAGGAATCGGGAACCCGCGAGATTCGTTCCCCAACAAACCTTTGGGTGTGTTCTGGCAGGATTCGTGGCGGGTTCGTCCGAACTTTACTTTGAACTCCGGCGTGCGTTACGACATTGAGTTCCCGCCACAGTTCAAATCTCCGACTGCGCTTGCGCTAGCCGGCTACAACTACCTGGGATTGCAAAAAGGAATTCAAACCGATACCAACAACATTGCACCTCGCATCGGAATCGCCTGGGATCCGAAGGGTGATGGCAAGACCGTGGTTCGAGCTTCCTATGGATTGTTCTATGACCATCCTCTGTTGGGACTTTATTTCCTGGGCGATGCGTCGGATGGATCGACGAGTGGACAACTCGTATTCGCCGGCACTGGGCTTTGCACTGGCGCGGGAAATCCGGCGAATTTGAATGCGTTTCCCATCTTCCAGGGAATTCAGGGTCAACCGCAATGCGCGCCGTCGTTCTCTCCTGCGGCGAATGCCAACCTTGGTTACCTGCCCAATCAGCAGCAGTTCAATTCGTTTCAGCCGAATTCCATTTTCCTGAGCCAGAATTATCTGAACCCCTCTACTTTCCTGCCACTTGCCTTTCAGCCGTTCGGTTATCCACAGGGTAAGAACTTCGTTTACGCGTATTCCCAGCAGGCCAACTTCAGCATCGAGAAGGATCTGGGAGGCGGCTATGCCTTCAACCTCGCCTACAACTTTAACGGCGGACGGCATTTGAATCGCCCGATCAATGCAAACACCATTCGGGGCGATTTGATGATTTCGAATTTTGAAACGGCACTTGCCGCCGGCCAAACCCCCGCGAGCCCATTCACGGTGAGCGGATGCGGTGTCAGTCCGACGGGAAAACCGTACGTCGATTCCTCTCTCATGAATTTCTTCCGGCCCTCTGGTTTAAACCCATCGATTGCCGGCGCCTACCTTGCCAGTGGCGGAGCCGCATGCGTGGGTTTGGCACAGACCATCCTGCAAGGGTTGGCCAGTCAGGGTTTCAACGCCAACTGCGATCCTACGACCCTCGCGAACTGCATTCCGTTTGGCGACATGGACGCCAACTATTCGAATGGCAGTTCTGTCTATCATGGGCTGACCGCCAATCTGCGCAAGCGCTTCAACCGGCACTACGAGCTGCTCGCCTCCTACACCTGGTCGCACACCATTGACGACTCGACAGACTTGCAGGCCACTCTGACGCCGCAGGACAGTTACTATCCTGCTCTCGATCGTGCGAGTTCTCTTTTCGATCAGCGCCACCGTTTTGTGTTCAGCGGTGTCTACCAGTCGGGTAAGCTGGGAGGAAGTGGCTTCACCAGCAAGGTGTTCAGCAATTGGACCGTAGCTCCGCTGGTTGAGTTCGACTCCGGAAGACCCTTCAACATCATTACCGGCAACGATGACAATCTGCAATTGTCTTCGCTCACGGGTCGACCGAACACGTTCGTCAATCCAGCCTGCACGGCGCTTGGCTATCCGGCAGTTTCCTCGAAGTACTCGCCCACTGGAGTTTTTCAGGAGCCTTGCGGTGCAGATTTCAATGGGACCCTGCTTTCGCTGGATGGCAATTTCGGCCGCAATGCCGGAGTTCAGCCCTGGACCGTTTTCGATGACCTGCGCATTGCCAAACGGATTTACTTCGGCGAGCGCTTTAACACTGAATTAATTGCTGACATGTTTAATATTGCCAACCGCCATAACGTGGCCGCGGTTAGCCCATTGTTCACAAATGCGGGTCAGGCAACGGCCGCTTACGACCCTCGGCAGTTTCAGTTTGCGGCGAAGCTGTACTGGTAGTCGGTCCACGTTGAGCAACGATCTGAGTTCGGCGCGCGAGCGGTTCCGATTCTTACCGGGCCACAGCCCGCAGCCGAAGGCTGGTGTTACACTTTCTCCATCCTTGGCGCTTGCCCGGAGTTCGTTCTTCCATGTCCCAGCCCTATGTTCCTACGCCGCGGACCCGTCTGGTCCGTGAAGCGGATCGTGCTGTCTATGATCGTGAAGCCGCGTATCGCATCCTTGACGAAGGTTTCTTGTGCCACGTCGGCTTCGTGGTGGACGGCCAGCCTTTTGTGATCCCGACGTCTTACGGACGTAAGGACGACAGCCTTTATATACATGGCTCGGCCGCCAGCCGTATGTTGCGGCAGTTGAAAGAGAGCGTGCCGGTCTGTGTGACAGTCACTCTGCTCGACGGACTTGTGCTTGCGCGGTCCATTTTTAATCACTCGATGAATTACAGGTCAGTGGTGGTCCTGGGCGAAGCTACACTAGTAGATGATCCGAAAGAGAAGGTCGATGCTCTGCGTCTCCTTTCGGAACACATCATTCCGGGCCGCTGGGCCGACTCGCGCCAGCCCAATGAGCGGGAGCTCAAGGCCACCTCTGTGCTGCGGCTGCCAATTGAGGAGTTCTCGGCCAAGGTGCGTAGTGGACCGGTTGTGGATGACGAAGCGGACTATTCCTTTCCGACGTGGGCAGGAGTTGTTCCGCTAAAGATGGTCCAAGGCGAGCCGATCAACGATTCACGGCTGGACCCAACTATACAGGCACCCTCTTATGCGAAGCATTATTCGCGCTCGAAATAGGCCTTGCTATTGCCTTAAGAAAGTAAAGAGTGATATCTTTACTGTAAAAACCATAGGTAAGGATGAAGAACTCCAGCACAATAAGCAGTAAAGGTCAGATTACCGTCCCGCAAGAGATTAGGAAGCGCCTAGGGTTAGAGACCGGCGACCGCGTCGAATTTGTGGTGGAAGAAGATCGAACTGTGATTCGCCCAGTCCGCTCAGAGGTGAACCCTTTCGAAAAATTTATCGGTATTGCGGACCCATTCCCCGGCGGTGAGGAGGGGATAAAAGCCTGGATCGACGACATGCGAAGCGATAAAGACTACGAATGAGGACGGCCCTCGACACGAACATTCTATCGCCGATTTGGTCGGGAGCACCCAACGCCGCCGCGATAGTTACTCGCTTGTCAAAAGTTCGGGCAGAGGGAGCGCTAGTGGTATGCGCACCGGTCTTCGTCGAGCTGTCGGCAGTTCCCGGGCTCAACGTCCAGCTCGTTCGGAAGGCGCTTCGGGAAATGAGTGTCGCTGTTGATTTCGACGTTGATGAGGCTGTCTGGCACTTAGCGGCATCAAGCTTCTCCGCCTATGCCATTCGCCGCCGACGTTCCGGCGGAGGTTCGCCAAAACGTTTGCTGGCGGACTTCGCCATCGCGGCGCATGCGCTGCTGAAAGCTGACAGGCTTATGACTCTGGATGCCAAGCGCTACAGTCAGGACTTCCCCCAACTGCGCATCGTGTGACTTTCAAGGGATCAGTAACAGCTTGCCCGCGATCTTTCTGGCTTCCATGTCCCGGTGTGCCTGGAGTGCGTCCGCCAGAGGATAGGTCTTCGCAATTCGCAGTTTGAGTTTGCCCTCCGCGATCATGCCGAACAGAGCGCTGGTGCGGGCTAGCAGTTCCTCGCGGGTAGCGGTGAAGTGTGCCAGCGTGGTACGCGCCATGTAGAGTGAGCCTTTCTCAGACAGTTTGGCGGGGTCCACCGGCAGCACCGGTCCGCTCGACATGCCGTAGAGCACGAGCATTCCGCGCAGACGCATGACATTAAGGTTCTTGTCGAAGGTCGCCTTGCCCACTCCGTCGTAGACTACTTCGACGCCCTTGCCGTTTGTCAGGCGCTTTACTTCGGTTTCAAAATCCTGCCTAGTGAAAACGATTACGGCGTCGGCCCCGGCCTCGCGCGCCAACTGGGCCTTCTCCTCACTTGAAACCGTGCCGATCACCCGCGCACCAATCGCGCGCGCCATCTGCACCAGCAAAAGCCCAACTCCACCCGCGGCTGCGTGTACGAGCGCCGTCTCGCCAGCCGTTAGTTTGTGCGCGTCATTCACTAGATAGTGAGCGGTTAGGCCATGGATCATTGATGCTGCGGCCTGCTCGTCGCTGATGGCGGATGGCACGGGCACGAGATGCTCTTCAGGCGACACCACGAACTCGGCATAGGAGCCCAACACTCCGCTCCATGCGACGCGGTCGCCCACCTTGACCGTTTTAGCCTGCGAACCGACTGCGGCGACCACGCCTGTGCCCTCTTGTCCGGGGATGAAGGGCAAAGGAGTGCGGAACCTGCCGTCGCGGAAATAGCCATCGATGGAGTTCACGCCTGCAACCGAGACCTTCACCACTGCTTCGGCCGGTTTAGGCTGCGGAGCCGGAACATCCATCAGCTCCATTACCTCTGGACCGCCGGTTCGCTGCACGCGGATTGCTTTCATTTTTTCCTTAAGTAGTGCCGCGTCGGGGCGGCTTCTTCTCGCGCTAAGCCGATACGCCCTCGGGACAGCCGGCAAGATGCCGGCGCTACGCTGAAACTCGATTGAGAAAATCGGCCGGAATTTACGGAATCAGCAGCAGTTTCCCCGTCGTCTTACGGCCTTCCAGATCCCGGTGAGCGCGCTGTGCTTCAGCTAACGGGTAAGTATATTCGATACGCAGCTTGAGCTTTCCGGTGGCGATCATGCTGAAGACGGCTCCTGACCGCGCCACCAACTCGTCTCGGGTGGCAATGTAATTGACAAGAGTAGGCCGGGTTACGTAGAGCGATCCTTTCTGCGACAGCGCGATGAGATCGAATAGCGGGACGGGTCCGCTTGAACCTCCGAACAGCACCATCATGCCGCGCGGTCGCAACACGTTCAGTCCCTTCTCGAAGGTAGTCTTTCCTACTGAATCATAGACAACGTCCACTCCTTTGCCGCCCGTCAACCGCTTGGTCTCTGCTTCGAAGTCGGACTGAGTGTACAGGATGACTTCATGTGCGCCTGCAGCACGCGCCAGTTTAGCCTTCTCCTCGGTCGAAACCGTGGCGATCACGCGCGCGCCGATATTGTGCGCCATCTGCACCAGGAGAAGACCGACGCCTCCAGCCGCCGCATGAATCAGCGCGGTTTCACCTTGCTTCAACGGATACGTGTCATGCGACAAATAGTGGGCGGTCATTCCCTGCAGCATGGCGGCAGCGGCTTGCTGGTCACTCACGGCGTGCGGAACCGGCACCAGGCGGTCCGCGGCTACGGCGGCATATTCGGCGTAGGCGCCCTGGACGCCACACCAAGCCACACGATCTCCCACTTTGAGCGACTTCACTTCCGCGCCCACTTCCGTTACTACGCCGGCGCCCTCCTGTCCGGGGACGAAGGGAAGCGCAGTCTTGTAACGTCCCTCGCGGAAGTAGACATCGATAAAATTCACACCTGAGGCGGCCAGCTTTACTACGGCCTCGCTTGCCTTCGGCTGCGGAACGGGAAGCTCAACCAGTTCCATCACCTCCGGCCCACCAACTTGCTTGATTTGGATAGCTTTCATGTTTGCCCTTGAGTTCGTTTTCGATGCACAAAGGATAACATTTCATGACTGGTGGGTTCTTAGTTCCGGGGATCGGGAGGACAGGATTTGCCTGCAAGATCGGTAGCTAGCATAGTAACTCTGAGAACTCTTTCTGCTACACTTGCGCGTTCTCGTAAGGAGTCTTCCTCATGGCTGAAAAGAAGCCGCAGAACCTGGCGAACCATGCCAGATTCGATCCGCTTTTTCACTTTGTAGTGGGACCGGTCTTCATCCTTGCCGCCATCGGTGGGGCCATTCACTTTCTGTGGCACCCCAGCTTCCACTCGGCGTCATTTTTCGTGATCTCGGTAGCGGCGGTCATCGCGATCCTGAAGATTCGCCTTTACGCACTCAAAGTACAAGACCGCGTCATTCGTCTCGAAGAACGGTTGCGCCTGACGACCTTGTGCTCTGAGCCCTTGCGCTCGCGTATCCCTGAGTTGACGGAAGAGCAACTGATTGCCTTGCGTTTCGCCTCGGATGCGGAGGTCGCTCAGTTAGCGGAGCGGGCGCTCTCCGAAAAGCTGTCCCGGAAGGACATAAAGAAGGCGATTCAGAATTGGCGACCGGATTACTGGCGAGTCTGAAGCTGCCGCTGGCCGGTGAGAGCGGCCAAGGAATTTTCGCCCGAAAACCACTTTTTAAACCTTTAGCCGGCTTCCTTCGTCTGAATATGGGTGAACGGGGTAACCATGGGCGATGGTGTCGAAAGTAACCGACGCGGTTCCTTTTCGGCGTTGACCCAAACACGACTGCAAGGTACGATTTTTGATAGAATCCACGGGTCATCGACGGCAAGGACAATCCGTATCTTCTAGAGAACTATGAGAGTTGCAAAACTCCAAATGCGGATCGCAGTGCTGGCGGTAGCGGCCCTGGCGGGATCGTCCTGTCAGACGGCCCAGAAGCCGGTTTCCGTGGCGCCGCCGGGCACGCCGCCTCCGCCCGTCAGCGCCAAAGCGCCCGCTGCAGTTGCTCCTCAAGCCGGAGCAGAGGCTTCGCAGGCAAAGCAGGACGTGACGCAGGATCCTTCCGCAATCAGCGCGGCCAACTCCGAAGCTTCGCCCACAAAGCCGGTCTCTGATCCGGTGGGGGATCTGGTTGCCAGCGTGGAAAACGAATATCAGACTGGACTCGCGAAGTATCAGGCGGGTCAGGCGGAAGCAGCCAAAGAAGGTTTTGACAATGCTTTCAATGCTTTGCTCGAGAGCAAACTGGATATACGTTCCGATGACCGGCTGCAAGAGGAATTTGACCGGATTTCGAAAGGCGTGAATCAGCTGAATCTGAGTGATTCGGCCGCCGACTCCGAGGCGGAAAAATCGGAACCGGCTCCCATCGACGAAACCAACGGCATCACGCCTTCCGCCGATGCCAGCATACGAGCAAAGGCTCAGGCTGAGGTCAAATCTACTCACTCCGACTTGCCGCTCATGATGACGGACCAGGTCGCCGGCTATATTAGCTATTTTTCCAATCGTGGACGCGGAACATTCGAGCGCGCCTTTGCCCGCTCCGGCCGCTACCACGACATGATGGTACGAATTCTTAAGCAAGAGGGCGTTCCGCAAGACTTGATTTACCTGGCGCAGGCCGAATCCGGATTCCAGCCTACGGCTGTTTCCCGCGCCGGCGCCCGAGGCATTTGGCAATTCATGGGCAGTCGCGCTCGCGGTTATGGCCTGCAGCGCAGCATGTGGGTGGATGATCGTCAGGATCCCGAGAAGTCGACCCGCGCCGCCGCCCGTCACCTGAGGGATCTTTACGCCCAGTTTGGCGACTGGTATCTGGCCATGGCCGCTTACAACTCCGGCCCAGGTACGGTGCAGGCGGCCGTGAAGCGTACCGGATATGCCGACTTCTGGGAGCTTTACCGGCGCAATGTTCTTCCCAAGGAAACGCGGAATTACGTTCCCATCATCCTGGCCGTAACCATCATGACCAAGAACCTTTCGCATTATGGTTTTGATGATGTGTCGATGGATGAGCCCGCGGCTTTTGATTCCGTGACCATCAATTATCCCGTGGATTTGCGGCTCGTCGCTGACTGCGTGGATGCGTCTGTGGAGCAGTTGCAGCAATTGAATCCCAGCCTGCTGCGGCTGAGTACCCCCCGGGACGGGACTTTTGAGCTTCGCTTGCCGGCAGGGACGAAACCTCAGTATCAGACAACCATTGCCTCGATTCCGACCGGCATGCGCGTGTGGTGGCGTTATCCTACGGTGCATCCCGGAGACACTTTGGCATCGCTGGCGCGAACCTACCGCACTACGCCCAAGTCAATCAAAGAAGCAAACCAGCTCGACGGCCCAGAGCTTCGGACCGAGGCCAAGCTGATTATTCCTGTCACGCCCGGCAAGCACGTCAGCGACACGGCGACGTATGCCCGCCGCATCACGCGCTACAGGGTCCGCAGGGGCGATACAGTGCAAACGGTTGCGGAGAATTTTGGCGTCTCCGCACAGATGCTTCGGCGCTGGAACGGCTTGCGCGGTGACAGTTTGCATGGACGAACTGTGCTCGCGTTGCACCTGCCGGTTACTCCCAGTGGCGAACTAGCCTCGGCCATTCCGAGCAGGCGTTCCTCTAAGGCAGTACACACGGCTTCCGCCAAAACTGGTTCGGCTAAATCCGCGACAGCTTCGGAGGAAGGCTCCACAGAACAGGCCAGCGTGCTGCGCCACAAAGTAAAGTCCGGCGAAACCCTGTACTCAATCGCTACCGCGTACAAAACTACGGTGGCTGCTCTTAAGCGCAACAACCAGAATGTCGCCACGCTGAGGCCGGGTATGATTCTGGTCGTCGAACCTGCCCGCTAGCATTCCCCGAACGGCTTTTTCCACCTGGCATTCGCGTCTGACGGCCTTTTTCCCCGAAGGACCCCAATTATTCTTTCTTTTCCTGGCTCACTGTGATAACAGATAAACCAGCCATGTTGTGATTATGGTCCTTGCAGACTGCAGCAAGCGTCGTGCTATAATCGCGCGCCGTTCCAGCACAGAGTTTCTGGTGGTCTTTTAATTTCCCGTACCCGCCGCCTTGCGTGGTTATCCCTGCGCCAGGGGCAAAAATAAGATCAGGAGGAGCAATGACGTTCTACGATCCCACACTCTACGGACGTGATGACGAAGAAGAGTTCGGCGACACCGGTGCCTATAGCGAGTCGCTTGAAGAAGATTTTGAAGAAGAAGAGGAGGAGGAAGAAGAAGCGGGGGTTCCCGAACCCGAAATGAGCGAGCCAGCCGCTTCCGCTCCTCCGCCGCCACCCGCGCCTCGGCCTGCTGCTCCCAGCGGCGGAGGTCCGAAGAAGCCGGCTGCGAAGAAGAAAGCGCCGGCCAAGAAAGCGCCCGCGAAGAAAAAAGCGCCTCCGAAACCGGCAAAGAAGAAAAGCGAAAAAAAACCCGCTAAGAAGAAGCCCGCTAAGAAAGCGGCCAAGAAAACCGCCAAGAAAACCGCGAAGAAAAAAGCCAAGAAGGGGCGTCGGTAAGCACTAACAGCGAAACTCCAGGACCGCGGCGCGGAGCCGCGGTCTTTTCTTGCCTGTAAGTGGTCCAGTCAACTGCGAGGAAAGAGCAGAGCCTCAATACGCATTACTTCTTTCCTCCGACCGCCGCCCTGCACTTCCCGTATAACTCGAGCAACTGGGCTGCGTATTCGTCTGGTTTCGAGGCCGAGCCGGTGCCTTGAAAGCCCACGCCGGAGGAGGTAGTTCGCCCGTACCCTGTGGTCATCGCTACAAATTTCATCAGATCCAGCGCGATGTCTTCGTCGCGGCGCGCGCTGGCGTGCAGATTCGATCCTTCTTCCATAAGTCCTTCTCCTGAGCCGGAAATATAGGGGATGGGTTCTTCGTCTTCCATGTCTTCCATACGGCTACTCCAAACAAGCTCCGCAAAAGATGATAGCAGCCCGCGCAGCATCGCGTCGCTTGTTTGCCGGGATGAACCTAGTCGCCGGTTGGCAATTGAAAATCCACCCGCGCGGTACGCCGCAGTCTTATCATCAGCCAGATGGAAGCCGCGAACAAGAATGGGGAAGAATAGAATCCCGGCGCCGGCCTGGGGAAAGTTACCGGCGACACGGTGCGTCCCAGGATCGAAAACAGCGTATGTCCCACGCCGTTCAGAAACATGACGACCGAAAAAATCCAGGCTAGGGGTCGCAGGCCTCGCATTCCCCGCGCCGCCACCGGAGTCAGGCAAAGCAGCAACGTCCATGCTATGATCAGTCCAGTCAGCCACCCACGAAAGTCGTACGTGGGCATGGGAAACCACTCCCAGCGCGCCCGCAAAATAGTGACCGTTGGATTATAGACTGATAGAAATCCGGTGGCGGCTTCGTCAAAGATATGCAAGCCGAAGGCTACGCACAGCGCAAACCACGGACTGCCAAAGCCTGACGCTGAGAGAGATGGCGGCGCTTGCCTCAAGGAGTGGCCCGTCGCGCTTATTCTCAATCGCCGATAGAAAATTGGCAATCGAAATCGCCGCTGCGCCGCGCACGAAAGTGGTCAGCTGGATAATCTTGCAACTTCACTCATCAGCCCCAGCAGATTTCCTTCGGTGTCGCGAAAAAATGTCATCCACAAATCGTGAGTTGGCATTTTCGCAATCATATGAGGCTCGTCTTCAAAGTACACCCCGCTCTCTTTCAGCTTTCCATAGGCAGACTGAATATCAGGAACGGCAAAATATAGAACTGAGCTGGGATGATCGAATTCGGGCTTCTCAGCTCGATCCAACATGAGCCGCACTCCGCCGCAGTCGAAGAATGCCAATCCTGGCGGAGCCTTGAAGAGCAGCTTCAACCCCAGTATGTTCTCGTAGAAATCTGCGGCGCGTTCGACATCTTTTGCGTTAATGGCGATCTGACCGAGGTGAGTGATTCCGATTCCAGTTGCGCTCGCAGCTGCGCTCATATTTGACCTCCGTGGTCATATTAGTTAGCATAGCTAACTATATTCAATGCAGAAAGTCAAGGAAAAGAAATCCGCCTCTCGCCGGAGAACTGTCGCGGTCGCCGACCGGCTTCATTCCGCCGCGATCCATTTGCTGCGACGCGTGCGCAAGCAGGATGAAGTCTCCGGCGTCGGGCCCGCCCAACTCTCAGCTCTCTCAGTCCTGGTTTTTTCGGGACCGAAAACATTTGGGCAACTCGCGGCGGCGGAGCAGGTGAAACCGCCCACCATGAGCCGTATCGTCGCCGGCCTCAGGCGCAGCCATCTCATTGAAATAACCGCCGATCCTCACGATGCTCGCCGCAAACACGTTCAGGCGACTCCCAGCGGTACGCGACTTCTGCAGCGGGGGCGCCAACGGCGGATTCAATATCTGGCGGAACATCTTACGACGTTAACTACGACCGAATTATCACAACTTGCCCTCGCTGCCAACATCCTCGAGAAACTTCTACGCGATTGGCGCTGATTCTGAGAAGAATGGCGTGGTATCTAATGCGGTAGAATGGCTGCCCACGGGACAAAATGAAAACGAGGACGATCATGCGCAAATTGTGGATTCTCTTCGGCGTCTCGATGCTTGTCGCCGGGTCCGCCGCTCAGGATCAGGACTTCAGCAAAGTTCAGATGAAGGTATCAAAAGTGGCGGGCAACGTTTACATCTTGATGGGAGCCGGCGGTAATATCGGGGCGTCGGTTGGCGACGACGGTATCGTCATCGTTGACGACCAATATGCTCCCCTGGCCGATAAGATTCAGGCGGCGCTGAAGGGAATCACCGACAAGCCCGTGCGTTTCATCATCAATACCCACTATCATCCAGATCACACCGGCGGGAACGAATACTTCCAAAAGCAGGCGCCCATCATCGCGCAGGACAATGTTCGCAAGCGCCTGGAGAGCGGCGGAAGCGGCGGCAATGGCGGCTCGATACACATGGACACGAAGCCCGCCCCTCATGACGCATTGCCAATCATCACTTTCGATCACGACGTCACTGTGCACCTGAATGGCGAAGATATCCGCGCTCTTTATTTCCCGGCCGGACACACCGACGGCGATTCAGTTATCTTCTTTTCCAAGTCTAACGTTGTGCACATGGGTGATGATTTTGTCACTTACGGGTTTCCTTTCATTGACGTAGAGAGCGGCGGCAGCATCAATGGCATGATTGACGGCGTGGAGAAGGTGATTGCGCAAGTGCCGGCGGATGTGAAGATCATTCCCGGTCACGGGCCGGTATCGACTCTCGATGACATGCGAGTCTATGTCATTATGCTGAAAGGAACTCGCGATGCGGTGCAACAGGCGTTGAAAGAGGGCAAGACTCTTGATCAAATGAAGCAGGCGAAGCTGCTCGACCCGTGGAAGAAATACTCCGGAGACTTTGTCACCGAAGATATTTTCCTCGAGACTTTGTACAACTCACTGGCGGGGCAGAGGACCGGTAAGTTGATCAAGCATAATTAATCGACCGCAGCCACGCTGCTTCTTGAGGAGCCTGCTTCTACCTTGCGCCAGACACGCCGCGAATTTGTGCACTCAGCCCTCGCCACCTCCGTGGCGGCCGCGTTGCCATGCGGGGTTTTGTCGGCGTGCAGCGTGTCGTCGAATGCGGCGCACACTTCGTACTCTGCGCCGATTTCCAGTCCTCAACGCGCGCAGTTCGATGCTGCCTCCGAGGTTCTATACCCCAAGAATTTTTTCTGGGGCACGGCTACGGCTGCGTATCAGATCGAAGGGGCGTGGAGCGAAGATGGCAAGGGAGAATCGATTTGGGACCGCTTCGCGCATACCCCGGGCAAAATAAAAAATGGCGACACCGGCAATGTAGCTTGTGATTCCTATCACCGCTGGCGCGAAGACATCGCGCTCATGCGCGCAATGAATCTGAACAGTTACCGTTTTTCGATCTCCTGGCCGCGTATTCAACCCTCCGGCTCTGGCCCGGCGAATACCAAAGGCATTGATTACTACAGCCACCTGGTGGATGCCCTTCTGGAAGCGAGAATCCGCCCGCTCGTTACTCTTTATCATTGGGATTTGCCGCAGGCTTTGGAAGATGCCGGCGGCTGGCCCAATCGTGATACCGCGTCGCACTTTGCTGATTACGTAGAACTCGTATCGCGAGCGCTGGGCGACCGCGTTTCTGATTGGATGCTCTTCAACGAACCTTCCGCATTTGTCGACCTGGGATATCTTGAAGGCACGCACGCTCCGGGACGCAAGAGCCTTGTCGATTTTCTGCGCGCGTCGCATACGGTGAACATGGCGCAGGGTGAAGGCTTTCGAGCTTTGAAGGCAGTTCGTCCGTCGGCGCGCGTGGGAACTGCCTTCAGTATGTCGCCATGCGAGCCCGCAACAAATTCCGAAGAGGATAAGTTGGCAGCCGAGCGCGCCCACGCGATTACCAATCTCTGGTTCCTCGATCCAGCCCTCAAGGGCCGCTATCCGGATGCGCTCGCGTTTCTTCCCGAGACCGTCATGGGCATCAAGTCCGCCGATTTCGAAAAGATGAATGCCCCTCTCGATTTCATCGGCATCAACCTTTACTACCGCACGATCGCTTCTGCGCCCGGCGCGATTGAGCGGCTCAGCCATGCGCAGCAATGGCTGTTCCCGGTGAAGATGACCGGCGGCGAGCGGGGCCCGAAAACCGATATGGGATGGGAAGTTTGGCCGCGGGCGCTTTATGACATGGTCACGCGCATTACCCGCGACTTCAACCGGCCGGTAATTGAGATTACTGAGAGCGGGTGTTCCTACAACGATGGCCCGGACGCGAATGGCGTGATTCATGACTCGCGACGCATCGAATATCACCGGCAGTATTTGCAGGCGCTCGCGCAAGCGATCGCCGATGGCGCCGACGTTCGCGGTTACCATGCCTGGAGTTTGATGGATAATTTCGAGTGGGCGGAAGGCTTTAGCCAGCGTTTCGGTCTGGCGTACGTGGATTTCAAGACGCAGAAACGCATCATCAAAGAATCGGGCCGGTGGTATGGAAAGGTAGCCGAGGAGAATCGGGTTGGCCCTGCCTGAGCAATCTGCAAATTATTTCTGCTGCATCACTAGTTCGCCGTTTTCCACCTTCAAGCCACCTACATTGTCCGGAAGTTTCATCCGATCGCGCTGTTCGGTCAGCTTCTTCTGTAAGGCTGGATTCACCAGCGAAACCGGCACGTTCAGATCGCCCACCTTAAATTCTGTCGGCTCGAACGTGGCGTATCCATCTTTCGAGGAAAGATGGCCCGAGACGGTTACCCAGACGTCTTTTCCCGCAATCTCGGTTAGAAATTGCCCATGCACCGTGTCGCCATCAAAACTGACTTGCTGATCTTTTATTGTCGGCTGTCCAGTGCCGAGATTGGAATCCGGCGAAAGCTCTCCACCCGCAGCACCACTTCCAGCGGCTCCCAGAGCCTGAGCCAGCGCGGCGCCTACTTCATCGGAGTTAAGATGAACCTCCGCTTTTGGTTGCAGGTCGGCAGGAATTGTCGGCGGATTCTGCGACAACGATGGTTGATAATTTCCGCTCGACACTGGTGGAGCTTGTTGCACGGCCTGCTCGAAGTGTTCCATCTTTTGACCAAACGACTGAGCGTTGGCCGCGATCGCCGACGGAGTCTGCGGTTGAGCCACTGGTGCCGGTTTTTTCAATACCAGAACAATAGCCCCGAGCGAGGCCACCAGTGTCGCAATGCTGATGATGCGGTCCAGCTTGATTTTCATGGAAACTCGCGAACGGTCAGCCCAAGACGGACAGGCCCAACATCATGGTATCGATTGCCGAGCCCGACAATCAGATTGCGGAAGTCATGCCCGCCGATGGTACTTCAGTCACTTCGGTTGTGATTGTGTAGGACAGGGTCTCCGACCCGATCATGCGACCGAAGGCGCTGGTCAATCTGCTTTCACTCCAGCTTCTTGGTGAGCAACTCATTCACCAACTGCGGATTGGCTTGACCCTTGGAGGCTTTCATCACCTGGCCGACAAAGAATCCGATCATGGTCTTTTTGCCGGCGCGGTATTGTTCGAGCTGTTTGGGATTCGCAGCGATGATTTCGTCGATGATCTTTTCCAGCGCGGAGGTGTCTGTGGATTGTTGCGGGCGTCCCGCTTGTTCGTAGACCTCAGGGAAATCCTGGTTGCGTTCGAAGCTGAGATCGTAGAGATCCTTGAGCATTTTGCCGGAGATGGCGCCGCTCTCCACCAAATCGGCGGATGCCGCAACGCCTTTCATCGAGATTGGAGACTGCTCGATCTCGAGGCCTATGGCTTTGAGACGCCCCATTAATTCACCCTGCACCACATTCGCCACACGCTTGGGATTCCTGGCGACCTTAGCTGCTTCCTCGAACTGATCTGCCAGCGACTTCGAAATGGTCAGCACCTGCGCGTCGTATTCGGTGATGCCGTAGTTCTTCACCAGTCGCGCACGCCGCGCTTCGGGAAGCTCTGGTAGAGCCGCAGTGATCTCAGCCTTCCACTTCTCGTCGACTACGAGCGGAAGTAAATCGGGTTCGGGAAAATAACGGTAATCGTGCGCCTGTTCTTTTGAGCGCATGCTGTAGGTCTTGCCTTCGTGCGAATTGTAGAGACGGGTTTCCTGCGTGATTTTGCCGCCGGATTCGACCACTTCTATTTGTCGAGCGATCTCGTAGATCAATGCCTCGCGAATAAAACGGAATGAGTTTACGTTTTTGATTTCGGCTTTCGTGCCTAACTCACGCTGGCCGCGCGGGCGGATGCTGACGTTAGCATCACAGCGCAGCGAACCCTCCTCCATGTTGCAGTCGCTGACTCCGGTGTAGAGGATGATTTCCTTCAGGCGGGTGAGATACTCGTAGGCTTCGTCTGGGGTAGCAATATCCGGTTCGCTTACGATTTCGATCAGCGGCACGCCGGTGCGGTTAAGGTCGATGGCGGTTTTCTCGGAGGCGTCGGGAAAGCCTTCGTGCAGGCTCTTGCCGGCGTCTTCTTCGAGATGAACGCGGGTAATGCCGATTTTCTTCTTGCCGCCACCGGCGGCCACTTCTATGAATCCATGCTCGGCTAACGGCTTGTCGTATTGCGAAATCTGGTAGCCCTTCGGCAGGTCGGGATAGAAGTAATTCTTGCGCGCGAAAATTGACGTTTCGTTGACGCGGCAGTTCAAGGCGATCGCGGCCAGCGTCGCGAATTCGACCGCTCTACGGTTCAGAACCGGCAGCGCTCCCGGCATGCCCAGGCACACAGGGCAAACGTTCGTATTGGGCGGAGCGCCGAAACGCGTGGAGCAGGAGCAGAAAATCTTCGATGCGGTCAGAAGCTGAACGTGAACTTCGAGGCCGATGACTGGCTCATAGCCTATGCGAGCGGCGATGGAGGCGTCTGCGATGGTCGACATACCTCGTGATTATACGGTCGGGGGAATTGGTTGGTTAGAGAATAGGTCGAAATCAAGAGCTTGAATCGCGGAGAACACGGAGAACGACCGCTGAGTTCGCAAAGAAGACCTTCGTGCGCTCTCTTACTTCCCCAATGGAATTTCGAAGTACATCAACTCCGTGCCTTTGGAGTCGTTGACGCCGGTGACGAAAAAGCGTGAGCCTTCCAACGGCGCATTGACGTCTTGCACGTCAAAGAAGAAAAACCCTGATTGCGTGGCGTGGGGTTCGACGGCTTTGGCGACGAATTGAGAAGTTTCGATTTCGTCGCGTTCCCTCTGGCTGAGTCCGCCTTTCACTTTTTTCTGCGGGATGGGAACCGGGATTGGATTCGTTTCGTGAGGATTCGAAAGGCGGCGGAAGATATCTTCGGGCGCAATGGGCGTGAGCTTCGAGCGATTGGCCGTGGTAAGCGTGACCTGCATGTTGGCGATGGAGATGGGCTGGTCTCCGTCATTGGTGACGATGAAGAAGATGGGGAGCAGTCCGTGTTCGCGAAATTTTATCGAGAATATTTTTGCTTTCTCTGGAGTGTCGTAGGGATCGGCTGCGATGGCTACTTTGTCAGTAGTGTGATCGTCGTGGGCGGGATAGCTTTTGGCAGGCTGGGCTGCGGGTTTGACAAAATCCTTTGCCGAGAGATGGTCCGCCAGTGATACGACTGCAAGGGAAAAGATAATGATACGGACAATCCGCCTCTTCAGTATAGGCTGCATGTTTTCGATTATAGAAGGATAGCCATCTGTTTGCGGCTTACTCGGAGATGGTCTGCTTAAATTCTTAAACACGGCGGGCACAGGATAAATCTTTGTTTAGAATGACTGGACTTGATCTCTTCTCTTTACAGCTTTCTCTACAGCGTTGCGCTGGGCTTGGGGATGTTGGCCAGCCTGCCTTACTGGCTTTTCCAGATGGCGCGCCATGGCAAGTATCGTAAGGGTTTTGCCGAAAGAGTGGGGCGAGTTCCTGCGCGGCTTCAGTTGGCGGGAGGAAACGATCGGGTAATTTGGGTGCATGCCGTCTCAGTGGGAGAAGTGGCCGCGGTTGCGGGTTTGGTGGAGGAACTTCGGCGCGGGTCGCGGCACAGAGTTGTCATTTCAACCACTACGGACACGGGGCAGGCACTGGCGCGTAACCGCTTCGGAGAAGCCAACGTTTTCTATTTTCCCCTGGATTTCGCATTTGCGATTCGTCCCTACCTGAAGGCGCTGCGGCCGCAAATGGTGGTGATTGCGGAGACCGAGTTCTGGCCAAACTTCATACGATTGACGCACGCCAGCGGAGCGAGGATTGCAGTCGTAAACGCGCGCATCTCCGACCGGTCGTGGCCGCGTTACCGGCGATTCCGCCGATTGATGCGAAGGCTGCTGGCGAATGTCGATTTGTTTCTCGCTCAGACTACTGAGGATGGCGCCCGGCTGGAGGATATCGGCGCCGCGCATGAGCGCGTGCGGATCAGCGGTAATCTGAAATTCGATATTCCCGCGCCAATTCCACCTGCGATTGTCGAAAATATTCGGGCTTCGATCAAAGCCGGCTCTGCCGGTCCGGTGCTGGTATGTGGCAGCACGGTCGACGGAGAAGAGCCGCTGCTCCTGAGAGCCTTTGAGAACGTACTGGTGCAATATCCGCGAGCGGTGATGATTCTCGCGCCACGGCATCCCGAGCGATTTCCTGCTGTGGCGGCGCTGCTGGAGCAAATGTCGATTCGCTTTTGGCCGCGCACGGTGTGGAATGGCGAAGCTGTGAATGGCGGGGTTTTGCTGCTGGATACAATCGGGGAACTGGCGGCGCTGTATGCGCTTGCCGATATTGCATTTGTGGGGGGAAGTCTGGTGCCACGCGGTGGACACAACATTATTGAACCGGCGCAGTATGGAGCAGCCATCGTGATCGGCAATCACACAGAAAACTTCCGTGACATCGTGAGCTTGTTTCAAGGCCGGGACGCGGTGCGGATTGTTGGTCCCGCGGAGTTACCGCTCATGTTTCTTGACTTGCTTGCGAACGAGGAACAGCGGAGAGCTTTGGGCCGGCGTGCAGCCGAAACTATGCACTCGCAGGTTGGGGCAACCCTGCGCACTGCCGGCGAACTGCAACAACTGCTGGCGCGGCCATGAACTGGAATCCTCTCTCAACCACTTACGGCGGCGTGGTCGCCGCACGCAATGCACTCTACGAACGGCAGTGGTTGCGCTCGCGCCGGCTGCGGGGAGCGGTCATAAGCGTAGGCAATCTTTCGGCAGGAGGTTCGGGAAAGACTCCGTTTGTGATTTTGCTGGGAGAATTATTGAAGGCGCGCGGCATTCGCTTCGATGTGCTTTCGCGTGGATACGGTCGTAAAACTCACGGCGTGCTCCTGGTTGATCCCAGCGGTCTGCCGCAGGATTTCGGTGATGAGCCGCTGCTGATTGCGCGGCGACTGCAAGTGCCGGTGGTTGTGGGGGAAGATCGGTACCAGGCGGGGCAGTTTGCGGAGACGCGATTCGGTCAGCAGATTCATTTGCTGGACGACGGCTTTCAACATCGCGCTCTGGCCCGCGATTTTGATATCGTGCTGGTGACGCCGGAGGATGCGCGCGATCGTCTGCTTCCCGCGGGGCGGTTGCGCGAGCCTCTGCGGGCGTTGCGCCGAGCCGATGCAGTGGCATTGGCCAGTGGCGCCGCGGCGGAATCGTTCCCGCTAGAGGGCATGATCGTCTGGCGCGTGCGCCGCGGAATTGTCGCGCAGAATATCCCCCCCCGGCCTGTGCTCTTCTGCGGGATTGCGCGTCCACAGAATTTTCTGCTGCAGTTGCGAGCGGCCAATGTTGATCCCGCGGCGCAGGCATTCTTCCGCGATCACCACGCTTACGTCGAAAAGGACATTCGAGACTTGCTGGAACTTGCGAAGCGCAGCGAAGCTGACGGCTTTGTTACCACCGAGAAAGATGCGGTTAATCTGGGCGGATATCTGGGTGCGCTGTCGCCGCTGGTTATCGTCCCGGTCAAGATGGAGCTTGCCGATGCAGCTAACGCTGTGGATACCATGCTGCGCGTGATCGACGAGCGTCGCGTCCGCTCGTGAGAAAATGCCCTGACGGCCACTGCATGCTGGTACGAATCCGATGACCAAACATCTGAAGGAAGTTGACCGGCTGCGGAAGATTATCGAAGCATTCCCCAAGGTCACCGTTACGGTTCTGGGCGACCTCGTGGCCGATGAATTTGTTTATGGAGAAATATCGCGCGTGTCGCGCGAGGCGCCGGTGCTGATTCTGAAGCATCGCGAACGAAGCGTAGTGCCCGGAGGGGGCGCGAATGCGGTCAATAATCTGGCGGACCTGGGAGTGAACGTGTTGCCGGTAGGTGCGATTGGTGACGACGAACCGGGACGGCTGCTCACAAAGTTTTTCCGTCACAAACGTATCCCGACCAGTGGAGTGCTGAAAGATAAAAGTTACACGACGGTCACGAAAACGCGAATTCTTGCGGGTATGACGCACAATACGCGCCAGCAGGTAGTCCGTGTGGATCGCGAACCGGAGAATCCTCCCAATCGTCATCTGACACGCGAATTGTTTCTGGCAGCACGGGAATATTTGCGGGCTTCCGATGCACTGTTGGTCTCCGACTATGGATATGGATCGGCGAGTCCTGCGATTGTGAACGCGTTGCGGCAAGCCGGACGCCGAAGAGTTGTTCAGGTCCCCTTGATACTCGATTCGCGTTACCGGTTGCTGGAGTACTCGGGCGCGACCGCAGCCACTCCGAACGAGCCCGAAGTGGAAGCGGCGCTGGGTGTTCGCATCGGGCAGGATTGGGATAGATTGGCGCAGTCGGGGAAACAAATTATGGAACGGATGCAGCTGCAATCGCTGCTGATTACGCGGGGACGCGACGGCATGGTGGCTTTCGATCAGAAACATGCGCCGGTGGATATTCCGATTTTTGGTTCGGATGAGGTTGCCGACGTAACCGGCGCGGGCGATACGGTGATTGCGGCATTCAGCGCCGCTCTAGCTGCTGGTGCCAGCACCGAAGAGGCGGCGCAGTTGGCGAACTATGCAGGAGGAATTGTAGTGATGAAGCGCGGCACGGCGACGGTTTCGCAAGAGGAATTACTGCGCGCGATTGAACAAGCTCCGCCATCGGTCAGGGCTCACTGATTCTGCAAAGACTTGTGAACAAGAGAAATATGCGAGAGGGCAAGGTTTTCGGACGAACCGAGCTGCGCGAGCGCGTGGAGCGGTGGCGGGACGCCGGCGAGCGCATCGTCCTGGCGAATGGGAACTTCGATTTGCTGCACGTGGGTCACGTGCGCTACTTGCGAGGTGCGAAAGAGCTGGGCGGTAAACTGGTGGTGGCGATTAATTCCGATGAATCGGTGCGGGCGCTGAAAGGAGAGGGACGTCCGGTTATGCCGGCGGAGGAGCGTGCGGAAATTGTTGCGGCGCTCGCTGTTGTAGACGCGGTTGTCATCTTTTCTGAACTCGACGTGCGTGCTGTGATTCGTGAGATTCGTCCGGATATTCAGGCGAAGGGAACAGACTATACGGCGGACTGTGTTCCGGAGCGCGATGTAGTTGCGGAGTATGGTGGCCGCGTGGCTATTGTGGGTGACCCCAAAGATCATTCCACCAGCGAGATTATTCGCACGCGGCTCGGACCGAGGCAAGTGTGAGTTTCGAGTCCTCCGGTATCGAATCTATTTTAAAATCCATTCCCAACAACGATTCGAAAATGAGCCCGATTGTTCCGGGGGAAAAAGTCGAGCGGCTGTTAATCGTGCGTCTCAGTGCCATGGGGGACGTGATCCACACGGTGCCTGCAGTGGACTTTTTGCGGCAAGTTTTCCCGCAGGCTTATATCGGCTGGCTGATTGAAGAGCGCTGGGCCGAACTGTTGTGTGCGCCGGGATCTTCGCGGCGTGGTGCGCGATCTGAGCTTCGGCCGTTGGTGGATGAAGTCCACACGGTGAACCTCAAAACCTGGCGAAAGTCTTTGTTCTCGATTTCGACCCTGCAGCACATGGCCACGGTTTGGAACGACGTGCGGAGCGCGCACTACGACGTTGCTGTCGATTTGCAAGGGGCCATACGGTCGGCAGTGCTGGCGCGGCTGTCGGGGGCGCGTGTAGTGTACGGTGCGGCTGAGCCGCGAGAGTCTCCGGCCAGCTTGTGGTACACGCGTAAGGTGGTCGCGCGCGGAAGACATGTGATCGAACAAAACTTTTCAGTCGCCGAGGCGCTAGTTGAACACTCGATGAGACTTGCTCCAACCGATATTTCTCCTGATTTTCCGCGCGACGCGCGAGTTGAGGTTTCAGTCGATCAACGTCTCGCCGAATACGGTGTCGGCGACTTTGTCATTCTGAATCCGGGCGCGGGATGGGGTGCGAAGCGTTGGCCGGCGGAGCGCTATGGTGAAGCGGCAGGCGGCCTGGCAAATCTCGGCGTACGTTCGATTATCAATTATGGTCCGGGTGAAGAGGAAATGGCCCGCGTAGTTGAAGCTGCGAGCCGGGGAGCAGCGCAGGCGATGAGTTGTACCATCTCGGAATTGATCGCGTTGACGCGTCGCGCGCGCTTGTTCATCGGCGGGGATACTGGTCCACTGCATTTGGCGGCAGCGTTGCGAGTTCCGGTGATCGCGATTTACGGACCTACAGATCCCGCGCGTAACGGGCCCTATGGAACGCGCAGCGTTGTGCTGCGAAGTCCGGAGAGCGTTACGTCGCATGCGCGGCGTGCGGCGGCGGACGAGGGGATGCTGGGGATCGGCAGTGATGAGGTGGTAGCGGCGGCGAACAAGTTACTGGCGCGCGACCTCAGGGGCTAAAGCCCAGTTCTTATTTTGCGGGTATTTACGGCGCGGCTGAAGCCGCACCCTTTCAAAGCAAGATCGCGGAATCATTGCGTGGAATCATTGCATGTCTAAGTGGTCAAAAATCGCGCGCCGGATTCGGGTGCCGCTGGGATTTATCTTTGCGGTGCTTTATTTCTGCCTGGCGCGGCCCACGTGGCAGTCGGTGGTGCTGGGTGCAATTTTAGTCGTGCCGGGGTTGGTGATCCGAGCTCTAGCTTCGGGGCACGTGCGCAAGAATGAATCGCTCGCCACTTCTGGCCCGTACGCTTATACGCGCAACCCGCTTTATCTGGGATCGCTGGTGATGGGGGTCGGATTCGCTCTGGCGGCGCGGAGTTGGTGGATTGGCATCGCGCTGGTCGTGATGTTTCTTGCCGTCTATTTGCCAGTGATCCGCGACGAAGAGGCATTCTTGCGGACGAAGTTTCCGGAGTTTGACGAATATGCGAGACAGGTGCCGAGGATGGTGCCACGGCTCACGCCAGCTTCAAGCCACGAGAGGGAAGGCGAAGGTCCGGCAGGATTTTCTCTGGAGCTGTATTTGAAGCATCACGAATACAACGCACTGATGGGGGCGGTGGCGATGATAGTGGCCTTGGTCGGTAAAATGGTTTTTGTTCGGAGTTAGGCCCGCACCCGGCACTTCGTATGAGGCCCGTTAATGCGGAACCATGGTTCTGCGAACTACAAGACCCGCCAAGGCCAGGACTGCGCTTAAAAGCCACAAGTGCCATGGCAGTACGATGAAGTACACGTCGAGTATCTGCAGGTCAAACGAATGCATGGTAAATCGGAGAACACCTCCTAACACCAAAAGTATCGCGGCTCCCACGAATAGCGAAACAGAAAAAATCTTGAGCATGGGGCCGCCCCCGTTCGATGGTTACTTTTGCGCCACCAATTTCCTTGCCTGGCTCAACTCCGGCCTCGTGGAGTTTGATCCGCCACAGACTTTCAGCAGCATCGCATAGTATTCCGTCGCATCATTCTGCTTGCCGGCGGCTTCGGCGGCACGGGCGGCGCCGTAGAGGCCGTCGAAGCGGTTGGGATTGAGCTTCAGGTCCGTCTGATATTCCACCAGCGCCTGCTGCGGACGCTTTGCCTCAAGCAGCATGTCGGCGATCATCTCGCGGGCTGGGATGCCTTCCGGCTCCTCGCCGAGCGAATCCTCTTTATCGGCGATTGGACGCATGGCCTCGACTGCATCGTCATCTTTGCCCTCGGCGAAAGCCAGCCAAGCCTGGGCCTCTTTGCGATCGTCTTCCACTCCTTCGGCGAACTCTGACTTCTCGGCTACCAGCCTCTGATGAAGGCTATCAATCGCCGCAAGATCTTTGCGGACATCCTCTGGCTTGCGAAGATGCGCTGAGCCGATGGCGCGCGCCCAGTAAATCGTAGATTCTTCGGCGGTTCCCGCAACCTCCGTGGGCGCGAGTGCCGCCGCGCTGGCCCAGTCATGCATTTCGATCGGATACAGCGCAGTCAAGTGGGCCAGGGCGGCCTGGTGCGGATCGTATCCCTTGCCATACATATCGTCTTGCTTGTTGGGCATGGCGCGGATCTCCTCCATGAGAGCTCTGGCGTCGGCGTCGCGTCCGCTTTGCATGTAGGCGTAGAAGAGGAAATCCATAGCGTGAAACTGATGGCCTTCGCCGCCCATGTGCATAGCGACGGTTTTACGCGTGGCCGCGATCGAGGCGAGGTTCGAGTTGATGTCGTCTTGCCAGAGGCCCACGCGGGCGAAGATGTGCGACGGCATGTGCAGGGCGTGCGGAGATGCGGGCGCAACCTGTGCGTAGCGGCGGGCGGCGGGCAATCCGAGTTGCGCCAATTGCGGCTTGTCGTAGGCATGGATCAGGTAGTGAGCCACGCCGGGATGGTCGGGTTCGGTGGCGAACAACTTTTCCAGAATCGCAGCCGCTTGCCTGCGATTGGCGAAAGTCGCGTCCTCCGGGGGTTCGGAAGCGAGCAGCGAAAGTGCATAGAAGACCGCGGCTTCATGATCGTCAGGGTAAGTCTCGTAGACTTTCTTCATCGCCTCCGAGTAAGCCTTGGCGCGGGCTTCATGATTCAATTTCTTGGAGTCACTGTAAAAAGCGCCGATGGCGTCGATATATGCGCTCTCGCGCGCCGTGATGGGGCCGTCCGTGGTTTTCGCTTCGTGAACTTCGTCAAGGCCGCGCTGGATTACTTTGGCGTCCGGTTTATTCCAGAGCTGGTGCCACAAGCTCATGGCAATACCCCAGTGTGCCATGGCGCAACCAGGATCATCGACGGCGATCTGGGTGAACTCCTTTTCTGCTTCTTCGTACCAGAAGGAATGGAGCAGGGCCACGCCGCGCTGGAAAGACTTCTGAACGGTGGGTGCGCAGGATACTGGAAACACGACCGTGCCTAACTGCGCGGTGGTTAGATCTTCGTGGTGAGGATGCGCCTGATCGTCATCCGCTGGTGGACCGCTCGCAAAGGCGGTAGATAAGAAGAGAGACGAAGTAAGCAACAGCCATAAGATGCGTTTCATGGAAACCCCACTGAGAAGTGAGTTTAGCCGGGAGATGGATACGGGGTCAAAACTGGCGGGTGGGTGGAGCGCGAGGGCGATAGAAGAGGTCGAACCACAGTGCCGGTTTGGGACAAACTACTGAGTTCGATCATACAAACATATGTTCGCTGGCGTACAGAGCTATGTTCTGTTACACTTCGCGGCGATCGGACTTGGGTAGCGTCACACACCCCTGGGTGTGGGTTCCTCTACTTGCGAAACATCGCAGGAGCCGAATCCGCACAGCTTAATGAATCTACCTAGCCCGCAGGGAGTAGCCATGGATTTGCACCCTGGGCACGAGCCACGCCAGGTTCTTGAAGCCAAGCCGGACGAGTTGCGCCGAGTGCGGCGCTTGCGGGAAAACCAAGCATGGTACCAGGATTTGGTGGAGCACAGTCACGATCTGTTGTGCGTCCACGATCTGGAGGGCCATCTTCTCCTGGTCAACTCCGCGCCTGCTCGCTTGCTGGGCTATAGCGTAGAGGAGCTTCTGAGAATTCCCATGCAGGAACTCATTGCCCCGGAGTTCCGCTCCCAATTCGATTCCTATCTCAATGAGATTGAAAGCAACGGGGAGGCTCGGGGCTTTCTCGCCTTAATTACGCGCTCCGGCGAGAGGCGGATCTGGCAGTACTACAACACACTTAAGGCGGAAGCGGGTTCCGCCCCGATCGTGCGCGGCATCGCTCATGACGTTACCGAGCAGATGCGCACCGAAAAGCTGCTGCGTGAAGCTGGCGAGGGATTGCTTCGCGAAGTGCGCAAGAACGAGACGACCATTGGGGAGCTGAGACTATTCCGGGCGCTGGTGGATCAGAGCAACGATGCCATCGAAGTTGTGGATCCGGAAACTCTTCGCTTTCTCGATGTCAGTGAAAAAGCCTGCTCGGCGCTCGGCTACAGCCGCGAAGAGATGCTGTCCCTGAGAGTCCACGATATTCATCCCGCAAACACTCCCCTATCGCTAGGGAAGATCAGAGAAGACTTACACAAATCTGGCTTCTTCGTGCTGGAATGCCGACACCAAAGAAAGGACGGGTCGTTTTTTCCAGTGGAAGTAAGCATGAGATGGGTCCACCTGGATCGCGACTATATCGTCGCGGTCGTCCGCGATCTTACCGAACGCAACCAATCCGCGGAAAGGCTGCGCGAATACGAGAGAGTGGTGGAAGGTCTGGAGGAGATGATCGTGGTAGTGGACCGCGATTACCGCTACGTAATCGCCAATCACGCGTATTTGAAGTACCGGGACATGAAAAAAGAAGAAGTCATCGGACGGCGTGTCGACGAAGTAGTGCATAAAGAGGTTTTCGAGTCCTTAGTCAGAGGAAAGATGGAGGAATGTTTCCGGGAAGGCAAAGTTGTCGCCTACGACATGAAATATGCCTACCCTACCCTGGGTGAAAGAGAATTGTTCGCCACATATTTTCCCATTGAAGGTCCCACAGGCGT
This sequence comes from Candidatus Sulfotelmatobacter sp., assembly GCA_049684755.1. Classification (GTDB taxonomy): domain Bacteria; phylum Acidobacteriota; class Terriglobia; order Terriglobales; family Acidobacteriaceae; genus Sulfotelmatobacter. The sequence continues at coordinate 62,247 of JBAVGI010000036.1, forward strand.
AGAGCGGATCGCCGTGATCCTGCAGGATGTAACCGAGAGTAAACGGGCAGAGCGGGCGCTGAAGGAGTCAGAAGAGAAGTTCTCGAAGGCGTTTCGGCAAGGCCCGATGGCGATCACGATAACGAGTATAAGGGACGGCCGTTACATCGAGGTCAACGAAACTTTTGAACGCGCGACCGGATGGCGTCGCGCAGAGGTTCTCGGGCGGACACCTTTGGACATTGGGCTCTGGGTAAATCCGGGTGAAAGGTTGGAACTGGGAGCACGGCTTTTACGCGAAGGCAGAATCCGCAATGTCGAAACCGCCTTTCGCATGAAAAACGGCAGCATCCGTGCAGTTTCAATAACCGCGGAACGGATCGAGGTAAATGGTGAGCCGTGTGTAATCGGGGCGGCTGTGGACATTTCTGAGCGGAAGCAGGCGGAGCAGGCCTTGCGGCATAGCGAGGAAAATTACCGCATGTTCGTCGCGCAGAGTTCGGAGGGCATCTTCCGCGAGGATATGGACAAGCCGATTTCCATTGACCTGCCGGAAGATGAGCTGATTCATCATATCCTTTACGACTCCTATCTGGTGGAGTGCAATGACGCCATGGCCGCGATGTACGGCTTGAGCTCCGCACGGGAGTTGCAGGGAAAGCGCCTGACGGAAATGGTGCCGCCCGAGGATCCGCACAATATCGAGCTAACCCGCCATTACATTCAGTCCGGATTCCGGGTATTAGACCGGGAGTCGCACGAGATCGACGTTCATGGCAATCCCAAAGTCTTTCTCAATAGCCTGATCGGCACCGTGGAAAACGGAATGTTGGTGCGTACTTGGGGTATTCAACGGGATATCACGGAGAAGGCGAAACTGGATGAGTCAAGGCAGCAGGCCGAGCAAGCCTTGCGGCAGAATGTTGCTCAACTGCAGTTGGTGACCGAGGAACTTCGGCTGGCCAAGGAGAAACTCTCCGAAGAAAAGCTTTATCTGGAACAAGCGATTGATACAGAACTGGGATTTGGGGAAATCATTGGTCGCAGCACTGCCTTGAAAGATGTGATGGAGAAAGTTGCCAAGGTCGCTCCCAGCGATGCTACCGTGCTGCTTCTCGGCGAAACTGGCACCGGAAAAGAATTAGTGGCCAGGGCCATCCACCGCCTGAGCAAGCGTAGAGAGAACACCTTCATCAAGCTGAACTGCGCCGCAATTCCCTCCGGGTTGCTGGAGAGCGAACTCTTTGGTCATGAAAAAGGCGCGTTCACGGGCGCGGTCGCGAAGAAGCTGGGCCGGCTCGAATTGGCCGATGAGGGAACCCTCTTCCTGGATGAAATTGGAGAAGTTTCGCTGGACCTGCAGCCGAAACTGCTGCGGGTGCTGCAGGATCAGGAATTCGAACGGCTGGGCGGCACGCAGACTCTCAAAGTGAATTTCCGCCTGATAGCGGCGACCAATCGAGACTTGCTGGAGAGTGTGAACCGGCGAGAGTTTCGCACCGACCTTTATTACCGTCTGAATGTCTTCCCGCTGCGCACGCCGCCGCTGCGCGAGCGGCGAGAGGATATTCCGCTTCTCATCGAACACTTCGTGCGCAAGTATGCCAGCCGGATGAACAAGTCGATCTTGAGCATCCCTGCAAAAACCATGGAGACTCTGATGCAGTGGGGATGGCCGGGAAATATCCGCGAGTTGGAAAACTTCGTGGAGCGCTCGGTAATTCTCACTCCCGGATCGGTGTTGCAGGTGCCACTCAACGAACTGCATGCAGACATCGGGCGGGAGGAAAGTGAGACTCTGCACGACGCGGAACGCGAACGCATTCTGCGCGCCCTCCGCGAATGCAACGGCCAACTCGGCGGACCCAATGGCGCAGCGGCGCGCTTAGGTTTGAAACGCACTACGCTTCAGTCGAAGCTCAACGCCTTCGGAATCAATCCAGGAGGGTATCGCGCCTGAGCAGTTGGTTCGCCCCTGACACAGGATAGGAACTTGGGGTATCCTCTTCCTGATGACAGCGAGATTTAAGCGAATTCTGGAAGCGGCTGCCTGGTTTGTTGCCGGTTTTGTAACCCACCTGTTGCTCCATTACTACCATCACCTCAGCTAGAAATGGCGGAATAATCCGGCGGTTTTTCCTAAGAACGAAAGCCCCCTGCGTGAGCAAGGGGCTTTTCGTTGGGGGAGGGACTTGAGCGAGGCGCTCGGTCCCTTACCAAAGTCGAACTACTTCGGCTGCTGTTGCTGGTCGGGAGTGGTGGCCGGAGTCGAAGCGCCACTGGCCAATTGCTCCAGATCATTCTTCAACAGGCTGATTTCCACGCGACCGCCGCTCATATGCTTGGTCTTGGCGTCGGTATCCGTAGCCACAGGCGCATTGCCCATGCCCACCAGATAAATCCGGTAAACCGGAACGTCATTGTTCAAGACCATATAGCGGACGACCGACTCAGCCATTTTCTGCGAGTTTGTGATCGCGGTCTGGCCCTTGCCGGAGGAGAAACCCTGCACTTCGATGATGTAGCCATGCTGGCCCTTGACGCCGTTGGCCATTTCGTCCAGAGCGTCTTTGGCGTTCTTGCTCAACACAGTTTGGCCGGGACGGAAGCGAATCTCAGTCTGGTTAGACGCTTTATACTGGTCAATATTGCCAACTACGGTTTCCACCGTCTGGATGCGCGTCGTAGCCTGCTGGGCGCTCTGTTGCGCCATCGTAGCCTTGTTGCCCGCATCGACGGCGTGCTGATCAGCCTCATTGGCCTTATCGGAAGCCAGCTTGATGCCGGCTTGGGCGCGAGCGTCGGTGTCTTTAATTGCCCGGCTGTTGGCGGCGGTTAAATCGTCCAGTTCATTCACCCGGTCGCGAATGGGTTCGGTCTGGCGCTTCACATAGCTCTTGCGGGCGAATGGATTCACCCGTCCCCAGAAGCCTTCACGAGCGGGCGTCTGCAGAGGCTGCTTGCCCGTGCCATTCATGTCAGTAGACTGGCTGGGTTGGGAAGCGGCGGGGGGATTGGATTGATCTTGGGTAGACGAAGTTTGCGCAAAGGCCGGAAATGCAAGCATCGCGGCCAGAGGCAAAGTAGCGAGCATACGAGTGTTCATAAAAAGACTTCCTCCAATTTGGGGGAGCGTTTACGGGGCTCCACTCCAGCACGCCAAAACGGGCGTGTTGCGTGATTTCTAATTGCGTCCCCTAAAACCAGCGGTATGCGGTGACGCGACGCATACCGAAAAGCGCAAAACTTGGGCACCGAAAGCATTCCGATGCCAACAGTTCTACTACAGGTCTGATGCCAAAACTCACTTTTGGGTTTGAGCGCTAAACACTTGACCCTAAAGAGATTATACGCGACTACCCAGGTGCGGAATAGTCTGCACGCGTTTGCGCACGGTAATTTTGGCAAACCTGATATAAAAACTGCGTGGAACGGAGGAAGACGACTTGCGGCTTTCGAACAGGGTAAATGGGCACGCGGCTGGGAAACGCAAAGCCAAGCTGAGCAAACAGTTGTTGATTTCACCGAGATTGGCGTTGGCCACGGGGCTCGTGATTCTAGCCTTTGCAAGCCAGACAATGGCGGCCGATGCCGCTAAGCCGGGCGAGCCCTCGGTGATGGCTTCGTCACGCCTTCCAGCAGGACATTTGCAGCAGTATTCCGATCTCGCGCTAACCTGGATGCAGGAATATTTGCGCATCGACACCACCAACCCTCCGGGCCACGAAATGCGCGCGGTTTCTTTTTACAAGAATATTCTTGATCAGGAAGGGATTGAGAATCGCGTCTTCGAGTACGCGCCGGGACGCGGAGATCTGTGGGCCAGGTTGCCGCACACGACGGCAGAGGTGAAGCGGCCGATTATTCTGCTGAACCACATGGATGTGGTTACCAGCGATGCCGCGCACTGGAAGGTTCCGCCCTTCAGCGGCGAGATGAAAGACGGCTGGCTGTGGGGACGCGGCGCCCAGGATATGAAAGACGAAGGCTTGGCGCAGTTGGTCGTGATGGTCATGCTAAAGCGCGAAAAAGTCGAACTGGACCGCGATGTGATTTTTTTGGCGGTGGCTGACGAAGAAGCCGACGGCACCGGCACCGATTGGTTTATCTCACACCAGCGCGACTTGCTGGAGAATTCCGAGTTCCTGATCAACGAAGGCGGCGAGAACCTGCTGGCGAACGGCAAAGTGAAATATGTCGGAGTGGACGTGGGCGAGAAGACTACGTTCTGGTTACACGTAGTGGCGCATGGCAGGCCGGGACATGCGTCGCGACCAAACCCGGATTCGGCGCCGAATCGCCTGGTGCATGCGCTGAATCGCATTCTCGCCTACCAAACACCATTGAAAGTCCTGCCCGTGGTGGAGGAATTTCTGCGCGAGATGGCACCCTATGAGCCGCCGGAAGAAGCCCGAGAATATCGCAACATTCGCAAGGCAATTCGAGAGGCGAAATTTCAGCAGGATGTCGAGAACGATGAGTCGTTGAACTTTTTGTTGCGCGACACGATTTCACTCACCATGCTGGGCGGATCGGAACAAACCAATGTGATTCCTCCGGAAGCCTGGGCGAATCTGGATGTGCGCATTCTGCCGGGCGGCGATCCGAAGGCACTCCTCGGAAACATTCGCCGAGTCGTCGATGATCCGAATGTCAGCGTCGAACCGTTGAATGCGGAGTTCCGTGAGGCCAACTATTCGCCCACGAACACGGCGCTCTACGACGCAATCCGCGAAGTTTCGACAAAGTATTTTCCCGGCACTCCCGTAGTGCCGCACATTACCAGCGGCTACACGGAAAATCAGCGCTACCGTCCGCTGGGCATTAATTCCTATGGGTTTAATCCGTACACGGCCACGGAGGAAGAGGGAAATACTGAGCATGGGAACGATGAGCGCATTCGGGTGGAGGAAGTAAGGCGGGGACCGAGGATTCTGTTTGATGTGGTTGCGGCGGTGGCGGGGAAATGAGGGCAGTCGCACAGATAGATTTAAGGACATCGAAAGACCGGTCGATGCGCGTAACCGCGAGATTTATCGCCAACTACCTCTTGAGCCCGCGCCAACTCCACGGCTTTCATTTGACTTGTCCTCACGTCGCGCTACCATTGCACGACTTCCTAATCGGCCGAAGCCCTCTTCGTCGCAAGCGGGTTTTGAAACGATCTCGGCGCGTAGGATAAGTGATGACAGCATGAAACACCCGTATTTTCCCGGTATCACCGACATTGTCGTCGTCACGGATCCAGAAAATCCGAGGCACCCCGAGGTCCCCCGCCGTCGCACCAATAAAGCCTGAAAGTCAATCGCGGCACGTGGAGACGCTGCCAGCCAGTCTCCGCTCGCGCCGAAACCTATGCAACGCGCTCGAATCATTCTTCAGATCGCTTCATATAGCTTCAGACTCTCTCCATGGACACTTCCTGCAAGCGGGTGCAATATCCCAACCATGATTTCTGGCGCTCGCCACTAACGTCGGGTCGAAATCAATCCATCACAGAGGTGCTCAAATGAACCGATCAAGAGACATCCGGTCGCGCAGAATACTAGCTTTCGTAGCAATGCTGTTTGGTGCGATAGTTACAACCATGCTGCTCCCGGCCTATGGCCAGCAGGAAGTCGATCCGACCTGGTACAACCCGTGGGCTGTAAACACGTCAACCAACCCCGCACCGCACACGGTGGCCATTCACTCCTCGCAGGCGCCAGTGGCGATTAACCAGCATCAACCGCCTCTCACATCCGCCTCGTTATCTCAGGGCGCCGAGAAGTTTCGCGCGAAACAATCCACGGCCGCACCGAAGATTCGAGCTGTCAGCATCAGAGACCCGAAGCAGAAAGAAACGGTCCCCCAAATCGCTCGCCGACGCGAGCAGACCGACTAGAGTATGTCCTGTTCCTCTGAGCGAAGCATGACTGTCCACGAAAGTGGACGTCATGCGCAGTCGGAGACCTCATGTCAGCAAAAGCCGTCACAACCTATTTTCGCGCGTTGTCGTCCGCTTCGCGAACGACAACTTCGCTCAGGACGACGGCGCTATGCGCAGGGCTATGTGCGCTGCCTTAGTGCGGGCCTCAGCGCGCACTGCCGCAATGTTTTTCATACTGTTCGATGATGAAATGATCCGTCATCCCTGCGATATAGTCGCAGACGACGCGCGGCAATGATTCCTGTTCCGCTTTCTCCTCGTAATAGTGGGGCAGCGCTGAGGGAGTTTTCATCCAGAAGGCGAAGAGCTCTGTGACAATTCGTTCGGCGTCGTCTTTTTCTCCCGCCAGAGACGGGCTGTAATAGAGATTTTCGTACAGAAAGTCTTTGATCTGTTTGCGCTCAGCTTCGACTTCGGGGCTGAATGCAGCGAGGCGCTCTTTATGCAGGCGTATGTCAGCCAGTGTTTTGATGCGCGCCTGCTTCAGTCGAGATTGGGTGTTGGTGATGAGATCGCCGGTCAGACGGTTGAAGACGCGTTTCAGCGACTCGTTGAATTGCAGCTTTTCGGCCGCATCAGGATAAAGCTGTTCGACCTTGCGGAAGAAACTTTCAAAGACAGGAACGCCGTCTCTGATTTGCTCAAGCGTCAGCAAATGGGCTTCATAACCATCGTCCAAGTCAGCGGTGTTGTAGCCGATCTCGTCGGTTAAGTCGACGAGTTGAGCTTCGAGCGGCGGCCGCTGGTCGAGCAAGTACTCGGCCAGCTCCGGATGCTTCTCTGCATCGTAATCGCGCGAGTGCTTGATGATGCCTTCCCGCACTTCGAAAGTTAAGTTCAGGCCGCGAAAAGCGGCGTAGCGCTGCTCGAAATCTTCCACGATGCGCAGGGCGTGCAGGTTATGATCGAAAAAAAGGCGATGCTCACGCATGGCTGTGTCGAGGGCCTTCTCGCCAGCGTGGCCGAATGGAGGGTGGCCAAGATCATGCACGAGCGCGAGAGTTTCCGCCAAATCCACGTTGAGAGCGAGCGCTCCCGCGACCGTGCGCGTGATCTGCGCTACCTCAATCGTGTGGGTGAGCCGGTTGCGGAAGTGGTCGGAATAGCGGCGAGTAAAAACTTGCGTCTTATCCTCGAGCCGCCGGAAAGCGCGGGCGTGAATAATCCGATCGCGGTCGCGCTGGTAGTCGTTGCGATAAGGATGAGGCGGTTCAGGGAAACGGCGTCCGCGGGAATCTTCCACCTGCACCGCGTAGCCGGCCAGCATAGGAACAGTCTAGCATTGTTGATTGCTGATTGATGATTGCTGATTTCTGATTGTTGATTAAACCAGCCGCGAGTTTGTCTGAATCAACAATCGGCAATCAACAATCAACAATTCGTTCCCCGGCTACGGGTTCTGCGAATCTTCCCTGGCCAATCGTACTTTCGCGGCATCGAGCTTCTTCTGCGTGGCCACCAGTAAATCGCTGTCGACCTCGGCGGGTACCGTTTTGTTCCATTCCTCAACCGCGCGCTCCCAATGTGCGGCAGCCAGTTTGAGGCGTCCAGTCTTCTGAAAAAGATCGCCAAGATGATCCTGCACGGTCGGATCTGAACCCATCCGGAGCGAAGCCTTGTTCAGACTCTCTTCGGCAAGATCGTACTTGCCCAGCTTGAAATAAGCCCAACCGAGAGAATCCAGATAAGCGCCGTTGGTGGGGTCGAGGCTGACCGCCAACTTAATCTGGTTCAGAGATTCTTCCAGTTGCACTCCGCGATCGGCGTTCATATATCCCAGATAATTAAGCGTGACTGCACTTTGCGGATTGACAGCGAGAACTTTCCTGAATTCCGCTTCTGCTTCGTCGTACTTCTTCTCGCGCTCATAAGTGGACCCGCGCAGAAAGTAAATGTATTCTTTGTCGTCGGGCTTAGTAGAGAGAAGCTCGGCCTTGTTGAGCGACTGCTCAGCATCGCTCCAGCGCTTCAGCCGCGTATACATGATGGCCAGGCGCACGTAGACTTCGCGGTCTTCCGGTTTCCCGGTCAGCAATGAACGCACATCGGCGAGCGGTTTCTCCGGATCGCTGGTATCGGCGAGTTGCGCGTCGAGCACCATACGAAGCTCGTGATCGTCGGGCATTTTCTGCACGGCTTCTTTAGCTACGGCGGTGGCCTGCGGCCACTGCTTGGCTTCGCGATAGGTATCGATCACATCCTGATAGCCGGTTTTGGCATTGTCGTCGCCGAGCGGAATCATTTTCCGGAAAGCATCCACCGCGGCGGGATAGTTTTCCTGGTCCCGGTAAACCATTCCCAGGCGCTCAATAAAGATGCCGCGATTGTTGCGGTCAGCCTGGGAGTAGCTGCTGTCCGGCTTTTCAGTTTTCTTCAGCAGATCCTGCAGAATCTTGATGGCGTCGTCGTACCGGCCCTGCGCCTCATATACAACGGCGATGTTGTAAGGAACTTCCAAGGCATCGGGAACCATGTCCTGGGCTTTTTTCAAACTCTCAAGAGCTTGGTCGTATTTACCTTGGCGGCGATAGATTTCGGAGATGCGGAGATAAGTCTGTGCATCTTCCGGATTCGCATCGGCGATCACTTTGTACTGATCCAGCGCCGCATCGATCTGGCCATCGTTTAAAAGATTCTCAGCCAGGCCGCGGATGGCGTCCAGATTGTCTCGATCAAGTTGAATGGCGTGCCTGAAAGCATCGATTGCGCTCTTGTAATCCTTGCGCTGCTCGTAAGTGGCGCCAAGCGCGGCGTACAGCTTGGCGGAACGCCCGGTATCGGGCACTGCGCTCAGCACTTGTAGAGCGTGCGCGGTGTCACCTTCGTCGGTATAGAGCAGGGCGAGAGTGGTAACGGCTTCTTCCGATTCTGAATCGAGCTTCACCGCGATCTTGAGTTCGCTCTCCGCTTTCTGCAGATCGTTGTTCAGGCGGTAAAGCCGGCCGAGCAAGAGGTGATCGTCTACGTTGTTGGGTTCGATCTTGACGATTTCTTCGTATTGCTCGATTGCTAGTTTGAGGACGTTCTCGGATCCGTTGCCGTTGCCCGGCATATCGCCCAGAGACCGCAGATAAATCCGGCCAAGTAATTTATGAGCTTCAAGATTATTCGGATCGCGCTTAAGAATGTCCTGAGCCTGGATTACAGCGTCGCGTATGCGTCCAGTCTTTACGTAGAGTTCGGCGAGGCCCGACGTCAGGAATTCCGAAGAAGGATCAGCATCGATAGCGAGCCGGTATTCTTCCATGGCTTTATTAGCCAATTCGCTGCGCCCATAAGCCGTAACCTGCTCTTCGTAAAGGTGCGCCAGCGTGTAGTGGTAATAGGAAGCAGCATGGTCCACTTTGTGCGGTGCTGTCTGCGCCGGCTTGGAGTTCTGAGGCTTAGATTCGGCAGGCGCCGAGGGACTGGTTTGCGCAGATGCGACCGCTGCGAAAAGCAAAAAGACCAAAGCTATCTGAAAAATTCTATTCATGCTCGACCTGACCACGCTGGAATGGATGGAACTGATCCTCTTAAGAGTTGAGCGCACTTCCCGAGCCATGACCATTGGATGCACAACCGCCGGAGCTGGGGTGCTCTAATTCTAACCTGTTGGACGCCTGATTTGGAAAAACAGTGCGGCCTGTTGTGAGCAAGAAGGAGTCCGGAAGTACAGGGACCGGGGGACTTGCCTCTAAGAATTGTCAAGTTTGGTAAACGGCGAAATCTTAGAAGGCTTCTAATGGCGGAAATGTCGTACCCCGGTGAAAAGCATCGCGAGACCGAGGCGGTCGGCGGCTGCGATCACTTCGGCATCACGCTGCGAGCCTCCGGGTTGAATGATGGCCGTAGCGCCGGCCCTGGCAATTTCCTCAACTCCGTCAGGGAACGGAAAGAATGCGTCGGAGGCGGCGACCGTTCCCTGCAGCGGCAGTTGCGCTTTCATAGCGCCGATCTTGGCCGCATCCACACGGCTCATCTGGCCGGCGCCGACCCCAACGGTTTGTCCATCTCGCGCGTAGACGATGGCGTTCGATTTCACGTGCTTGCAAACTTTCCAGGCAAACAAAAGAGTGCGGGTTTCTTCGGGCGTGGGAGCTCGCTGCGTGACGACTTTCAAATCGATGTCCTGCAGTGGGCGGACATCGGCATCCTGCAGAAGAACTCCGCCGGAAATGTTTTTGAGCGTCCACTTCTGCGGCGCACCCGTAACTTCGACGAGGCGTAGATTTTTTTTGGTGGCGAACTTGGCTTTTGCTGCTTCATCGAAGGCGGGAGCGGCGATCACTTCGAGGAAAAGTTTGTGCATCTCTTCGGCAGCCTCCAGGTCGACAGGACGGTTCACGCCGATCACGCCGCCAAACGCAGAGACGGGATCGCATTCGAGGGCACGTTTGTAGGCCTCGGTAAGAGTCTTGCCAGTAGCGGTGCCGGCGGGATTGGTGTGCTTGATGATGGCGCAGACCGCGGCATCGTTCGGATCGAATTCCTGAGCGAGATCCCAGGCGGCTTGCAGGTCGACGATGTTGTTGTAAGAAAGCTCCTTGCCCTGAAGTTGACGGGCATTGGCCACGCCGACTCCAGAGCCATCGGAATACATAGCGGCCTTCTGGTGTGGATTTTCTCCGTAGCGCAGGTCGAGAGTTTTTTGAAACGACAGACGCAGGGTTTGCGGAAACACTTCAGCCGATGTGGGGACAGCCACCCCCCGCTGTCCGGCGGAGCGAAGCTCCGCAGCTGCCGGCGGCGCGAAATTGCTTATGTCGGAGATTCCTTCGAGGGTCGAGGCAATAGCGGAGTCGTAAGCAGCCGTTGTCGCGAACGCTTTCTGCGCCAGGCGCCATTTTGTTTCGAGCGAGAGCGCGC